>JAHFGE010000040.1 GCA_023247575.1 Candidatus Omnitrophota bacterium | reverse complement strand
AAGGGAAATTGTACACACCTGCTTTGCAGGCGAAATTGCAGGCCATCAATGCCTTTGAATTAAAAAATGGTCTGGCCGCTTTACAGACAGCTGCTTCTCGCACAGGCTTTGGCCGCGATCCTTTACGCGATATGCTCGATCAAATGAACAATGCCAACGGCGCCGTTCGTCTGAAACTTCATGATATTAAAGATCTCAAATCTGCGCAGAAAGAGTATGACAGATTGGCCAATAAGGTTAGCGACTTTGTTGTTAAGGCCAACGAAGATCTCAAAGCCACTGAAGGGAAGGTACAAGCCCTGAAAGAAAAGATGATGCAGGTCATTGCTAAATCCAACTTAAGTGCTAAAGATCGCCGCGACCTGTTGGAGGTCGTTAACAGGTTCTTTGCCAATAATCGTGGCCCGCAGACACAAATAACGATTATGGGCAACAGCATTTATTTACCTGATGGTACACGCATTGTCCTTAAAGATGTCGTGGCGGTCAATCGTATTGAATCTGCCAACAGAGAAGAAATCGCCAAAGGGGTTGCCAACCAGAATTATATGGTTACCGATCTAAGCCGTAAGTTTAATTTGAACTTCGGAACCTTAAGGGCCTTTGATAACAGTTACCAGAACAATTACATGATCGTCGGTGCTGACATGACACCGACTCAAGCGGAGAACCTTATGAATAGCCTTAAATTAGGCTATGTCTATGGCGATAGATTTGACCAGACGCCGGATAACACCTATACAGATGTAAAACACAAGTACTTCTTAGTGATGGATTCCATCGGTTATAGCGGTGATCGCATTTACATAGGGATAACCGGTCTTATTCGCGCCAATGTGCAAGGCACTGACAATACCATTAAAGCTTTAAGCGGCATCATTGATTACGACTTGGGTACGAACAAAGTGAATAAGATCATTCTGGAAGCTGGTATTGCCTCTGGCCATGCCGCCAAGAATGATACGGTGACCTTCTATGATCTTTTAACTAATGAGGCTGTTTCAAGCCGCGGCGTACGTTTGACAGCGGATGACGCAGCTAATTATCAGAAGGTTACCATAACTCATAAGATTAACGAAAACTGGATGGTTTATGTGGCAGGGAACCGTGAAGCGGCCAAGGACAGTATCTTTGGCGCTCGCGACGAGGAATTCGCTTCTATTGGTGTGGGCGCTGACTATGGCAAAGTCAAATTTAACTTTGAGGCTGCCCCCACTGCTGATCGTTTTGGCGCTAATTTACGCTTGTTGAACCGCCTCAATATTTTTGCTAAGAACATTAAAGGTGTTTATGCTTTCGGCGGTAATGCGGAAGTTATTAAACGTGATGGGAAAGTAGTTGCTTTAGGTGTGGAGCGCGACATGCGCGGCAACGTGATTGGTACTCTTGTCGGCCGCAGCGAATACAAAGGTCTGGACGGAACCGTTGGGGTAAATACCAAAGGTCAGCCGGGTGGTTCTCTGGAAAAGAACATTTTTGCCCGAGGACGTCACAGCAAGGTTCGTTTAAATCCCATCCCCATCCCATTAAATAGCACGGATGAAACCTTTATTCCAAAGAGCGCCGGCACTAATGGCAGCATAGCGAGTTTTCTGGATATTGACGCATCTTTAAGACCATTAAGAGCTTTGATTGACAGGGAAGGGAATTTGATTGTTCCATCTCAGCAAGAAATTAGCCGTGATTTATATATTCTCACCAATCAATTCGCTAAATTGATTTTCTTCGATGGCAAAGGTTTCATGGGCATCGATGAAGCCGCCTATAAACAATATATCAAAGACCGTATTTTCGCACCGATTATGTTTATCTCTAAGGAAGAATTGCGAGCGGCAGGTATTGAAGGCGATGAGGCCACGGGTATTTATTGGTTCAAGAAAGATGGCAGGAGAGTTGTCTTAGGCAGCGGCGAAACCATGATTATATTGCCATTGCCTCAATATACAGCGAAATTAGGCGCCGGCATGGCCAGCCAATTCCCAGTGATTGTTGAGCCCACCAGAGCGGCCATCCAGGCCGAGATGGGCTTCGGCTGGGTATCAGGGCCGAAAGGGTTTGATCTCGATGAAAAAACCTTGAATGCCAAAGCCACATGGGAAGACGGATTCCTAAGAGAAGAGGAAACTCCTGATGGCCGTAAATATACCGTTGTTTATGACAAAGACCGTAAAGAAATCGGCAGGCTGCACCTTGGTTGGACAGGAAAAGTCATTATGCATAACATGGCCCGCACGCGTTATCAGTTTGTGGAAGATAACAAAACAGATGAAAAGGGCGATGTTACTATTCCAGGAAAGACTGGATATTGGACGGTTAAGCAAATTATAGAGGGAAGACAGCAATTATTAGACATGGGTATAGAACGTTTGATACGCGTCATTGAAGAATATGTAACACCTGAAGGCAAGGTTGAACGCACCGAAGAAACTATTTATCCCGGTCCTATGGAAATCCAAATCCCAACCGGCCCCGGTAAGACCGAGATGAAGAAACTTTACGATGTATTTAAAATTCTAGAACCCATACCTGCCGGCCAAGGCGCATTTATTCCAAGAAATCTTGGCAATCTCGTCCAGCAAGCAGGTAACGTTTTGGATACGCTTTTAGGCATAGGCCCAGCGCAGGCAGCCGAACCGCTGGATATAGCCACCATGCCGCTGGTGCCGGTCAATAATGCCGTGCTGCCGTCACAACTGGATACAATTGGCTTTAGAGGATTCAACTTAAGCTATGATGAGCAAAATACAGATTGGGATTCACATACAGGTGATATACCGACGATTGCCAATAGCGGTTCTTCCCATGTGCGTACCTATCAGACCGTTGGTTCCACCAATTTTCTGGGCGAATTGGATCGTTTTAACCTGAAGCCGATCATCGGCATTTCGCCCGCCGATATCACCAGCGGCCGCGCGTCCGATTACGTGGCCAGAAATAAGAATTATTTGGAAAAAGGATTTGTTGTGGTGGCCAATGAGGCCGAACGACATCCCGAATGGTGGGGACAGACCAGGGCAGCCATCTTCCCGTATCTGAAAGGCGTCATCCATCAGATCAAGACCGCGGCCCCTGGCGTGAAGGCGTCCGTTGACATGTCGGATGTGCCCTTTAGTGAGAAGGTTTCTATTATCCGTCAGCTTGGCTCAGAAGCAGACATTATTGGTTTTAATATCTATCGCGGCATCGATCCTTCCGGCATCATCGACGAATTCAAACGCATCCGGCAGGCGGTGGGCCGACCTGAACTACTCTCTTATATCTCCGAGGTTGGCGGAGATTCCATCGACAACAGAACAAAGGTCGAGAACCAGAGAATGCAGGCCACCGGTGATATAGCTATCTGGAACAATTATAAGATCAAGGCTGATCCAAGCGTGTGTTTGGGGATTATGTTTATGGAATACAGGGATGAGAAATGGAAGGAACCTTACAGCGGCCCCTTGGGCGTATTTAGTGATGGATTTGCCAATGAAGGAGATTTCGGTGTCGTTAAGGAAGACGGCACTCCCAAAGAAGCCTATTGGGCTCTGCGTGAAGCTTGGACCGGCAAGAACGATCGTCCTGCAGGGTTGACGGGCGCTACTGTTGCCCAGCAGGCGGCGCCTTCCCCAGGCGCAGTTACGGGACGGCCGCTGCCTACGGTGGGGATCCTAACCAATGTTCCTACGGCTGCCAGTCTGGGATGGAATTTGAGCACTAACCGCATTGCAAAAACCACTAAAACCAAGGGCAAGAAAGACAATCTAGATGTGACATTTGTTCAACGGGATGATTTAAGACCCGACGGCTCAGTATATCGCAGTGGCAAGTTTATCTACGACTTGGCTGGCAGGAAGATTGGCAGTGAGATCATAAAAGGCAGCTTAAAACGCATCACCGAGTATTCGTATAAGGATGCTCACCGCAACGGTCCCGGTGACAAGGCAGAGGTCTACAATGTGGACGCCAAGAGCGGCGGCGATAAAGAACCGTACTTAACCGCCCTGACTATGGGGACCAACGGTGTTGCCAAGATCACTATCGGGACAAACAGCGTCGTTGCGGACATTCCAAACATTGTATATCCGCAAAACTATTATAAAAAGTATGTCGAAGGCCAGAGACGCAGCTGGGTTTTATTGATATGGGAGACCAAGACCAAGGAGGTCTGGAATGGTAAGGAAGGTGATAAGGCGGCTGATATCACGCAAAAAATGATCACCCTGGAAGTCTACCACGACGGTGATCATCCGGTGGAATCTTATACTGCTCACATAGACCCGATGACGGGCAAGAAGATTATTCCGGATACGGTTACGATATGGACGCCCAGCAGTGAAGGGGCGTATGACTTTGACGGTCAGCAGATATGGAAGGCCGGGGAGACCAAGCCGACTTTTGAATTAAATGGCCAGCCCACGCAAAGAGGCGCCACGTTTGTTGTGTATGAGGACGCCGCTGCGGACAAGTTCACCATAGGTGGACTCATAGAAAAATCTTTTGCTCCTAATAACGTTGATGTGACCAGCGCCAACAAGCTTGCCCAGCGCAATAATACCTTGTCCAGTTTAGTATGGCAGGAATTATGGGATACTTATGATACGACGGTAGAGAAACATGATCTTGAGTGGGACGGCCAGCAATATAGGACTGCTAGAGTCGGCAAACCCAATTACAATGGCTTCTCTCGCTATGATGCGGCGGACACTGAGACCTTAACGGTTGTGGGGGACAAAGAACCGTTTACAACCTCCACGACTTTAAAACATCAAGACGGCAAACTTTACATTAAGGTGGACATCAGCCATCACGGGTTAACGGACACTTATTTAATGGTTAAAGACGGCAGCGGCCGTATGGTGTGCATGTACAAGGGAAAGATGGTCGAGGGTAAATTTGTGGCCACCAAGGTGTCCTATATACATTACCGCGGTGTACCGGGCAAGGCCGGGATCGCCGACGGGGCTGAGACGTATTTGTTGAATCCCAACGGCACCAGGGGCATGTTGATTGATAGAAGCTGGCTGCTTAATAACAGGGGCGAAAGAGCCGATATTAATAATATGAAGGTCAGTGAGATTTATCAAGCCGATGGTACCATTCGTTATCAGGGTGTGCGTCATTATTTGGATCACGGATCGGAATTAAAGACGCCTTACATTGAAGTTAAAAATGCGCTGGGCGATGTGCAGGAACCACGTTCAGGCGTTCTCGATGAGTCTACAGGCATCGTGAAAAAGTTGAGTGGTGCATATAGTTTCTACTATCCCAACGGGTTTGGGGTAGAAGATATTGCCGATATATCCATCGGCGCCACCGCCACTGATAGCAATGGTTTAGAAACCATAAATTCTTTTTCAAAAACAGAACTCAATAATGGCGTTGTTTACATTCAGAACAAACGCGGCTTTGTTGATCCTCAATTTAGCGCTCAACTCAATCAGGTTCCTGAGACTAATCGCTGGACATTCTTAAATAATTATTTGAAACAACATACAAACGACCTGCCTTTTGTGTTTACTTTAGAATCTGGTAATGACCGTCGTCAGGGGGATGGAAAATTACAACACCGTCTCAACGGCGGGCATCAGGTGGATCAACATCAATTTACCGCAGTTTCCCAAAGCGGTTATATAAGTTTCTTTAAATTTAACACCACAGGGGATGATCGCTATCCCTTAGAAGTCAAAACACATGTTTATGTGCCTGGGCAGGAAAATGAGGCGTTCTATGCCAATCGGGAAACTGTCATTATCAGCGATAATCCTCACCTTCTCATAGCCTTGGATGTGGACGGCCACCCAATACCGGTGATTGCTTATGACACCAAGGATATCCGCAAGAGTAAGGAAAGCATTAAGAGTCGCGCCTTCCGTTTGTCCGACGGAAGCCTTTTTGCCGAATATCATAAGGGTTCTAAATGGCTTAAGAGTTTGCCCAAGATAATGATGTTTGATAACTTAGGGTTCCCCATCAAATCCTTTAGAGCAGATCAAGGGTTTATTCCGGCGTTAACCTCTACCAATGAGATCCTTCGCAGTCCATATGGGCAATATTTCACGGCCTTGATTGACGCTCAAACGGCTAAATTAACACCCGACTATTTAGAGCCCTCTAATACTGCGGCCCCATTACAAGGGTTCTTTGTAACGTGGGAGCAAGATATCCGCGGCCGCTGGACGCTTTCAGACTTACGCTTGGAAGATGGCAGATTATGGAATAACAACTTCACTCAAGGACGTGAAATCACCGCTGAAAGTTTTACCCGTTTTGGTAAAGAGCTTGCGCCGCATATTCGTTTGATGACTCACAAGGAAGCTGTGAGCTTGGCGCAACGCAACGGCACAGTCTTTGTGCAGGATGTGCCTAAATATAATATTGCTAATAGAAATAAAAAAGTGGATTGGGTTGATTATCACGGTAAAGGCTTTGGTTCTGTCATAGAGTATGGGCGCATATTACATAAAGGCATGCAGAATAATTGGATTTCCAACTTTATTTTGGATTCAAAGGAAAGAGGAACATGGACGCCGGCCGTCAGCATTATCGAGACAGGAATTATCGTTATCACACTTATGCTTCCTTTTATTTTATTCATGGCACTGAAGCTCATTTCATTGCTCTTTAGAAATGTAAAAGCTCCTAAAGTCACGTCCAATGTGACAGTTCCTTCTTATGGGGTAAGAATTGATCCGGTGGTCAGGAATCGCATCAATACGCTTAATCCACAATTTGCCCATTACGAACCCATTATTCAATATTTAGCGGGATTGATTGACAAGGGTCAGGGAGATCAAGTTGAGCCGATCCTTAACCTGCTTTCTGCAATTATTGCCAGTCAAGGCAAGAAATGGTCAGACATTGCCGGTGGCAAACGAAAACCTGTAAACGGCGGTTTCTCACTCAAAGACGATTATTTAATGGATTACTTTATTTATATGGAACAAGAACACAAAGATCCTATTTTTGATTCTGGCCTTAAGAGTTTTGTAATAAAAGACAAACTGAAAATCAGCGATGATGATATGGAACAGAAAATAGTTGATCCCATTAAAGCATACTTAACTGGTAAATATAAGAATGAAGGGTTAGAAATATACAAGATTCCTTTATACGGGGTTTTTGCTTACTTCCAGTATACGGTCGGCAGTCTTGCGAGATGGCAAGGAATGCCCAAGAGCATCTTAGGGAGAATTATTTTTGCAGGAGCTTTAGGCATCAGTGGAGTCTGGTTACTCAAAGGAGCAGTTATTTCGGCGGCTATTGTAACGGCTTTATCAATTCTCTCACGGTTCTTTAAAGCCGGGCCGTTTCCTAAGTTAATTGCACATATTTGGCGCGCACGTAATCAATACGCTGGTACACGTACTGTAGATGAAATAAATAATAGGAAGTATTTCTTCCGTCAATTTGCCTTCTGGTGGGCAGTTGTGAATTTAGGTGTAACGGCCGTAACAACATATTATGCCTGGGACTCTATGCCTGCTCCTTACATTAGTGTGCCGATTTCTATAGCCATCATGCTTGTGACATTACGTGAAGCTATCCGCAGTTTTTGGTATTTATTTAATGCAAGCGCCGGGGCTGTTCGTCAGCGGCAAGAGCAATGGTATCGCAATAAATCATATAAAGACGTCAATCGTGAACAGCTAGATTATTTAAGAAGCAATCCTTACTTGAAAGACGTATACATAGAAATTGTCGTTGGATCTTCCCTAAGGAAGAAATGGCTGATTAATCTTACGGAAGAAGCGGAACTTCTTAAGGTTGTTAACAGCGTAGATCCTATTGAGCAATTACCTAAAATTAAGGATAAACGCGCTCAAGAAAAACTCAAGGAGTTCTTTAATGCAGTAAGCATATTTAGACAGCGCGGTCTTTCCATAGATCAAATTGATTTAAATCAATTAATGCCTGTGTGGTCAGCGATTACTGCGGCTTCCGAAGGGATGTACCCGAGCGAGGCCTTTCTGGATAAAAAAGAGAATGTGGTTCAATCGCCGTTTGGGATGATCAAAGACCAGTATAAAACGAGCTGGAAGATTTATGTTGGGGATTTACTTGAGCAATTGGGAGTTATCAGAGATCAGCCCTTCATTAATAAGATGGCTAATTCTAAATTAACTTTTGCCGAAACTGTGAAAGAGATTAGCGCAAAGACAGGTGAATTAGAACAAGAGATATCTAAAGCAATTAGAAGGAACTGGGTACTATTTAATACGGACGGAGCTTCCAACATTCTTAAGACCACGGAAGGAGCTCTTGAATCATCACGATTAGCGTACAAGGTACTTTTACGTCATAAATTAGGAAGAGAGCCTTCCGAAACGGATATCACGCAGTATAGCCGGTTTATTATGTATTACGCTTATTTTGATCCGGACGATCCTGCTCAGATGAAGTATGTTCCGTCCACACTACCTGGTAAGTCAATGCCGGATAGGAAGCGGGATAATAAGATTTTACGTGATGAGTTTGTTAATCGCTATGGTTTCACGGTTAACCAACGCAGTCCGCGCGTTATTGTGAATGCTTTCAAAGATCATGAAATCCCCTCTACCCATCCCATTAAGATTCGCGCCTGGAATTTTATGTTTAGCATTCTGGATGACGGCAGCGAGGATCCGGGCATCGGGTTCTATATGGACTTCGCACATCATATATATCCGTCAGATATGTTCCTGTTACCATTTGCCGCGAATGAATTTTCAACTAGGAAGAATTTGGGAATATTGCTTCCGAGATTAATCATGCATGAAGGGGACCTCACGCCGACCACAGCCGATCAAAAAATAGCTGAAGACAACCTTAATACGGACATTATCCCCACCGCGGCTCAGTTCTCTGCACATAGTCTCTACGGTGTTGGTTTGCTCAGGCTTTCCGCGTTGAGAGGCCGGACAACAAACCTGAACTTTATTGAGGATACGAGTACGGGGAATGAAATTTTAGCTGGAGGATACCACTTTGATTATACGCCTTTGGTTACTATCGCCCGTCCGAGGGAAAAGTTTCATTTGGTTATGCCTTCATTCGTGAACCGTTTCCCGGCACTGGTTTTAGTTGATGAAATGCTTTCTGTGAGATTCCAGAGGCTAATGAAGAGCACGCTGTTGCATTGGACTGAAAAGTTAGGGTTATTGTTCCATTTTGATTTTTATGTCAATGAGCCGTTGTCATTGCGTTATAACGTCATGATTTTCTTAGGTGCGATGTTCTTGAGCATGACACCGTTTGCTTTCTTGGCCGCGCCACTTGTTGCGATTAGCTTCCAATATATTCTTTCCATGGCGATCATCGCGGGAGGAGTGAAAGTCAACATTAACCAGAAAGGGTTTATTAAAGGGCTAACGGCTTATTATGCAAGATTTTGGAGCTTGGTGTTTACCTATCTTCCCCTGATGGCCATACACAATAAGAAAATCGATCAGGGGTTAAAGGAAGGGAAAGTAGGAATATTTACTCGTAGCGTTAAGGATACCGCTCATGAGATTGGGGCGTTTTTAGAGTTACTGCACATTTTCCGTCCTTCCGTGAGATGGGGTGTTTCATTAGCGCTTATTCTTATTTTTGCGCCGTTCCATCCTTATGCTGTAGTAGCGATGCTCTTTTTCCATGTGTTCCCGATTGGGTTTATCTTTGGGCCGTTTATGAAAAACGGTCGCTCGATTCCATTATTATCAGGACTGATTTTTGGAGGTATGCAAGCGGCATTTATCGCGAATCTCTTTGTACCATTATCTGCTGCGGTTGTTGGAGTTTTGGCAATTGTCTTTGGTGGAGCTATCATTTGGGCAGCTTTAAAGAAGGATGAAAAATATTCTAAAGGAATCATCTATGGGTTAATAGCTGCGA
Organism: Candidatus Omnitrophota bacterium; assembly: GCA_023247575.1. Classification (GTDB taxonomy): domain Bacteria; phylum Omnitrophota; class Gorgyraeia; order Zapsychrales; family Fredricksoniimonadaceae; genus JACQCF01. The sequence continues at coordinate 1,595 of JAHFGE010000040.1, read as the reverse complement.
CCTATGTTTTACTTTGGGATTTATGGGTTAACGCACTTATATTGGAAAAATTAAGAGCAGAAAAATGGTTATTAAATTTAAACGTTCATACAACTGTTGAAAAAATAGTTTTTGAGAAAATGTTTAAAAAGGATGGCAAAGGAATTAAGATTTTTGATTGGCTAATCGATCCAAAGAAAGATTACTTGAAGGAAGTTAAGAAAGGGAAATACCGTTTAACAGCTAGCTTAGAGCAACTTAAAAAGGATTTAGCAGATGATAAAAGCCCAGGTAAGGATGATAAGGAACAAATTTTTGAGCTTTTACAACCTTCTCTTAAGGTTTGGCTCATTAAAAAAGACTTGAAGAAAGATTTGGAATTAAATCCGCCATTCTATACGACGATGGCCTTATATGTAAAGATTAAAGCTAAAGCGAAGTCAGCTAAAGCAGTGCCGGTTATTATTGGTTTGATGCTGTCGTTTTTAAGTGGATGCAGCGTAGAGAAGGGAAGTCCGGAACTCAAAATAAGTGACATGGTTCTTGTAGTTATTATTTCAATTGGGGTATTTGTCCCTATTATTATTCAGGTGATTAAAGATATTAAAGAGAATCAAAGATTTGCAGAGGCGATGAAAGAAATCGAATATAGCAAAAAACAAAAAATGGAGGAGAAGAAACCGATTAGATTAATGATCGAGAAAAAAATAGGGATTGAACACGGTTCTTTGATTACTTTGGACCATGTGTTGGAAGCAGAAAGTTTGTTAAAACAAGATGGGGATTTTATTGCGGAATATATTCAAATTCCGGGCACAGATCAAGTTTATGGACCCGAATCTCAAGCGGCTGATAATTCTTATGAACCTCCATTGGGCAGCGGCTACACCATGGAGCCAGATGGGCAGTGGCATCTAATTCTCGGGGGTCAACAATATATTGAAATACGAAGAATAAATATAGATACTACCCGTCCATTACCTGGTCAGAAGATGCCGACCAGAGAAGATGTGGATCAAGAAGTCGAAAGCAAGATTTTAGCCAATGGTGTGGATGTGTTTGTTACGATTGATACCCATTCCGCTGAAGCCCAGGCGGTTATCAGAGATTTTGAAGCTGCCGGAGACACCGAGATATCAGAGTATATTAAACAAGCTGGGTTAATCAGGGCTGGACCGGTGGAAGGGTTCTTAGCCACGACATATATTGATAGTAAAGGTTATTTTGGTGCAAAAGGTCTTGAATACATTATTCTGAGCAACGTCTATCCAGCCTATAACACGATTATTGAAAAAGTCCGCAGTATCGCCCACGAAGCTGGTGCTTCATCCAAGTTTAACCGCTCCCATAAAGAAAACGAACAGCGAGACTTGAGAGTCAAGATCTCGATGGCCTTTGAAGCTGCCACACATACGCCGTTAACAACAGAAAATAAAACAGTACTCTTTGAGGCCGTTGAAGCCGTAGACAGATTAGACGAAGAAGGCCTTGTTAAGGTTGCTTTTGGACGCTACAGCGAAATACTGACTACCTATTTGGTTAATAATCACTTTGTTTCCCAACAGGTCATGGATACGGCTAGGCATGATCCTTCAAAAGAGAAATTCTTCTTTATT
>JAHFGE010000130.1 GCA_023247575.1 Candidatus Omnitrophota bacterium | reverse complement strand
CAGCACAGGCGGTGACTCGCGGGGCCATGGGAGGGTGGCCATGGTGAGAATCCGTACAGCGATCTCCGCAGATATACACATTGCCTATCCTTTTAATCATCATGGGCTGTTTTTGGGTTAAGCCCGCCATACCAACGCCGCTTATCACCACAGGGAAACGGGGGGCGTAGTATTGCACAAACCGGTATTTCCAATCCACCACATCAAAGGCTTCCACAATAAAGTCACAGCCTTGAAAGAATTGGCCGCCTTTTTCTTCATCCCATTGAGTCTGGTGGATGAGGATGGTGGCATCGGGGTTAATATCCAGCAGGCGCTTTTTGGTGACCTCTACTTTAGACAGCCCCACTTCGTTGGCAAAGTACTGCTGGCGATTTAAGTTGGAGGGGTCAATGACATCCTGGTCAATGATTTCCAGATATTGAAACCCGGTGCGCACCAGCATCATGGCGCAGTTACTTCCCAAACCCCCCGCCCCTCCAATGCCGATTTTTTTGGATTGAATAAGGGAGAGTTGTTCTGGTTTAAGGTAGCGTAATAGGCCTTGTTCGAGAACGTTCATACTATGTTTTCAATCTTTCGCCAGTCGGTGAAGACGGGATCAAAGTTTTTGCGTTTTAATAAAGCGATGATATCGGCCACAGAGCGCTCATCTTTAATGTCAAACTGCGGGTCTTGCTCTTCTTCAGGGACCAGGGAATAGCCACCGACGGAGGTATTAGATCCCGCAGACATGCGGGTGATGGCGATTTCCAATAACTGATCGCGCAATTTCGGCTCTTCGCGCGTGGAGAGGTTAATACCCACACGAGGGAAAAGAATACGGGTCAAGGCGATAATTTTGGTCAACTGAACATCATCGACATCGCAATGAGCAAATTCCTGGGACTTGACGGTGCGTAGCCGGGGAAACGATACACTGTACTCAACACCAGGATAATCTTTCTCCATTTCCCGTAAATGTTCATAAAGGGCCAGGAGATCAGACGCTACCTCGCTTAAACCTAGAAGGATCCCTAAAGAAATCTGACGCATGCCAGTCTCGGCGGCCCGCGCTGGCGTTCCTCGACGGAAATCATAGTCTTTTTTGTAGCCGGATAAATGCACCTGGGCATAACGTTGGCGATTGTAAGTTTCTTGATAAACAGTGATACCATCGACGCCGGCAGCGAAAAGTTCCCGATATTCCTCGACTTGCATAGGGTGCACCTCTAAAGCAATGCCTTGAAAGTATTCGAAGGCAATTTGAGCGGCCTCTTTTAGATATGCTACAGGCGTATGCTTGTAAGACTCGCCGGTGAGCATCAAGAGATTACGGATCCCTTGGCCATGGATGACTTGCATTTCTTGGCGGTACTGCACGGGTGTTAATTTTATCCGTTGGATTTTGTTGTGACTATGGAACCCGCAATAGGTGCAGTAGCTGCTGCAAAAGTTGGAGAGATAAAGGGGAGTATACAGGACAATGGCTCTGCCAAAATATTGCCTGGTCACACGCGAGGCTTCTTGGGCTAGATCCTCGATAGATTTTGGATGGCTATCGTTTAGAACATTTTGAATTTGTTTTAATGATATATTCATAAATAATGGTAGAGACACAAAATTTTGCGTCTCTACAAAAAATGTTTATTCATATAAAAATCCCGTTAGCGGGGATGAGGCGCTTGCTGTATTTTTTTGTTGCGGCAATTGACTAAGATAAGCCAGGCGACCGGCTTCGACGGCCTGCGCAAAAGCTTTGGCCAAAAGTGCTGGTTGCCCGGCGGTGGCAATGGCCGTATTGGCTAAAACAGCACCGGCACCCATCTCCATCGCCTCTGCGGCTTGGGAGGGTGCGCCAAGGCCTGCATCGACGATAATAGGCACATCGATTTCGTCGATGAGGATTTTGATAAATTCGCGCGTTTTAAGTCCCTGATTACTGCCAATCAGAGACCCCAGAGGCATCACCGTGGCGGCGCCTGCCTTGACCAGCGCGCGTGCCGTGTAAAGGTCCGGATACATGTAAGGTAAAACCACAAAACCTTCCGCCGCTAAAATCTCCGTGGCTTTGACCGTTTCCACGTTATCGGGCAGTAAATATTTACTGTCGTTGATGACTTCAATTTTGACCCAATGACCGCAGCCGGAGGCCTTGGCCAGCCGCGCAATACGTACCGCTTCCTGGGCATTGCGCGCGCCGGAGGTGTTGGTTAAAAGGGTGACATGTCTGGGAATATACTCGGCAATATTATCCTCGTGGCGTTCCAGATCAATACGCCGCAGCGCTACCGTGACGATTTGCGCACCGCAAGCCTCAATAGCATCAGCCAGGTCTTTTTTATTTTTAAACTTGCCAGTGCCCAGCAGGAAGCGGCTGGTAAACGGCTTACCGGCAATGGTTAGAATATCTTCTTTTAACATGTGTCTTGTGACCTTGTTTATCCACCGCCGACAAAGGCCACCAGTTCAATGGTGTCACCTTCTTTGATGGACGTATGACTCCAATGGGGGGAGGTGATAATCTGGCCGTTGACTTCCGTGATAATATTTTTCGGTTGCTGGCAAAATTGTGCGACAATGTCTGATAAATAAGAAACATGGGCCAGTTCTTTAGGAGTGCCGTTAATGGTTATTTTCATATATTACGCCTCCACTTAAAGAGATTTCATTGTAATGGAATTCTCTCGAAAAATCAATTGCCGCATGAGGGGCAAAAATTTTAAAAATTCTTACTTTTTATAATTTTATTTGGTATAAAATATCTTCATTAGTAGGAAGTCAAAGGGCACTATAAAAAATTCTTTTATTTTGGGAAGCTTTCTGTATAATACACTTTTGTTTTTTAAAGAATGCCGTATTAACAGATTAAGCAAGGGGCCTAAGAAGGTTCCTTCGCCAGAGTGAGGCTGGCAGAAAGAAGAGTAACGATGAGCAAACCCGTATTTGGGTATGAATTATTACTGGATCTTTACGACTGTAAACCTGGAGCCTGTGACGATTTAACTCTTTGTTATAATTTTTTGGATGAGATCGTCGGATTTCTGGGAATGGAAAAGCAGGCTCCTCCGTCGGTTTTTCGCAGTGATGGGGTACGTTTCCCGGACAAAGCCGGCCTTTCCGGGTGGGTCCCTTTGATTGAAAGCTCCATTGTCATCCACACCTTAACGCCGAAAGATTTCATTAGCGTTGATATTTATTGCTGCCGCATTTTTGACAGGAGAAAAGCGGAAGAATTCTGCCGCAGTGTTTTTTTTCCCAAACGGGTAGAAGCGCAATATGTCGAGCGCGGTATTAACTATTACGCTCAAAGTGATAGTCTTACACATAAAGAGCTAGTGCATAAATGATTCCAACGTAATGTCGGAATCATCCCGAGCCAACGAGCGAGGGATCTTAAAAGAGGGGGATTGGCTAAAAACTGGTCCCCTTTTTACTTACAAGGAAATACTTCATTGTCTGCTAGGTCGCAGACAATTCAGTATAAATTCGCACAGGCTGACTTGACGTCGTCCCGACATAGCGTCGGACTCCGTAAGTCAGGTGCTCATTTATGCCCTACACCACCAACGACATTAAATCCATCGAAGCCAAATGGCAGAAGTATTGGCAGACCCACAAGACCTTTCAGGTCGACGTGGAAGCGGCCAGGAAAAAATACTATGTGCTGGAAATGTTCCCGTATCCTTCCGGCAAAATTCACATGGGGCATGTGCGCAATTACACCATTGCCGATGTGATCGCCCGTTACAAAATGATGCAGGGGTTTAATGTTTTGCACCCCATGGGTTATGATGCTTTTGGCCAGCCGGCGGAAAATGCCGCTATCCAGCATAAAACCGATCCGTCGCAGTGGACCTATCGCTGCATCGACCAGATGCATGAAGAATTAAAGCATATGGGGTTCTCCTATGATTGGGACAGGCAGATTTCTACCTGCGATGGAGAATACTACAAATGGAATCAATGGATTTTCCTCAAGATGTTCGAGCGAGGGTTCGCTTATAAGAAAGCTTCATCGGTGAACTGGTGTCCAGGCTGCCAGACAACTTTGGCTAATGAAGAAGTGGTTGACGGAGCCTGCTGGCGCTGTCAATCCCAAGTCATGCAAAAAGATTTGGAACAATGGTACTTAAAAATTACTCATTATGCCGAAAGCCTTTTGGAAGATTTGCAACAGCTGGAGTATTGGCCGCTTCGGGTGCGCACCATGCAGGAGAATTGGATCGGTAAAAGTTTTGGGATAGAGATTTATTTTAAAAT
>JAHFGE010000005.1 GCA_023247575.1 Candidatus Omnitrophota bacterium | reverse complement strand
CTTTCGTGAGTTCAATATTCTCTTTTATGGCATTGAGAGTTTTAGCATCCGTCTTGATTTCTATCACATCATTGGGTTTAACCAAAAAAGAAGCAATATTGACACGTCGATTGTTGACAGCTACATGATTATGGCTGACAATTTGACGAGCATCCTGTCTGGATTTAGCAAATCCTAAGTTAAAGATAACACTATCTAAACGGCGCTCCAATTGTTGAAGCAAAATAGTACCCGTAACGCCTTTAGTAGAAGATGCTTTTAAGAAATAATTACGAAACTGGCGTTCCATAATACCATAGATACGCTTTACTTTTTGTTTCTCACGCAATTGAATACCGAAGTTCGACAGCTTGGTTTTCCTAATACCATGCTGTCCAGGGGCATACTCTCGACGGGCTATAGCGCACTTATGTGTATAGCAACGTAGACCTTTTAAAAAAAGCTTTTCGCCTTCACGGCGGCATAAACGGCAATCTGGACAAATCATCCGTCCCATACTTTATAATTTTCCTTTCTAAACTCTCCGCTTTTTCCTTGAACGGCAACCGTTATGCGGAATAGGCGTAACGTCTCTAATAGAAGTCACAGCTAAACCTGCTGCGGCAATAGCACGGATGGCTGACTCACGACCAGATCCAGGACCTTTAACTAAAACATCTACACTCACTAATCCCGATTCTTTGGCACGACGGGCAGCATCAGTCGCGGCCACTTGAGCGGCAAAAGGCGTTGATTTTTTGGAACCACTAAAACCAACCAATCCGGGAGTGGACCAGACAATGGTATTACCTTGCTTATCGGCAATCGTCACAATTGTATTATTAAAGGAAGCCTGAACGGTAGCAACACCTGAGGTGACTCCTTTAAACGTTTTTTTTCTGGCTTTCGCTGGTTTCTTATTGATAACTGTTTCCGCTGATTTTGTTGCCATAATTCAATATCCCTTTTGTAAGAACCCTCCCTACTTAGTGGCTGGTTTAGTTGCTGGTGGTGTTTCCTTCTTTATAATATGTCCTACAACTGGTTTCTTGCCTTTGCGCGTTCTGGCATTGGTCCTTGTCCCTTGACCACGTACGGGAAGTCCCTTACGATGGCGCAAACCACGGTAGGTGCCCATTTCCATATGACGACGGATATTTTCGTTAACTTCCCGGCGCAGATCCCCTTCCGTTACAAAATTCTTTTGAATAATGCTCGTAATGCGGGAAATCTCTTCTTCAGATAAATCCTTGGCTCGTTTGTCACCGCTCACTTGAGCTTGAGCCAAAATAAGCCTAGAGCGGCTCAAACCAATCCCATAGATATAAGGAAGGGCCGCCTCAATACGTTTTTCTTTTGGTAAATCGATAGCTAAAATTCTGGGCATAATAAATTATCCTTGCCTTTGTTTATGTTTAGGGTTGCTGCAAATGACACGCACGACCCCAAAACGACGCACAATTTTACAATGACCACAAATTCTTTTTACCGACGATTTAACTTTCATATTTAATTCCTTAACCTTATTTCAATCGAAATGTTATGCGACCACGCGATAAATCATAAGGAGACAATTCTAATTTTACTTTATCTCCTGGTAGAATCCGGATAAAATTCATACGGATTTTACCAGAAACATGGGCTAATACTTTATGGTTATTGTCCAACACAACTCTAAACATAGCGTTAGGTAACGCCTCTTCGACCGTCCCTTCGACTTCAATAAGATCTTCTTTAGCCATATTTAGATCGTGAGTATCTCTGCTGCATGAGATGTAATTAAAATACAATGCTCAAAGTGCGCTGATGGTTTTCCATCTTCCGTAACTACCGTCCACCCATCACTTAAAACTCTCGTCCGCCAACCTCCCATATTAACCATGGGTTCAATAGCCAAAACCATTCCTTCTTTCAAAATAGGTCCCTCATGAGGTGGACCATAATTGGGAATTTCCGGATCTTCATGCAGTTGACGCCCTATACCATGCCCTACAAAATCACGTACCACAGAAAACCCTTGCAACTCTACATAGGTTTGCACGGCATGCGAAATATCCGACAAATTTCGCCCACAACGGGCTTGCTCAATACCTTTATAAAGAACAGCTTGGGTAACGTCTAAAAGTTTCTGTACCTCAGGATTAACGGGATCAATGCCAACTGTGACCGCAGTATCAGAATAATAATCATCGCAGATAATGCCAACATCAATGCTAACAATATCACCCTTACGGAGTATCCGTGGACCAGGAATCCCATGAACAACCCCTTCATTGACAGAGATACAAATACTACCGGGAAATCCTCGATAACCTTTAAAGGCTGCTTTGACCCCATATTTTTGCATCAGGACTTGGGCTTGCGCCTCAATGTCTTTCGTCGTCATTCCTGCTGTTAAAGAGCTCTTTAAGTGCCCCATAATTAAAGAGAGAATCTTACCAGCTTTTCTTAAAATGTCAACTTCCTGAGGACTTTTGATTCTGATATGATTCTTCATTGATCATTTTTACCAAATCATCGTGCACGTCGACCGTTTCTTTATCTCCGCTAATTCTCCTTAGCTTACCTTGCGCCTCGTAATAATCAATGATCGGCTTTGTACTGATTTCATAAACTTGTATACGCTTGCGAATGATTCCCTTATTGTCATCACTACGTTGATATAATTCTGTGCCGCACACATCACAAACACCTGGTTTCTTAGGTGGTCTGTTTTTAATGTGAAACAGTGCTCCGCATTGACGACAAACCCAGCGGCCCATTAATCGGCTTAAAATCATTTCTACATTAGTTTCCATAAAAAGAGCAAAATCTAAAGGTTTCCCCACTTTAGCCAATATACGGTCTAAATCTTGAGCTTGCTGGGTAGTGCGAGGAAAACCGTCAAACAGATACCCTTTAGCCATCTGTGGGTCATGAGTAACTTTGTATTCAACGAGTCTGGTTACAATCTCATCGGAGACTAAGGCTCCTTTGGCAACCAGAGCTTTTATTTGAAGACCGATCTGTGAGCTTTTTTTCATTTCTTCCCGTAACATATCGCCGGTGGAAATGTGTACAATACCCGTTCTCTCTTTAATCAATGCTGCCAAAGAACCTTTACCAGCACCCGGTGGCCCTAAAAGGACAATCCTCATTGACGACCTCTTAGGTGACCAGTTTTCATAAAGCCTTCATAATGATGCATCTGCAGATGAGATTCCACTTGCTTCATGGTATCCAACATAACACCGACGGTAATAAGAACACCCGTACCGCCAAAAAATGAGGCAACCAGATAAGGCACCTTAAAGGAAGCCATGATGGCATCCGGCATAACCGCAATCACACAGATAAACAAAGCTCCAACTAACGTGATCCGGGTCAAAACGTAATCCAAATAATCTGCGGTCTCTTTGCCTGGCCTAATTCCAGGTACGAAACCGCCGTGCTTCTTCAAATTTTCCCCCACGTCTACAGGATTAAATACAATCGCCGTATAAAAGTAGCAAAAGAACAAAATCAACACTGCATAAATCAAATAATAGAACACATGCCCGCGCGAAATCCAGTTGGCAAAATACTGCAAATGGCCGGTGGGAATAAAACTCGCAATGGTGGCTGGAAACAAAATGATCGACTGGGCAAAAATAATGGCAATAATACCTGCTGTATCTACTTTTAAAGGAATAAACGTTCCTTGCCCTCCATAAGTTTGAGTCCCCACCGTACGCCGAGCATACTGTACAGGAATTCGACGCTGGCCCTGCGAAATAAGCGTAACACCAAAGATAACGAGAATCAAAAAAAACACCATCAGGACAATGGCTATAGGTTGTAATTGCCCCCCACCAGTTGTCGGCGATAAAAGCAATCGCAGATAATGTAAAGCAGTCGGTGCTGACGCTAAGATACCTGCCGTGATAATAAGCGATGTCCCATTACCTACGCCCCGTTCCTGAATTCGTTCACCCAACCACATTAAAAACAGCGTTCCTGTGGTTAAAGTGATCATAGTTGTCAAACGAAAGGCCCAACCAGGTTCATTAACAATTTGTAAACCGCCAAAAGTGGATGGACTTTCAAGCCAAAGAGCAATAAAAAAAGATTGGACAGCACCTAAAAGCACTGTCCCATAACGGGTGTATTGATTGATCTTTTTATATCCCGCCTGGCCTTCTTTAGATAACTTCTCTAGCATCGGCACGACCGCTGTCAATAACTGCATAATAATGGAACTGGAAATATAGGGCATGACCCCTAAAGAAAAAATGGTCATTTTCCCCAAAGCTCCTCCGGAAAACATATTCATGATGCCGAATACGTTACCACCACCGGTCGTATTGTTCATCCTTTGAAAGAACTCATTTAAAGCAGCCCCATTAATCCCAGGGGTTGGGATATAGCAACCGATACGATAAACCGCAATGATGCCAATCGTAAAAAGTATCTTACGACGCAATTCCTCAATTCTAAAACAGTTCGCAAAGCCTTTGACAAACTGTGAGATCATTCGTTGCCAATCACTTGGACCTTACCACCGGCCTTGGTGATTGCTTCCTGTGCTGTTTTGGAAAAACGGTGCGCTATCACCGTCAATTTCTTGGTTATAGAACCATCACTTAAAATCTTGACTGGACGACCAAGCGTCTTAATCAATTTTTGAGTTTTGAGTAGCTCGGGATTGACCGTCGTTCCATCATTGAACCGATTCAACGATTCAACGTTAACGATTTGGTATTCGTGAGGCCACCTGCTATGAAAGCCAACCTTAGGCAGACGACGCAACAGGCGCATTTGTCCTCCTTCATAAGCTGCCATGACCGCACGGCCAGCGCGAGCGTTTTGGCCTTTTTGACCTTTACCAGAACGCTTACCGTGACCAGAACCGCGGCCGCGGCCGACAATCTTTTTGCGTTTACGAGAACCAAAAGGTGATCTAATCTGATGCAATTGCATAGGGTGTCCTTAAACTAATTTTCCCTAAGAGCCTTTAATCGTGATAAACCATCGAATGTCGCCTTCACTACATTAATCGGATTATTAGAACGATGGCACTTTGTCAAAATATTAGAAATACCTGCTCCATCGCAAACAGCCCTGACAGCACCAGAGGCGATAACACCGGTACCTTCCGAAGCAGGTTTTAAAAGAACGCTAGCGGATCCACATTCGCCCAAAATTTCATGAGTAATGGTTGTCCCCCGACGATGGACAACGATCATACTCTTGCGAGCGGCACTAAGGCCTTTTTTGATGGCCGTGGCCACTTCCGAGGCTTTGCCTAAAGCATAACCCACTTTACCTTTGGCATCTCCTACCACCACTAAAGCTGAGAACGCTAGACGGGTACCGCCTTTAGTCGTCTTCGACACACGGTTAATGGAAACAACTTTTTCTACCATACCGCTGTCAGTCAAAGAAGATTTTTTAAATGAACCTTTGCGTTCCTTGTTCGCTGGGCGACGGCGGCCTTTAACAGGAGCAGCTGACTGTTCTTCGGCAAGAGGCTCTTCTGGAGCAACAGTTTTTAATGCTTCTTCCTGCTCAAGAATTTGTTCGGCTTGAGCAACGCTTTTAACTATTTGTTCACCAATCTCTTCACTTTTCTTTGGATCTTTCATAATGTAATCATTGTTCCTTAAATTGTCCTTCGACTCGTTTGTCTAAAATTTTAATCCGGCTTTGCGTGCAGCCTCTACGAAAGCTTTAATGCGTCCATGGTACAAGTAACCGCCTCGGTCAAAACATACTTTCTTGACACCTTGCTGGATGGCTTCGACCGCGAAAACCTCACCTAAAATTTCTGCCGCACGGACATTTCCGCCCGTTTTAATTTTAGAGCGGATATTTTTAGCCAAGGTGGATTTACCTAACAAGACTTTGCCAGAGATATCATCAATAATTTGGGCCTGAAAATTATTGAGACTTTTATGCACACATAAACGTGGTCGTTGGGATGTCCCAACCACTCTTTGACGTATACGATTATGACGAAAAACTCTTTGTTGTTCTTTAATATCTAACATATATCTTAATTCCCTAAGTAGGGGCGATTATTAATCGCCCCTACAATCATTTTGTTACTTGCTTACCTTGCTTGCGTTTTACTATTTCACCGACGTAACGAATGCCTTTACCTTTATAAGGTTCTGGCGGTTTGAATTGACGAATTTTAGCCGCGACCAAACCAACCAAAATCTTATCAGCACCCTCAACTGAAATTTCCGTCGGTTTAGGAGCAACCACTTTAATGTCCTTAGGGAACTCATATTCCACCGTATGGGAAAAACCTAGATTCATTACCAATTTTTGCCCATGAACAGACGCACGAAAACCTACACCTTGAATTTCTAAACTTCTGCGATGTCCATTACTAACTCCCTCGCACATATGGATTATCAACCTTTTGGTGGTGCCATGATTCGCTTTCGATTGTTTTGTATCATCCAATCGATTGACAAAAAGCTGATCATTTTTTTGCTCAAGCTTGATGCCCACCGGCAAATTCACAGACAATTTCCCCTTGGGGCCTTCCACATTGATTTTGGTATCATCGAAAGCAATCTTTACATTTTTTGGTACAAACACCGGAGTTTTAGCAATTCTAGACATCGAGCTCTTTCCTTACCAAATGGTACAAATCACTTCTCCCCCAACCTTTAACTTTCTGGCCTCACGGTTAGTAATAACCCCTCTAGAGGTAGATAGGATTGCTGTGCCAAGGCCATTAAGAACCCGTGGAATTTTCATCTTATCAGTGTAAACCCTTAATCCTGGACGGGAAATGCGCCTTAAACCCATAATCACAGGTTTATTATTTTCATATTTCAAATAAACTTTAAGTAGACCCTGTTTATCATCTTTTAAAAGGCGGAAATCTTCAATATACCCATCATTTTTAAAAATGTCTAAAATGCGCTCGAGTAACTTGGAAGCCGAAAATTCCACGGTTTCCTTACGTGCATGTAAAGCATTACGAATAACAGTTAATGTGTCGGCAATGGGATCTGAGACTGACATCTTTACCAGCTCGCTTTCTTAATTCCCGGGATTTCACCTTTCCAGGCAAGTTCTCTAAAACAGATACGGCAAATTCCAAAACGGCGTAGATAGCCGCGGGGACGGCCGCAAAGTCCGCAACGATTATGTTGACGAACTGAAAATTTTGGTTCTGCTAGTGCTTTGTTAACTAATGCTTTTTTGGCCATACATTCTTTCTTCTTTAAGATTTAGTAGGTTCTTTGGAAAACGGCATACCTAATAGCCGTAAAACCTCGAGGTTCTGCTCTTTATTGCCATCCTTAAAAACAAAGGTGATGTCCATCCCTTGCATACGGTGGTCTCTGGAGCCAGCATCGATTTCTGGAAAAATTGACTGATCGGAGATGCCTAAAGAGTAGTTGCCTTCTCGATCGAAAGATTTACGGGAAGTCCCGTTAAAGTCACGAATACGAGGCAAAGATATATTGACTAAGCGATCAATGAACTCATACATACGGACCCGACGCAATGTTGCTTTGCAACCAATCGGTGAATTCTCACGTAATTTAAAATTAGAAATTGCCTTTTTAGCCCGACGGGTAATTGGTTTTTGACCGGTGATCATGGCTAAATCATGCGCGGCATGGTCCAAAATTTTTACATCGCTGATGGCTTCCCCAACGCCCATATTGATGACCACTTTATCTAAACGTGGGACAGCCATCGGATTCTTAATACCGAATTTCTGCTGCATCTGAGGGATGACTTCTTTACGATATTTTTCTAATAATCGAGCGGCCATATTATTCCCTAAATTGTTTCACCGTTCTTCTTAGAGATGCGAACTTTAGCCCCGTCTTTTAAAACTTTAGTCTGAAAACGTGTAGGCGTATTATCTTTTTTATCCAATAGCATTAAATTAGCTAAGGCGATAGACTTTTCTTTCTCTACAAAACCGCCTTGAGGAAAGGTATCGCTTTTTTTAACAGCTCTTTTGACTATATTAAGGTTCTCGATAACGGCGGTATTCTCTTCGGGAAACACCCGAACGACTTTACCAGTTTTTCCTTTTTCTCTACCAACCATAACCATAACTTGATCATCTTTTTTTATACGTAACATGTTAAACCACCTCAGGAGCTAAAGAAATTATTTTCATGTATTCCATATTTCGAAGTTCTCGGGCTATAGGGCCAAAAACACGAGTTCCTCTAGGATTACCCGTCTCATCAATAATAACAACGGCATTTGTATCAAAACGTACATACGTACCATCCGGGCGACGAATCGGTTTTTTGGTACGCACGATAATACCTGTGGCCATGGAACCTTTTTTAACGGCGGCATCAGGTGTACTTTCCTTGATGTTGACCTTAACGATATCGCCTATCTGGGCCCAACGCTTACCCTTACTTTTTAAAACACCGATTAAAGAAGCTTTACGTGCCCCTGTGTTATCTGCCACATCTAAAACAGTTTTTAGTTGAATCATACAAATCCTTACGCCCTTAAAGCTGTGGAACCAAGTATTTCCTGAATAATCCATCGTTTATCTTTAGATAAAGGACGGGTTTCCATAATACGAACAACATCGCCGATCTTAGCCGCATTCTTCTCATCATGGGCTTTGTATCGGACGAAACGGCGCACCGGTTTTACATATTTAGGATGTTTGTTTGTCTTCTGGATTTGAACGACACGTGTTTTATCCATCTTATCGCTAACAACCGTGGCGGTCAAAAAACGACGACGATTAACTCTTGTTCCCATGTATTTTTCTTTCACTTAAAACAGTTAAAATACGGGCTATATCTCTTTTGATATTGCAAAAACTGGCCGGTTTTTCCACCCGGCCAAGTTGACGTTGGCTATTAAGTTCAAACAGTTCTTTTTTCAACTGTTTTTCTTTATTGGCCAATTCATCATCAGTAAATTCTCTTAAATCCTCAACTTTCATGACTCGATTCCTTAAACACTACTCCTGACGGGTGATAAATTTAGTTCTTACCGACAATTTAAATGCCACCAGGCGTAAGATTTGTCTGGCAAAATCTTCCGGAACACCACCCAACTCAAAAACAACCTTGCCTCGTTTAACGACCGCTACCCAATGATCCAAATCACCTTTACCTTTTCCCATACGAGTTTCCGCTGGTTTTTTGGTGATGGATTTATAGGGAAATGCATTAATCCAAAGTTTACCGGAACCGCGCAATTTACGGGCTACCACGACACGGGAAGCCTCCAATTGGCGAGCTGGGATAAAACCATTCTCTAAAGCTTTTAACCCGTATTCTCCAAATTTCATTTGGTTGCCGGTCATAGCAAGACCGCGGGACTTCCCTTTCTGGGTTTTACGATACTTAACTCTTTTGGGCATTAACAACATACAATCAATCTCCCCGGGTCTAAGTTTTTAGCTCTTGTGCTTCGGACGCTGGCATTGCTGTTTGAGTTTGAGGTTCTGGTTTATTGGCCAAGACAGGCTGTTGCCCTTGTTGCGCCTGAACAGCTAGGGCTTCAATCTCTTCCTGATCTTTGATAACATCCCCTTTGTAAACCCAAACCTTTATGCCCAAAAGCCCATAAGTTGTCAAGGCTTCCGCAAATCCATAGTCGATATCGGCACGTAAGGTTTGCAAAGGGACCTTTCCTTCATAATATTTTTCGCTGCGTGCCATTTCCGTTCCGCCTAAACGTCCTGAACAGCGAATTTTAATACCCTTAGCACCAGCAGCCCGCGCTTGTTCCATGGCGCGTTTCATGGCCCGTCGAAAAGCCACGCGTTTTTCCAATTGAAACGCAACGCTTTGAGCTATCAACTGAGCCTCGATGGATGGATTTTTAATTTCCTGAATATCAACCTGAATCTCTTTTTTTGTAATCGTGCCTAAATCTGCACGTAAACGATCAATATCAGCACCACGGCGACCGATAATCACTCCAGGACGGGCGGAATGGATACGAATTTTGATCTGTTCGGCCAAACGTTCAATAACAATCAAGGAAACAGCAGCCTGTTTAAATTGCTTATTGATATATTTGCGAACCTTAAAATCTTCCTGAACATTCTTAGCGAATTCACGGCGCTCGGCATACCAAAGGCTACGCCAATTTTTCGTATAACCAATCCTTAATACTAAGGGATGAACTTTTTGTCCCACGTTTTTTTCTCCTACTTGGTTTTAAGATCCAATTCCACGTTTAAATGAGTAGTACGGCGTAAAATCGGAGTGGCTCGTCCAAAAGAAGCCGCCCGATAACGTTTCCAGGCACCGCCATGATTTGCGCTGATACGCGAAATAAACAATTGCTCTTCCATAATACCCTTTTGCTTCGCATTGCTAACGGCTGAATCCAAAACTTTTTTAACAAAAGCACTAGAGCCTTTATTAATTTGAGCCAAAAGAACTTGAGAAGTCAGGACATCTTTACCACGAATCACATCAATAACCTGACGAACTTTCATCGATGATACTCTTAAAAATCTTCCTTGAGCCGATGCAATCATTTCAAATCCTTCTGTATAGGCCTAACCTGCCAACAGGTAGCTAATGCCCTCACGGCTATTTTTTCTGCATGGCCTTCTTGGCCTTAACACCACCATGCGCCTTGAATGTACGGGTGGTCACAAAATCTCCCAATTTCATACCGACCATGTTTTCCGTCACAAAGATGGGAACATGTTTACGGCCATCATGGATGGCAAAAGTATACCCTACAAAATCAGGAATGATCGTGGAACGCCGGGACCATGTCTTAATTGGCTGACGCTGTCCACTGGAAACAATCCTATCAAATCGATGTCTTAAAGATTCCTCTACGTATGCACCTTTTTTAATCGAACGAGACATGTTTTATTTAGCCCTTCTTCTCACAATTAAATAGTCCGAATATTTATGGGGACGACGGGTTTTGTAACCCTTGGTCGGTTTACCCCATGGTGTCACCGGATGAGGGTTCCCCTGAGGAGCCTTGCCTTCACCTCCGCCATGAGGATGATCCACAGGATTCATAACAACCCCACGAGATTGACCACGACGGCCTAACCAACGGCTGCGACCAGCTTTTCCAATAGAAATGGTTTCATTTTCTACATTGCTTAACTGGCCAATGGTAGCCCGACATTCAATCGGAATTTTACGCACTTCGCTGGATGGAAGACGCACATGGGCAAAAGCTCCTTCACGTGCAATCATCTGAGCCGTAGCACCGGCTGAACGGACAATTTGACCGCCTTTGCCGCTTTTAAGTTCAATGTTATGAATGCCTGTTCCTAAAGGAATTTTGGATAATGGCAGGCAGTTACCTGGTTTAATTTCTACATCCGCATTATTAGTACTGATAACTTTATCTCCTACTTTCAAATCTAGCGGAGCTAAAATGTAAGATTTAGATTTATCGCTTTGGTACTGGAGAAGGGCAATACGAGCCGTGCGATTGGGATCGTATTCAATCGCCAAAACTGTTGCCGGATCATCTATACGATTACGTTTAAAATCAATTAGACGATACATACGCTTATGGCCGCCACCGCGGTGACGAGAGGTAATACGACCATAAGAATTACGTCCACCAGAGCTTTTCAACGGGCGAAGTAAAGATTTTTCCGGTCTACTTTTGGTAATTTCCACAAAATCCGCCAGAGCCGTATGACGAAGACCGCTTGTTGTAGGTTTAAAACGACGAATACCCATACTTAGGCTACCTCAATTTTCTGTCCCTCTTGCAAAGAGACAACGGCTTTTTTCCAAGAAGAACTATAACCAGCCTTAAAGCGCACGCGCTTTAATTTCCCAAGAACATGGATAGTATTGACATCCTGAACCTTGACTTTATAAATGTCCTCAATCGCACGCTTAATATCAATCTTTGTCGCTACTGGAGCCACCCTAAAGGAATATTGGCGCTGTTTTTCCTGAGAAGTACTCTTTTCGGTACGAATCAAACTTTTAATCACATCATAAGATGTACGCATGTTACCTCTGTCATTGAATTCTTTTCAGTAATGTGTTTAAGGCTGTTTTAGTCACCAACAAATTTTTATTGCTTAAAATGTCAAGCGCGTTGACATCGCTAGCACGGTTTAATGTCAGACCAGCAATATTACGGGAAGCCAAAAATGTTTTGGCATCAGATCCATCCAGTAACGCCAAAATACGACCTCTCATTTTTAAATTTTCTAATACTTGAGCAAAATCTTTGGTTTTCCCCGAAATAATATCCATTGGATCCACACAAATAAGCTCATTGCTTAAAAATTTGGCATTCAAAGATTCCCGTAAGGCAGCGATACGTACTTTATGGGGTACTCGCATGGAAAAATCACGGGGCTTTGGTCCAAAGATAATACCCCCTTTTTTCCATAACGGAGAACGGATCGAACCCGCCCGAGCACGGCCCGTTCCCTTTTGCCGCCATGGTTTTTTACCGCCACCGGAAACTAATGAACGATCTTTAGTACAAACAGTCCCTTGACGAGCGTTACTCTGATACATAACAACGGCTTGATGAACCACTGCATCATGTGCACGTACTCCAAATGGCTTTTTGGGAAGATCCACGCTACTCGTTTTTTTACCTTGGCTATCGAGAATGCTTAATTCCGGCATACAAAATCCTTATTTTTTACCAGTGGCCTTAACCTTGCTCTGCTTCATAGGATTACGCTTAATGGCCACGATTTCCTTTTTCTCTTCTAGTGAACGAGAAAGTTTTTTTCTAGATTTATTAATCACTAAAAATCCATCTTTTGATCCTGGTACAGATCCTTTAACCAGAATCAAATTATATTCTGGTTCTACACGCATGACACGCAGGCCTTGAATAGTAACCGTATCCATACCCATGTGGCCTGGCATGTGGTGCCCCTTAAAAGTCCGCGACGGATCTGACGAAGAGCTATTGGATCCAATACGACGATGATGCATAGAACCATGAGCTGCAGGACCACCACTCCAATGCCAACGCACCATCCCACCCTGAAATCCCTTACCGATGGATGTCCCCATTACATCGACGAAATCTCCCGGCTTAAAGAAATCGGCTCTGATTTCCTGGCCAATTTTATATTCTTTATTGTCGCTACTGGCAAATTCCCGAATCCGTTTTAAGGGACTCACACCGATTTTCTTAAAAAAACCACCCGTGGGTTTGTTTAAACGGTTTTCTTTAACCGGCTCGTAACCCAAAACCACTTTGGTTGGATTTTCTTTTAATCCGAGTACCGTGCAAGGACCAGCTTCCACAATAGTCACAGGAATAATATTCCCCTCATTGTCGAAAATCTGAGTCATGCCCACTTTTTTGCCCATTAGACCTCTAATCACGATAAACTCCTTATTAATACAAACAAGACCCTTTTGCCTTGTCCCTACTGTTTAATTTCTACATCTACGCCGGCTGGCAAATTGAGCTTACGCAAAGCATCCACCGTTTTGGATGTTGGATTAACTAAATCAATCAAGCGTTTATGCGTGGCCAATTGGAACTGTTCACGGCTTTTTTTGTCGATCACCGGTGAACGCAGCACGGTGTACAGTTCCTTTTTGGTCGGCAAAGGTACCGGCCCCAACACTTGAGCGCCAGTACGAATGGCTGTATCCACAATCTCCTGGGTTGATTGGTCAATCAACCGATGGTCAAATGCTTTTAGTTTGATACGAATTTTTTGCATAATATTCTTAAAATGGACGGGCGGGTTTGCCCGTGCTAGACCGTCTAACCCGCCCCTACATTATTTTAACACTTCGGAAATGACCCCTGCTCCGACCGTATGGCCGCCTTCACGAATAGCGAAACGTAATTCTTTTTCCATGGCCACTGGTGAAATCAATTCCACTTCCAATTGCACATTATCGCCAGGCATGCACATTTCGACACCAGCAGGCAATTGAGCGGTACCGGTCACGTCGGTCGTTCTAAAATAAAACTGAGGACGATAACCTTTAAAGAATGGTGTATGACGGCCACCTTCTTCTTTAGTCAAAATATAGACAGAAGCCTTGAATTTGGTGTGCGGTGTGATGGAACCCTTCGCCGCTAAGACCATACCACGTTCCACATCTTCCTTATTAACACCGCGTAAAAGCAAACCAACGTTGTCACCAGCTTGACCTTCATCCAATTCCTTTCGAAACATCTCTACACCGGTCACAACCACATTTTTCGATTCTGGACGCAAACCGACAAGCTGGATCTCTTCGCCCACTTTGACACGGCCACGTTCTACACGACCGGTAGCCACTGTTCCACGACCGGAGATAGTAAAGACGTCTTCAACAGCCAATAGGAAAGGTTTATCCAATTCACGTACTGGTGTAGGGACATACTCATCAACGGCTTTCATGAGATCAAGAATCGGTTTGGCTTTACCTCCAAAATCACTAGAATTATTTAAAGCATCCAGAGCTGAACCACGAATGATAGGAGTTTTATCGCCATCGAATTTGTACTTCGTTAACAAATCACGAACTTCCAATTCGACTAAATCCAACAGTTCTTTATCAGAAACCTGATCACATTTATTCATGAACACAACAATGCGAGGAACGTTAACTTGACGGGCTAAAAGGATGTGCTCACGAGTTTGAGGCATAGGGCCATCGGCAGCGGAAACGACTAGAATGGCTCCATCCATTTGAGCGGCACCGGTGATCATGTTTTTAATATAGTCGGCGTGTCCCGGACAATCGATGTGAGCGTAGTGACGAGCTTCTGTCTCATATTCCAAGTGGGAAATGTTAATAGTAACACCCCGTTCCTTTTCTTCTGGCGCATTGTCAATGGAATCATAGGGACGCGCTTCAGCCAAACCTTTTTTACTTAAAACTGTCGTAATAGCCGCCGACAGAGTCGTCTTACCATGATCTACGTGGCCAATTGTACCGATATTCAAGTGTGGTTTTTTACGTTCGAATTTTCCTTTTGCCATTGCCTAATCCTCCGTTTTATTGTTCTTTTCTATTATATTAAGTGTATAGACTCAACTCCTTTTTGCGGCGATCTCTTGACGAGCGCCGATGATTTTTTCAGCGATTTGATTAGGAACCTGCGCGTAAAACGAAGGTTCCATAGAGAATGATGCGCGCCCCTGTGTCAGAGACCGCAGCGCATTCGCGTAGCCAAACATTTCAGCCAAGGGAACATTGGCAATAGCAGTTTTTAATTTACCACGGTTGCCGGTTTCCTTGATTTGAGCCCGACGGGTCATTAAATCACCAATAACATTCCCCCAATAATCTTCAGGAACCGTAATCTCCAATTTCATAATCGGTTCTTGAAAAACATATCCTCCAATTTTGTGGATTTGCCGAAAGGCTTCTTGAACCGCTCGTTTACCAGCTAGCTGAAACGACATTTCATCTGAATCAACGTCATGGTAAGAACCATCTACCAAGGTAACGATAAAATCGGTTACTGGATAACCAGCTAGTATACCATTTTGTGCGCCTATTTCAATACCTTCGAAAGTTGGCTTAATAAATTCGCGAGGAATGGCCCCGCTTCTAATTTTATCAATAAACACAATCCCTTTACCATGCTCAGCTGGCTCAACATCAATCACGCAATGACCATATTTACCTCGACCACCGGTTTGAGAAATATATTTACCTACAATACCTGTAACTTTTTTGATAATAGCTTCCTTATAAGCAACTTCAGGGCGCCCAACATTAGCCTCCAAATTATTTTCCCGCTTCATGCGGTCTACAATGATTTCCAAATGTAATTCCCCCATACCGGAAATAATTGTTTGAGAAGTTTCTTGATCGAATTTCACACGCAAGGAAGGGTCCTCATCCAAAAATTTACGTAAAACAATTCCCATCTTGTCTTGGGCAGCTTTAGTTTTAGGTTCAATCGCTAGGGAAACAACCGGTTCTGGCGGTCTCAATCCTTCCAATAAAATGGGTTTGTCTTCCGAGCATAAAGTATCACCTGATTTGGACTCTTTGAGGCCCACCAAGGCAACAATTTCACCGGCCGAAGCAGAACTAACAATTTCCTGCTTATTGGCATGCATCAACACAATCTTAGAAATTTTTTCTCTTTTGCCATTGGAAGAATTCAAATAAGGTTGACCGGGAACGAATTTACCGGAATAAATACGAGTAAAGAAAATTTTACCAACATAAGGATCAGAAGCAATTTTAAAAACCAAACCTACCGGTGGTTGGATATCATCAGCTTTTAACTGGATCATTTCTTCTTTGTTATCAGGGTCATGACCTTTCATAGGAGGGATATCAAGCGGGGATGGGAGAAAATCCACAATGGCATCAAGGACCATTTGGACCCCTCTATTTCTTAAAGAGGTACCTACCAAAACAGGAATGAATTTACATGTGATGACAGTGCGACGAATCGCAGTCATAATTTGTTCTTTGGTAGGTTCCTTGCCGTTAAGAAATAAGTCCGCCATTTCATCATCAACTTCCGCCAAGCGTTCAATCAAGTCATGACGGTATTTCTTGACTTTATTCTTAAATTGTTCGGGCAAAGTCAATCGCTCATATTCCATACCATCTTTGTCTTTATACTGAATGTATTGCTCATTGATAACATCCACAATGCCTTTAAAATTATCTTCTGTGCCATCGGGAAACTCGATTCCAGCGGCATTAGCGCCCAGACGTTCATGCACTTCACCAACGACGCGATCAAAATCAGCACCCAAACGATCAATTTTGTTGACAAAGGCGATGCGCGGAACATTGTATTTATCGGCCTGACGATAAACTGTCTCGGTTTGAGGCTGAACACCGGAACATCCGCATAAAACAATCACGCAACCATCCAGGACCTTCAAAGAACGCTCAACTTCGATAGTAAAATCTACGTGACCAGGAGTATCAATAATGTTTAAACGGTGATCACGCCAAAAGCAAGTCGTGGCTGCAGCTGTGATAGTAATACCGCGTTCCTGTTCTTGTGGCATCCAGTCCATAGTGGTATTACCCTCGTCAATATCTCCCATTTTATGAATAACACCGGTGTAATAAAGGATACGTTCAGTAGTGGTAGTTTTACCAGCATCAATATGGGCGATAATTCCAAAATTACGAAATTTATTTAAAGGTATAGCATTACTTGGCATATTTATACGAAAGGGGGCACTTTGGTGCCCCCTTTTCCCTCAATATTTTTTTCTTTACCACCTTAAATGGCTGAAAGCACGGTTGGCTTCCGCCATTTTATGTGTTTCATCACGTCTCTTAATCGCCGGACCTTCGGATTTGTATGCGGATACTAATTCTTCGGCGAGTTTAATTTCCATTGGTTTACCTTTTTTATTTCTAGCAAAATCACGAATCCAACGCATGGCCAAAGACATTCCACGTACTGGCAATACATCGGTGGGAACCTGATAAGTGGCCCCACCCACCCGACGAGATTTGACTTCCAAACGCGGACGTACATTATCAATAGCTTTATTAAGAGCTTTGATAGGATTTTCTTCCTGAGTTTTTTCCTTCAAGATATCCAAAGCACTATAAACTATTCGTTCGGCAATAGTTCTTTTACCCCTTGTCATAATAATGGAAATAAAACGGGTCACTGATTCACTGTTATATTTAGGATCACCTGTGACTTTTCTTTTTTCTGCACGACGTCTTCTCATGAATTACTTACCCTTTTTAGCCCCATATTTAGAACGGCTCTTTTTACGGTTAGCCACACCCGCTGTATCCATTGTCCCCCGCACAATATGATAACGTACACCCGGTAGATCCTTAACACGCCCCCCTCGCACCAACACAATCGAGTGTTCCTGCAAATTATGGCCCTCTCCGGGAATGTAAGAGGTAACTTCGATTTTATTTGACAAACGTACACGAGCAATTTTACGAAGAGCTGAGTTCGGTTTTTTCGGTGTCATAGTTTTAACCTGCAGACAAACGCCGCGACGTTGAGGGCAACCTGTTAGCGCAGGAGATTTACTATGCCTGATTTTCAACCGTCTGCGGTGTCTGATGAGTTGTGCTATCGTTGGCATACTTGACACTTTCTATTTGCTTGTATTCACCGATTCCTGTCCCAGCCGGGATTAAATGCCCGACGATGACGTTTTCTTTCAATCCACGTAAAAGGTCGATTTTACCTGACGCTGCTGCCTCTGTCAAGACTCTTGTTGTCTCTTGGAAACTAGCAGCAGAAATAAAACTTTCCGTCGTCAAAGATACCTTAGTAATTCCCAGCAGCAAAGGAGTAGCTTGCGCTGGCTTACCCTTCTTTTTAAGAACAACTTCGTTGGCTTTTTTAAAGGTCATACGGTTCACTTGATCACCAATGAGAAAATCGGTATCTCCAATATTATCAATGCGCACTTTCTTAAGCATTTGAGAAATAATAATTTCAATGTGCTTATCATTGATGCGCACCCCTTGTAGACGATAAACTTCCTGAACTTCATTAAGAAGATATTCTTGTAATGCTTTATCTCCACTGACACGTAAAATATCATGCGGTACCACTGGACCATCCGTCAATTGCTGACCAGCGTAAACATGGTCACCTTTATAGACATTGGGATGTTTACCATGAGGAATGGTATACTCCTTGACCATACCAGTGCTGCTTCTGACAATAATCGTCCGCAGACCGCGCTTGTCTTCACCAAACTCTACGATGCCGTCAATTTCAGAAATGACAGCTGGATCTTTAGGACGACGAGCTTCAAAGAGTTCAGCTACACGAGGAAGACCACCGGTAATATCACGAGTCTTGCTGGCACCACGAGGAATTTTAGCAATTAATTCACCAGCGGAAACCACATCTTTATCATTAACTAAAATGTGAGCTCCGACGGGGATTGAATAAATCCCCACAATTTCACCCTTATCATCCTTAATAATAATCTGCGGATGATGTTCCTGTTTGTGTTCAACTACTACGCGCTCCACAATACCGGTTACAGGATTTTCTTCACGCTGATAGGTCATGCCTTCAATTAAATCTTCGAAAGACACTTTACCTTTGGCTTCTGTAATAATGGGAATCGTGTAGGGATCCCAAGTGGCTACCACTGCCCCTTTGCTAATATTTTTCCCATCAGCAAAAGTTAAAGCCGCACCTTGAGGAAGCGGATGACGCTCGAACTCACGTCCAAACTCATTATTGATACTGACCGCGCCATTACGATTTAAGACGATGTATTCTTTACCACGCTGGACCACTCGCAACTGATGATATTTAACAATACCATCTTGTTTAACTTTAATGAAGGATTGTTCAATAGTACGAGAAGCTGTACCGCCTATGTGAAAGGTACGCATGGTCAACTGGGTACCAGGCTCGCCGATACTTTGAGCCGCAATGGTACCAACAGCCTCCCCGATTTCCACTAGTCGTTGGGTAGCCAAGTTGCGGCCATAGCATTTAACGCAAATACCATATTCCGCCTCACAAGTCAACACGGAACGGATACGAACTTTTTCAATACCTAACTGTTCGATCATATCCGCTTTTTCTTCCGTAATGACTTCCCCCGCAGCCACTACTTGAGTATCGGTAACGATATCCACAATATTGTCTAAGGCCACGCGCCCAACAATGCGCTCTTTCAAGGAAACCACCACTTCATCACCTTCGGTAATAGCAGCAACAGTAATTCCATTGACCGTTCCACAATCCGGTTCGGTAACAACCACTTCCTGGGCCACATCAACTAGACGGCGAGTCAGGTAGCCAGCATCAGCGGTCTTTAAAGCGGTATCCGCCAAACCCTTACGGGCACCATGGGTCGAGATGAAATACTCGAGCACCGTTAACCCCTCGCGGAACGAAGCAGTGATAGGATTTTCAATAATTTCCCCCGATGGTTTAGCCATAAGCCCCCGCATACCAGAAAGCTGACGAATCTGAAGCTTAGAACCTCGAGCCCCAGAGTCAGCCATGATGTAAACAGGATTAAATGGGTCCATTTTCTTAAACACCATATCGGAAAGTGTTTCCGTCGTATGTGTCCATACGTCAATGACTTTATTATAACGTTCGCGACCAGTGATAATACCTTTGCGGTACTGATCATCAACTTTAGCCACCTCCGCTTTAGCGACGGCAATGATTTTAGCTTTATCTTCGGGGATGGTTAAATCTGTCATGCCAATGGATATCCCAGCTTCCGTAGACTTGGCAAACCCTAATTGTTTAGCATCATCGAGCAGTTGAACAGTACGATGTTGCCCAAAACGCTTGTAACAATCCGCAATGACGGCTCCAATGCGTTTTTTGTCTAACAACTCATTAACAAAGCCGTAATCAACAGGCAAAATGTCGTTAAAAAATACTCTTCCGACGGTAGTTTCAATAATCGTAGTGGTCTTGGTTTTAGCTTCTTCTTTCTTGCCTCCTTTGACTTCCGGCTGAATAATCAATGATGGTTTTTCTTGACCCCAGACCGGAACATTCAAACGCAATTTTATACGGGTATGAAGATCGAGATAGCCATCATAGTAAGCGATTTTAATTTCTTCGCGGCTGGCAAATAAATGCCCTTCTCCTTTGGCTCCAGGCCTCTCCTTGGTCAAATAATAAAGCCCAAGAACAATATCCTGAGTGGGAGAAACTACCGGGCGACCATCGGCTGGCGAAAACAAATTATTAACGGACAATAACTGTAAACGACATTCAATTTGAGCCTCCAAGCTCAATGGTATATGCACAGCCATTTGGTCACCATCGAAGTCAGCGTTAAATGCTGTACAAACTAATGGATGTAGTTTGATGGCCTTACCTTCAATCAAAACCGGTTGAAAAGCCTGAATGGACAGGCGGTGCAGAGTTGGTGCACGGTTAAGCATAACCGGATGATCTTGAATCACTTCATCTAAGATATCCCAAACTTCAATTTTGGCACGTTCAACCATGCGTTTGGCACCCTTGATCGTGTGCACAAAACCTTTTTCGCGCAATTTGCGAATGATAAAAGGCTCAAATAATTCCAAGGCCATTTTCTTCGGTAAACCGCATTGATGCAATTTCAATTCAGGACCAACCACAATAACGGAACGACCAGAATAATCAACACGCTTACCCAAAAGGTTCATACGAAAACGACCTTGTTTGCCTTTAAGCATATCGGATAGAGACTTCAAAGGACGGTTGCCGCTACCTAACACTGGACGTCCATGACGACCATTATCCAAAAGCGCATCTACTGCCTCCTGAAGCATGCGTTTTTCATTACGGATAATGATTTCTGGAGCATTCAAATCAATCAGTTTCTTTAAACGGTTATTACGGTTAATCACCCTACGATAAAGATCATTCAAATCGGAAGTAGCAAAGCGTCCCCCTTCCAAAGGCACTAAGGGACGAAGATCCGGGGGAATCACCGGCAAAACATCTAAAACCATCCATTCAGGTTTATTGCCAGAAGCTTTGAAATCTTCAACGATCTTTAAAGTCTTCGCTAATTTTTTAAAGTTCGTTCCGTTGGGGTTAGCTTCAGTCAAATCTTTACGTAATTTTTTGCATAGACTATTTAGGTCAAGCTCCTTAAGAAGATCCTGGATAGCTTCAGCACCGATTTTAGCTTTGAAAGCTCCACCGTGTTTGACCATGACATCTTGATACTCATCCTCGGAGAGGAACTGTTTTTTCTTTAAAGGTGTAGTCCCAGGATCGATGACCACATATTCTTCGTAGTAAATGAGCTTCTCCAAATCACGTAAGCCCACTTGTAATAAGGCCGCCAAACGAGATGGGATAGCCTTGTAAAACCAAATATGCGTTACAGGGCAGGCCAAATCAATATGTCCCATGCGCTCACGACGCACTGAAGAACGAGTCACCAAAACACCACAACGGTCACAGGTGATCCCCTTAAATTTAATGCCTTTATATTTACCGCAGTTGCACTCCCAGTCACGAATCGGACCAAAAATCTTCTCACAGAAAAGACCATCCTTTTCCGGTTTCAAGGTGCGGTAATTAAGCGTTTCAGCTTTCTTTACGGCACCGTTAGACCAGGAAGAGATAATTTCTGGAGAAGCTATTTTAATCGTAATGCGATCTTGTTTGGTAATATCTATTTTGCTCATCGTTTGGCTTCTTCCTTTTGAGGTTGTTCGAATTCAGCTTTTTCCATGCGAATGTCAAGGCAAAGACCTTGCAACTCTTTAACTAAAACGTTGAAGGATTCCGGCGTTCCAGGAGCGAGCGCCTGTTCACCCTTGACAATAGCCTCATAAATACGGCTACGTCCGTTGACATCATCGGATTTGACGGTCAATATTTCCTGCAACGTATAAGCCGCCCCATAGGCTTCCAAAGCCCAAACTTCCATTTCTCCAAAACGCTGACCACCAAATTGTGCTTTACCACCCAAAGGCTGTTGAGTAACCAACGAATAAGGTCCAATGGAACGGGCATGTATCTTTTCATCCACTAAGTGATTAAGTTTAAGCATATAAATGTAACCGACGGTTACCTTCTGCTCAAAGAGAAGCCCAGTATGTCCATCGAAAACCATGGCTTTACCGTCGGAAGGTAAATCAGCCGTTTTAAGAAGCTCGCGAATCTCCTCCTCGGTAGCACCGTTAAATACTGGGCTTTCCGTATAAAAACCCAGGGCCTGCGCCGCCCAGCCTAAATGAGTCTCCAAAAGTTGTCCCACATTCATACGGGAAGGCACGCCCAAAGGATTAAGCACGATATCGACTGATCGGCCATCCTCTAAAAATGGCATATCTTCTTCCGGCATAATACGGGAAACAATACCTTTGTTACCATGACGGCCAGCCATTTTATCCCCGACGGAAATCTTACGTTTGGTAGCTACATACACCACGACACGCTTTAATACACCCGCGGGTAGCTCATCGCCACGACGGATCAAATCCAACTCTCTCTCTTGCTCCTCCATCAATTGAGCGATTTTGTCCATATAAAAACCCATCACTTCGCGAGCCTCGGAACTTTCATCAATATCCTCGATGGTTAGTTTAGCTACGCGCTTCTTATCAATGCCCAAGATTTTGCTTAACTTCGCATCTTTCTCTTGGTTAATAATTTCTATTTCTTGCCTGTAGTATTCTTTAATTTTATGAACGGCTGCGTTTTCTTTTGTTTTGTCTTGTTTGGATTTGCGACCGCGCTCATTGCGGGCAAAGACTTCCACATTCACAATAACTCCTTCAATGCCCGGAGGCAAAGTCAAGGAAGTATCCCGAACATCTGCGGCTTTCTCACCGAAAATGGCACGCAAAAGGCGTTCTTCAGGGGAAAGTTCCTTTTCGCTTTTGGGAGTAACTTTACCGACCAAAATATCGCCGGCTTTAACTTCTGCCCCCACGCGGATGATACCTTCTTCGGTGAGATCCTTGAGAGCTTCATCGCCGACATTGGGAATATCACGGGTGACTTCTTCATTGCCTAGGCGGGTCTCGCGACATTCGCATTCAAAACGCTCGATGTGAATAGAGGTAAAAACATCTTCACGTACAATGCGTTCATTGATCAAAATGGCGTCCTCAAAGTTATATCCACGCCACGGCATGAAGGCTACCAGCACATTGCGGCCCAAGGCCAAACGGCCATATTTAGTACCGATACCGTCGGCAACGACCTCTCCAGCCTCTACCTTTTGCCCAGATTTAACCAATGGACGCTGATGCACACAAGTATTGGCATTAGAACGCTGAAAATTCTTTAAAGGATAAAGCGTTTTTCCAATCACAATTTCACGGCCATCGACCTTGGTTACAGTACCATCTTCATGGGCTATGACAACGACACCTGAATCCCGAGCCACCTTGGCCTCCATACCAGTTCCGACCAGAGGAACTTCCGAAACCATTAAAGGCACCGATTGACGCTGCATATTAGACCCCATCAGCGCACGGTTAGCATCATCGTGTTCAAGGAAAGGAATTAAAGCAGCCGCCACAGATACTAATTGTTTAGGCGACACATCCATATACTCCACTTTTTGAGGTTTAATGTGAGGGAAATCCCCTTTATAACGACACGACACTAGGCTTTCTGTGAAATTACCGTCTTTATCCACGGGTGTATTCGCCTGCGCAATGTGTTTGTTTTGATCGACATCAGCCGTTAAATATTCAATTTTCTTGCTAAGTTTACCGTCGACAACTTTACGGTAAGGGGTTTCAATAAAGCCCAGTTCATTGACCCTGGCACAAGTGGTCAAAGAAGCAATCAAACCGATGTTGGGACCTTCAGGCGTCTCAATAGGACAGACACGGCCATAGTGAGTCGGGTGAACATCACGCACTTCGAAACCAGCTCGTTCACGAGAAAGTCCTCCTGGCCCTAAGGCGGACATACGGCGTTTATGGGTCATTTCCGATAAGGGATTGACTTGATCCATAAACTGCGACAACTGGCTGCGGGCAAAAAAATCCTGGATCTGATTGGAAAAAAGCCGAGAGTTAATCAAATGATGAACGGTTAAATTCTCAAAAGAGCTCATCACCACCAAACGTTCCTTAATCGAACGTTCTAGTCTAGCTAAGCCGATGCGGACCTGGTTTTGAACCAGTTCTCCAACTGATTTAATGCGGCGATTACCAAGGTGGTCAATATCATCGCATTCTCCAGTTCCCTCACGTAAACCAATTAAATACTTAATCACCGCTACCACCGTCTCAATATCGAGGACCCGGTTATCCATAGGGACGTTGGTCCCTAATTTGCGGTTAACAATGTGACGGCCGACCTTGCTTAAGTCATAACGTTTAGGATCAAAAAATAAACGGAAAAATAACGTCTCTGCCACTTCGATGGTGGCCGGTTCAGTGGGACGCATTTTTCGATAGAAATCTAATAAGGCTTCTTCCTTATTGGTGGTGTGATCTTTTTCTAAAGTATTTTTAAGTTTATCGAAATGATCGCCCAACATTTTCTTCATATCATCGGTGGTAGCTAACCCCATGATACGTAAGATTTGAGTAGCCGGAAAATTACGGCGACGATCCACATAGGCGATCAATACATCGTTAAGGTCATATTTGATTTCAAACCAGGCCCCACGAGATGGAATGATACGGCCATGATAGATGCTTTTACCCGTTGGGTGGGTTTCTTCCTCAAAGGATACGCCGGGGGGGCGCTGAATTTGAGAAACTACTACCCGTTCATCACCGTTGATAATAAAAGTACCCGTATCTGTCATTAATGGAAAATCACCAAAATAGACTTCTTGTTCTTTGATGTCAACCGGTGTGATCAGGCGTAGCTTTACTTTTAAAGGAGCGGCATAAGTCATCCCGCGACGCTGACATTCAAAGCGAGAATACTTTTCTTTGCCGATACTATAACTAATATATTCCAGACGAATCTGCGCATCATAGCTTTCCAGAGGAAAAACTTCCCGAAAAACTTCCTCCAATCCCCGATCTTTGCGTTTATCGGAAAGGACGTCTCTTTGCAGGAACTCTTCGTAAGAAATAGTTTGAATATCTAATAATTGTGGTAATTCAAAATTATCCTGGAACTTACTAAAATTTCTAATTTTTAGTTTTTCCATATATTATATTCCATATTCCTTAAAGTTAATGGTCGAAAAAATTTTCGTCATTCTGAACCCAAAGGGCGAAGAATCTTAAAGACAAAGGATCCTTCTCACGCCAAGGCGGGATAGGATGGAATTGAAATAACCAAAGGTTATTTCAATTCTACTTTAGCGCCGGCAGCTTCAATTTTCTTTTTGAGTTCTTCAGCTTCGGCCTTAGGAACAGCTTCTTTGATGGTTTTAGGAGCTGATTCGACTAATGTTTTGGCTTCAGCTAAACCTAAATTCGTGACTGAGCGAACCTCTTTGATCACAGCGATTTTTTTAGCGGCATCCACTTCTTTTAAGATGACGTCAAATGAGGTTTTTTCCTCGGCAGGAGCAGCGCCTGCTGCGGCACCACCAGCGGCAGCCACGGCCACAGGAGCAGCTGCGGATACGCCCCATTTGGTTTCGAGATCCTTCACAAGGCCGGCAATTTCAAGGACCGGCTGGGTGGAGAGCCACTCGATTACTTGTTCCTTACTGATTTCTTTAACGGCTGTAGACATCTCATTACCCTCCCTTTTCACTTTTCTGTTTTAAAATTGATAAAAAATTACGAGGTGTGGCGCTTAAAACGCCCACCAAATTAGACATAGGCGCCAGGAACGTACCAAGAAGTGTGGCTAACAATACTTCTCTCGATGGTAACTCAGACAAAGTCTTGACTTGCTCAGGAGTCAAAAGGCTTCCGTTGAGCAACCCTCCCTGCACCACAAAACCTTCGTAATCTTTGGCAAATTTAACCAAAACTTTGCAAATTTCAGAGGCATCGGCCTCAGTGAACACAAAAGCCATTTGGCCGTTAATACGATTAGCTAACTCTTCATACTGAGAATTTTTAAGCGCCAGGCGGGCAATAGAAGTTTTGGAAACCAGTACATCGGCTTTCTTGCGTTTCAAATTTTTGCGCAAAGAGTCCATTTGAGAAGAAGAAATCGCCTTCCAAGTCACAAGAAAAGTATTACTTCTTTTGGTAACACCGTCCTGAACGGTACCGGCTATGCGCTTGCGATAGAGTTGTCCCACTTTCATATAGACACCTTGACTCCTGGGCCCATGGTAGTTGCCACAGACAAACTTTTAATCAGATTACCCTTGACCGTCGATGGCTTGGCATGATTGACCGCTTCGATCACCTGTTGGGCATTTTCTACTAATTTATTTTCTGTAAAAGATATTTTACCAATACCTAAATGAATTCCACCTTGTTTATCGGATTTAAATTCGATGCGACCAGCTTTGACTTCCTTAATAGCACGATCCACCTCCATGGTGACGGTACCCGCTTTGGGAGTAGGCATAAGCCCGCGGGGGCCTAAAACCTTACCCAACTTGCTAATATCACGCATCATGTCAGGGGTGGCAACAACCACATCAAAATCCATAAAACCACCGACAACTTTGTCAATTAAATCATTACTACCGATGTAATCGGCACCAGCAGCTTGAGCTTTGGCAACGGCATCCCCCTTACAAAATACGGCTACTCTCACCGATTTACCAGTCCCATGGGGCAGGATAACGGTTCCGCGTACACCCTGATCAGAAGCATTTAAATCCACATTGAGATTAAAATGCATTTCTACTGTCTCATCGAATTTGACTTTGGGGGCTTTGGACAAATAGAAAATAGCTTCACTTAAAGGAAGTGGGCTTTTGATTTCTTCCACCAGACGGTTAACTTGTTTCATCCGTTTGCTTATTCGTGACATATTCTAATCCTTATCCCTTTATTTCAATTCCCATACTACGGGCTGTTCCAGCAATAGTGGCTATCGCCTGCTGCCTATCAACCGTGTTTAAATCATCCATTTTCATTTTGGCAATTTCTTCCACCTGTTTCATCGTCAATGATCCAATAACTTCCTTACCCGCAGTACCAGAGGCTTTGGCCAGTTTGGCTGCCTTCTTGATAAGAGCTGAACTCGGCGGAGTTTTAATCACAAAATCAAAAGATTTGTCCTTGTAAACGGAGATAATAACCGGTAAAGGTAGAGCCTCTTTGCCTTTGGTTTTATCATTAAAAGCTTTGCAGAACATCATGATATTCACCCCATGTTGACCTAAAGCAGGGCCAACCGGAGGAGCTGGATTTGCTTGACCAGCAGGAACATAAAGTTTGATTTGAGCGACAACTTCTTTAGCCATATTAATTCTTCCTTAAATTTTTTCTACCTGCCAATACTCCAGTTCAACCAGCGTCGAACGACCGAAAATCGATACGCTAACCTTTAATTTTCCACGTTCAGGATACACTTCCATGACCGAACCGCTAAAATTCGCAAATGGCCCTTGCGCGATACGAACAGCCTCTCCTACTTCGAACACAATCTTAGGAGAAGGCTTTGTACCCGTCTCTTCCGTACGCTTCAAGATATTGTCGACCTCTGCATCCGTCAGGGGTTGAGGCTGACGCCCTGGACCGATAAAACCAGTAATCCCCGGAGTGGTCTTGACCAGATACCAGCTTTCTTTATTCATCTCCATCTTAATTAAAAGATACCCCGGAAAAAACTTACGGGTGGTGATCCGTTTTTTCCCACCGCGCACCTCAGAAACCTGCTCCGTTGGGACAACAACTTCTTGCACGTATTGCTTTAAGGGCGTTGTAGCCATACGACTTTCCAAGCCTGCCCTGGCCCTTTCCTCCGCACCTGTTTGTGTATGCACAACATACCATTTCATCCTTCGACTCACTTCCTTAATTTATTCGTTGTTCGCTCAGGATGACCCTGAGCGAAGTCGAATGGGTCATAAATTCTTTACCTTATTAAATGGGCGATACCTTTGGAAAGAACAAAGTCGACGACGGCTAAAAACAAACCTAATAATAGAGAACTGACCACCACAATTAATGCCGAATCAATCAGGTCTTGACGGGTGACCCAGGAGACTTTTTTCATCTCCGCTAGCACTTCTCCAATAAAATTTTGAACTTTAGTAATCATGTAATGAATATCCCGCAGTTGGCGGGGTTAATTCGCTCTCCAAACTTATGTTCGTTTCGCTCCATAAGTTTGGATCTCATTAACAGGCCTGGCAGGACTCGAACCTGCAACGCACGGTTTTGGAGACCGTCGCTCTACCAATTGGAGCTACAGGCCTATGAACTCCTGCGTTATTTTAAGGCCTTCACTTCTTCGTCTCTTTGTGGATGGTGTGTTTACGGCAAAACGGACAGAATTTTTTTAATTCCAGACGTTCCGGATTTTTTCTTTTATCTTTAGTACTGTTATAATTGATACGATGACACTCGGTGCACTGAAAATGAATTGTCTCGCGCATAACGTTTCTTAACTTTCGCGCTCCTCCGCCATACATCGTGGCGGAGTCACAGAAGAGATTTTTTAAGCCTTAAGCCCCCGAGCGGGATTGAACCGCTGGCCTCGTCCTTACCAAGGACGTGCTCTACCAACTGAGCTACAGGGGCAGTGGTTCAACCCTTCGATTACACTCAGGGTTGAATACTGAGTGTAATGAATGTATTCAATTTTGCTTTCCCACAAGCTTTAGGCCGCCTGCAGCCTTTTTAAATGAACCAGAAGTATATGCGTCACCAAAAATAATGTCAAGAAATAATTTTAACTTTTAATTTTATTTTAATCGCAAAAAACGGCGTTTGCCGATTTTGAGGATGCCTGGCTGAGGAAACCAGTGTTCATCCATAAGGACTGTATCCTGAAAGGTGATGGCCTTCTCTTGAAGCAAGCGGCGGGCATCATTCTTGGAAAGCACCACTTTGGCTGCCATGAGAATGTCCGGCAATTTTTGGCCGGGATGGATTTGATATTCAGGAATGTCCTGCGGCAGTTGATGCTGGCTGAAGGTGTGTTCAAAATGTTCGCGTGCCTTTGGCCCTTGGGCTTTTGTGTGGAACATTTCCACCATAGCCTGGGCTAACTGCAGCTTTGCTTCTTTAGGATGGAGCTTTTTCACTACGGCCAAATCCATATCAGTCAAAAGTTCATAATAACGAAACATCAATTCATCGCTGATGGACATGACCTTGCCAAAGATCTCATTGGGCGCTTCATTAATGCCGATATCATTGCCCAGCGACTTGCTCATCTTCTGCACTCCGTCAGTACCTTCCAGTAACGGTGTCATCACAACCACCTGTGGCGGCTGTCCATAACTTTCCTGCAATTGACGGCCCATCAGTAAATTAAACTTCTGATCAGTGCCGCCTAATTCCACGTCGGCTTTCAAGTGCACGGAATCATACCCCTGCAAAAGCGGATAAATGAATTCCAATAAACTAATTTCCCGTCCGGATTCAAAACGTTTCTTGAAATCGGCGCGGGCCAGCATTTGGGCTACGGTCAAATGAGCGCTTAGCTCGAGCAGGTCCTGAGGGCTAAGCTTATTTAACCAATGGCTGTTGAAAACGACTTCGATTTTTTGGGAATCTAAAATTTTAAAAACTTGGGCCTTATAGGTTTTGGCGTTTTGTTCAATCTCCTGGGGCGACATTCTCTTGCGTAATTCATTGCGGCCGGAGGGGTCTCCGACCTGGGCCGTAAAGTCTCCAATTAAAAAGACAACTTTGTGACCAAAGTCTTGAAATTGCCGCATTTTCTTAAGCAAAACCACATGCCCTAAGTGAATATCCGGTGCGGTGGGATCGAAACCAGCCTTAACAACCAACGGACGCTTAAGAGCCAGCTTTTTGGCTAAATCATCGCTATGAATGATTTCGGTGGCACCACAGGACAGTTTTTGGATCATTTCCGGGATGGACATGATTTAAAACTACAACCTCGCCGAAACGCCGATTTTCATACCTTCGACGTCAACTTTAATGACTTTCACCTGCAGTTGATCGCCAGGTTTTAAAGCAGCAGCCTGTTGTTTGTCGATTTCGGAAGAATAGACCAGGGCTTCAATATCCCCTTCTAATTTGACAAATACGCCAAAGTTGGAATTCATCACAACTTCCGCAGTGACGAGGGAACCTATCGGAAATTTCTGGGCAATGTCATTCCATGGATTTGGCTGCAATTGCTTTAAGCCCAATGTAATTTTACGGTTTTCTACATCGACCCCCTGGACCATCACCTCCACCCCTTGGCCTTTATGCAAGACTTCCTGAGGATGGTTGATTTTCCTGGTCCAGGATATATCGGAAACATGGATCATGCCCTCTAAACCGCCTTCTAGTTCGACGAAAGCACCGTAATCGGTAAAGCCACGCACAATCCCTTTGACTTTATCGCCTACATTAAATTTTTGGGCGGCTGTACGCCAGGGGTTCTCTTCCAGCTGTTTCATGCTCAATGAAATGCGCTTGGCATCCTTGTCCACATTGATAATTTGCACTTCAATCATATCGCCTAATTCAAACATTTCCTGGGGATTAACCATCTTTTTTTGCCAGCTGATTTCCGAGGCATGCAAAAGGCCTTCAATGCCTTTGTCAATCTCCACAAATACACCATAAGGCATGATGTTGACGATCTTGCCCTGGATGCGGCTTCCGGCCGGATATTTGGTGGCGGCCTCATCCCAGGGATTGGCCACAATCTGTTTTAACCCCAAAGAAACTTTGGAATTCTCTTTGTCAAAATCCAGGATCAACACTTCAAGCTTTTGGCCGACGGAGACGATTTCGGAAGGATGGTTAATGCGGCTCCAGCTCATGTCCGTAATATGCAAAAGACCGTCGATACCGCCTAAATCAATAAAGACACCGAAATCGGTAATGCCTTTGACAATGCCTTTACGCTTCTGGCCTTTCTTGATTTCGCTCCAAAGCTTTTCGCGCACCTCTTCACGTTCTTTCTGCACCATTTCCCGACGGGAAAGGATGATGTTGCGTCTTTGCTTGTTCATCTTGGCAACGACAAACTTAAAAGTCTTGGTGGTCATATCGTGGTTGGAAACGCCCTTAAAGGCGGAAAGGGACATGGGCAGGAAAGCTTCAATGCCAAATACATCGACAATATAGCCGCCTTTGACGGAGCGCACCACGCGGCCATCGACAACATCACCTTCATTGATATCATCGGAAATTTTCTGCCAGCCTTTCAGGCGCTCAGCCTTGCCATAAGAAAGAATCAGGCGGCCATTGTCATCTTCAATATTTTCAATGAGAACTTCGATCTGACTGCCGACGGTCAGTTCGACAGGATTGCGGAATTCCTCAATGGGAACAAAACCTTCGGACTTAAACCCGATGTCAACGATGACTTCTTTAGGGGTCACCGCGGCGATCGTGCCTTTGATAATCTCTCCTTCCTTAATATCTTTAAGGGTGCTCTCATAGAGCTCCTCCATCATTGATTTTTCAGTACTCATTTATTTAATCCTCTTTTCTTTCGATTGGAATTTCCCCACTGCCCCGCCAGGGCGGGGCAAAGCGGTAGGGATAAGCGGCCATTATGGCAAAAAAGGGTTAAATGTCAAATAAAAAATATAGGCTTGGAATCGGCGTGATGTTGAGGATCACCGGCCGCACGCCGGTGAAATCGCCGCGTTTGAACTGCTCAACCATGGCTGGGTCAAAACGGATATCAATCTTCTCGCCATTAACCCTTCGACTTCGCTCAGGGTTAATCCTGAGTGTGATCGAAGGATTAACATCCATCTGCATGTTGCGGCTATTGAAGTCGATACCACCTTTCATAATCTTATCACTCGCCGGGGCACGATTACCACGCTCCCATGGCATCGGCGCCGCTGTAGGATTTTTGGGGCTCTCAACTAAAACAAAAATGCGTCTCTCCGTGACCGCTGAAGATGCCACATAAACAATAGAGGTGTCCGTTACCCTATCTTCAGCATCACCCTTACTTAATGTTCCTTCACTTGTTGTAGAAGATAAAATAACATCCCCTGGCCTAGCGCTTTGCAGGGCCTCAATACTTGCCTTTCTTCCTGGGTTCCTCGGATTTAGTTCCCAACCCAAGTTGTTAAGGGCTTGCTCCAAGCGAACAGTCATTCCCAACCGGGGGAGATCCCCTAAAGATTGCCTGACTGCCTCTTGCGCCTCTGTAAATTGAGGAGTCTCCCTGCTTGGCAGATCCCTAAGGTTAAAAATTTTTTCCTCACCAGTACCCTTCGTCGCCGTTCCGCCAATTGGTCTTTGACCAATTGGCAAGATCTCGCCAGAAACTTTGTTGCTGGCGGACATCGCCGCGTCGGGGGCATTGGCGGCCGCCCGGGATGAAAAAGCCAACGTATCATCCGCTAGCTTTTTCAATACCTCCGCCATTTCTTTCAATTTCTTATAATGCGCTACCAGGTCCGG
>JAHFGE010000129.1 GCA_023247575.1 Candidatus Omnitrophota bacterium | reverse complement strand
TTATACCTTCAGGCAGATTGATTTCTTCAATCAAAAGATAGGGCTCGTTTTCGTCAGAAGTTTTAACGGTAATACGTACCGGGTGATTCGTTTTAATAGATTGTAATTGAATTAAATGCTCCTCAACTTTCCCCAAATAAATACAACCGCTTTTGTACGGTACAACAACAAAGGGCTCCATCGCCAAAAGTCTTTCTTTTGCGGCAGCGATCTTTTGCGTATCTTTGCTAACCAGGGCACGAATATAGTCTAAGATGACCCCCTTCTTTTGATGAATAACATCGGGGGGAGTTTCCACAATTCCTGCCCCCATTGCCGGCTTGTCTTGCTTTCCTCCATCCGCACCGTCAGGCAACAACAGAGGTCCAAGACCGCCTATGCCCGCCGCTAAAAGTCCATGCGCCCCATACCCAGCGAAGACAAAATGCTCCAATAACAACAGAGCAAAAATCACAAAGGGCATCAGACCAACGCTATTGACCCTTCGACTGCTCTCAGGGTCAATCCTGAGTGAAATCAAGGGATTGACAATTTCAGAAGACAATGCTAAATTTACATTGTTTCTTAATCCCCAAGCTCTTCCCCAAGTTTGTTGACATAGATCCCACAAATGAACCGCCTCTCCCCAAGGTGCATCACCAGCATAGGATGTGTGTATGTTTATTTTTCCTGAATTAGATGAGCACCAGCGCCATGAGATGGCAAAGCCTATGTACAATATCAGCATAATTGCACTAACAACTATGGTCATTGGCCAATTCTTGACAAACGCTAAACCCAATGCAATACTAATTACGACTGGAATAATTGTTTTCGTTACCTGTTTTCTATTGGCTACATTTTTGAATAAAAAGGAGAAATAGTTATGGAAGGAGCGACTGTTACTTTTGGTGTTTTGTGTGTGATCGTTGTGAGCTTCGCGGCTTGGTTCTTTTGGTCTGAGTGGTATAGGGCCAGACATCGTGGTATCAAACATTGATCTATTGTTTGCTACATTTCTAAATAAATGATGCCTCCAGGCAAGCCAGACCATAAGCACCACAACCACGGCTAGCGGATACCACACTGCACTCACTGCCGCCCCCATCATCGCTAAACCAAGATCATACGACTTTCCGGACCGCCCAGGCGGCAGTCCGTCCCGCCTCTGGCGGGACGAGACGGGCAGGGCGGGGGACTTACCGAATTTGAATCTCTTAATCTCTGCCAAAAGCATCCTGAGCTGCCATTTTCTTTCACTGCTATCAATAGGAGGATTTGTCGGTGGCCCAAATATCGTTGGTTCCTCAGACCCTTCCATAATTCTCTTTGCACCTTTTTCAGCTAAAACAAACTTTACCTTGCCCGTTTTACTGAGCCTTAAACCGACAATAGACTTGTTCGGAGAACGAGGGAAGGATTCTAGAAAGTCGGCACATCGTACAGTTTCCTTAAATTCATCAGGTAATTTTTTAGTGGAACGTTTAAACATGTGGTAACCATTACTGAAACTAGGATATAAATTGCGGTCTGAATCAAGCAGAAATCCGTCATATTTCTTTTTCGCAACAAAATCACTTTCCGGCGCTAGTATGACTAAAAATTCCTGCAAAGCTCGTATTGCACTCCCGGCGTTTGCCGCATCTATGACCAAAAGCGGTTTACCATCCTTCCAGAAAATTTGATCGTTAAGATAGCCTTTAACCAGTTCAGCATTGCCTCGATAAATTGCCCTTTGGAATTGCAAAAGAGCAAAGTCTTCATGAGGATAAAGAAGACGTGCTCCCTCATAAAGTGGATCGCAAGCACCGCCAATAAATATAAGTCGACGATGCCCTCTCCGTGCCCGCTTGACAACACGCCTCAAGAACCGTCCTATGACCGTTGCCGACTCCTTTATTTCCTTAACTTTCATGGTGTGAAAATAATTTTTCTCCTGAATATCGATCTGTTGGATTATGTTGTCGAAAAGCTGTGGATTGGATTCACGTTTAAAATTTTTCTTTGGCCAGCGGACGTAATGCGCTTGCACCCACATATGTAAACCTCTTCTGACGGCAGAGACTTTAGCAACCTTTGAAACATATAAAGCTTGGGGCTCTTTGGCTATATATATAAACCAAAAGGAATCGCTGGAATCGAATACAAATACCCTGCCGTACACCATTCGAGAGCGTTCTCCTTCCATTATGATCATAGAACTGTTGAAGAAATTCCTGAAATTAACGCGCATAACAAGGGTGTTCAATGCCTCCATGGTAAATGCACTCTTCCATTGTGAGCTTATTCTTTCGATGCATATCGGGCAAATAGGAATGAAGGTACCCATCGCCTTCTGCGTCATCGCCAATACGCCTTTTTTATGAAAGAACCAATCGAAATTATTGCTGATATGATTGACAATGGAAGGCAGGAACAATAAAGCAGGTGAATATTGAAAATCTAATTGGGGCTTAAGCGTTTCAATATACTCTTGGTCTTCTCCTGGATGCCTTCGCTTGAATTTTTGCCAAGGCATTCCTAACAAT
Source organism: Candidatus Omnitrophota bacterium (assembly GCA_023247575.1). Classification (GTDB taxonomy): domain Bacteria; phylum Omnitrophota; class Gorgyraeia; order Zapsychrales; family Fredricksoniimonadaceae; genus JACQCF01. Next base: position 1,749 of record JAHFGE010000129.1, on the reverse strand, counting down.
AAGCGCAACTGTTCCGTAAATCCTTTAATGACCATAGTCCACAAAGCCAGCTGCACCAGCATACGGTTGATACGTTTATTTTTCCATTGGTCACTGCCGCTATGGGTGGTACGCTTGGCCACCCAAGTCACAAATCTGCGGCCTAACCCCGGCAACATGGCGGGCCGAAGGGCTTGACGGGCTGATGAATGCGTGATATTCTCTGATCGCTTAAACAGATAAATATTAGGCGCCAAGACCGATGTGGCTAAAACAGCGCCATCCGTCGGTGTTGAGTTCTGCGATAAATCCAGGCCTTTGGCATACCCTGAAAGGTTATTTTTTAAGAAGTTTTCAATTTTGGCATTGGGTTCTAAATCAATGGTGATGGTTGAAGTCTTACCTTCAGGACGTTGGACAAGCATGCGTCCCTGCCACGGATTAGGAGAGCGTACGAAAGCCTCAAAAAACTTTTTAGCCACATTGGTTGCTAGTCCAACGTCGATCAAGAAATCCTGATAACCGTTATGCTGTAAAAGGGTCAACACTCTGTTAAGCAACTTGGCCCCGATATGAAGATTGTTTACACCCATCGGCTTGTACCGATAAGCCGAGTCTACATAAATGCCATTGTCCATAGCCTTTCCATAATCAGAAACCATAAATGCATAAACCCCCACAGGTTCTTGACCTAAGTACGCCACCACCGCATTGAATGGACCGCCATTCCAGGCTAAGTAACTCTCAAAGAACTCCCACTCATCGAATTTGCGCATAAGGTAATCTTGTTCTTCCTTTGTTAGAACATGTTCGTTAATCTTAAAACCACCAGGCATGGAAAAATCTGCAGACCTAGGTGTAGCATATAATTTGAAGGTGATATCCCCATCGGTCACCCATGATTCAACTTTGTCTTTTCTCCATCCACCCATATCATTGATCTTAAGCAACGCCAACCCACTGGTTATAACCCCTATTAAAAGCCCCAGCGCTCCGTGGCCACTTAAAACATGCCCCAGCAGCCCAACGCCAAAAACCGCAGAAACTATCAAGCCAATAACCGTCAATGTGTTGACGGCTCTCTCATTCCCAGCAATGGCCCCGACCACCCATTGACACCTTGAAAAGAACATGTTAAGCTTATTCATAAAAGGAGTTTGTTTTATGGTTTCTATACTCAAAAGTCTTACCAGTGAATGCACGGTGCTGGTCAAACGTAATACTAAACTGCCCTTCTCACTTAGAGACGGCGTTGTACGCTTGGTTGATGGCCATGGCCATACCTTAGCCATTGTGTTGGATAAAGAAACTATTAATGAAATCCAGGAAGACCTTGAAGCTTCTGATCCACGCTTTCTTGCCAGCCTTGAAATTTCCCGTAAAAGCGGCCGCGTCAGCGGCGCCAGCGTCAAACGCAAAATCGGCATCAAATGATCCCTTACGATTTTACTCATAAGGCCGAACGTCAACTGTTTAAACTGCCGCACCACATTCAACATAAAATCATTCATAAAATTGAATACTACCTGAACCAGCCCAACCCTTTGAGCTGCGCCAAACGCATAGCAGGCAGTCCCAAACTTTCCTTTCGATTCCGCGTTGATGACTACCGTGTCATCTTTGACTGGGAAGGCCGTTCGATTTTGATTACCAGAGTCGGCCATCGCAGTGATGTTTATCGTCTGTAACGCTAAAAAATTTTTCTCATGAATCTCCTGCGCACCAGAGAGGCGGGAATTAAAGGCCCGGTGCATGGCAATGGCTTCTTGA
>JAHFGE010000128.1 GCA_023247575.1 Candidatus Omnitrophota bacterium | reverse complement strand
GTCCCCTACTTTACGGATCTGTCCCATAGAAAAAACGGAGAGGCTGGGATTCGAACCCAGGGCCCCTTGCGAGGCAACGGTTTTCAAGACCGCCGCATTCGGCCACTCTGCCACCTCTCCAATACTGCAAACTATTTAATTTGAACTACTTACAATAACTTTTATTTTGATCGATTTTGTAATATTTGCTTGGTGTTCAAATTGTGACGGTTTGCTTTAAGCAATTCAACAAATTTGCTACGCAGTGCGTAGCAAATTGACGATAATTGATCGACCCATAACCGTGCCATAATCGTACCACCAATTCGATTAAAATACCCATAATAACCACTTCCCAAAATCATCAGCCCTTTTTAGACACAATTTCTTCTTGCAACCGGAGGCTTTGAGATTCAACTGAGTGGTCAGTTGTGTTGAGATTATACTTTTTTCTGTGTTCTAAGGTCAACCGTTTCTTTTCCCTGCGTTTAGCTAATATTTCCTCCTTTCGTCCATCATAAACATCATTGGGGGACACATTGCTGTGCGCCTCATGCGGCGTGTTGTTGTACGCTTCCACGGCTTTATTGATCGCTTCTCGAAGCTCATCCGGTGAACAATAAACAACAAGGCAAAGTTTGTCTTTGATCGTGCGATTAAAGCGTTCAATTTTGCCCCTGCCTTGAGGATGGTATGGTGTGCCATAAATATGTTCTATACCATGGCCTGCCAAATAATCATTTAACACATCCGATACGAACCCGCCGCCATTATCGCTGTACAGCCTGGGCGGTTCTTTCAGATCATGGCCTTGGGCTTGAGCGGTCTCACGGGCTTTTTCGACACTATCTGACAGCGAGAAGCCGGACTCTTCCGGGCTCAATGGCCAAGCCAGTATTTTACGGGAATAATCATCTTCAACGGGAAGTAGATTATAATAACCCCAACCCACCACAAAAAGTTTGGTGCCATCGCACTGCCAGATATCATCCGGCCTTGTCGTTTTATGACGCCATTCTTTGGCGGCCGGAAGTTCCGGCAATGGCTTAGGGCATATAAGCCCGGCAGTCTTTAGGATCCTAAACACCGTTGGCTCAGACACGCTGAATTCTTCTTCATCAGTTATCTTAACGGCCAATAACCGTGCGGATAATTCAGGGTGCTTGCGTGCTATGGTGAGAACTAATTTTCGCTCCGGCGGAGTCAGCCGGTTCCACGCCCGCTTTGCCGCCGTTGGAGATTTAGTCAAACCGTTTATGCCTTTATTTTTATACACTTTTCGCCATTGATAATAGGTCGCCGCCGGTATGCCTAATTCTTTTAGCATGACCCGGCGTTTGCCCGGTTGCCGTTCAACCGTGTTAATCAATCCTTCCCGCCCACGCGCGTCCATAGCCCTGTGCCAGCCTAGCTTGACGCGTTCAGACTTTTTTTAAGCAAACACAGCTCAAGCGCTTGTTCTCCAGCCAGCGCCTTAAGTCGGTTATTTTCAATGTGCAATTGCTTGACTTCGTTTTCATTGGCAGAACGCACGGTATCGCCCTTAAGACGGGATTTACCGGCTTCCATAAAATCTTTAAGCCAAGAATAATATAAGGAGACATGGATACTTTCCCTACGGCACAGGTCTGTGACGGATAGCTCTTTACGAAAGCCTTCCAACACGATCCTGATCTTGTCTTCGGCGCTTAATCGTTTGCGGTTTGTGCGTTTGATTTTGTTAATAAAGCGGGCGGTACTGCCAGGGCTGACTTGTGCCTGTTGATCTTGTTCTAGTTCAAGTACTGCTGTTTGAGTGGCATCCATAAAATTCTCCTTGCCGGCCCGTATTGCAATTCGGCCATTATACCACTCAGTTTAAACCTTAAACCCTCCGGTTTATTTTAGCCCAATGTGTCTAAGAGGCGCTGATGTCGGACAAGAAACAAAAAATTGCGCCAGTTCAGCCGGAGGTCGCGTTAAATCGGGCAGCCCTTATGATGAAGGCCAAGGATCGTGGAATAAAGAATTTCCGCGTACTCAATAAGAGTGAACTGGAGGAGGTCTTGGCGGAGGGCGTTACACCGTACGCTGTACCCCTTTGTCTAGACCAATCTTTGAATACCTGCGGGCGATTTAAAATTTCTGAGGAATCGCCACCTTTGGAGCAATCATTTCAAGCCCTGAGAATACCGACCAGGGCGTTTTAAAACCAAGCGACGAATGCCGTCGCTCCATATTGTAATCATCAAAGAACTCTTTTAAACCCTCCTGAGCTTCTGGGATCGTCTGGTAGTCCTTGATGTAAACATCATCATACTTGACCGTCCTCCAAAGCCGCTCAACGAATATATTGTCAAGGGCGCGACCTTTACCGTCCATGCTGATCGCTACCTTGGAATCTTCTAAGACCTTAACGAATTCAGCGCAAGTGAACTGGCACCCTTGATCCGTGTTGGATATCTCCGGCTTGCCGTACTGCAACGCATCCTTGAGGCATTCTACACAGAAATCCGACGTCAATGTATTCGACAGCCGCCATGCGATAACATAACGGCTGTGCCAATCTATGACCGCCGTCAGGTACGCGAACCCTTTCCCCAGGCGAATATAAGTAATATCCATGCTCCAGACCTGGTTGACCCGGTCAATGACCACATCCCTCAACAAATACGGATAAACCGGATGTTCTGGATGAGGTTTGCTGGTATTCCTCTTCGGTAATATTGGAAAGAGCCCCATGCGGCGCATCAGTGTGCGCACATGCTTTTTGCCCACCGGAAAGCCCCTGTCTCTCAGCCGCCACATCATCTGCCTGGCGCCAAGGGTGGGCTTTTTCGTAAACAGCACGTCGATTACATTCATCAGCCTCAAGTCGCCTTCGCTAACTGGCACCGGCTGATAATATAACGTCGTCCGATTTAGTCCGAGAAGCTCGCATTGTTGTCTGACGCTTAGGGCCTCGTTCTCTTCACGTTCGATCAGACCCCGCTTCTCATCAAGCGTCAAACGTCCAACTTTTTTCTTAACCACTCATTCTCAACCTGGATGCGTCCGATTGTCGTAAGCAAGGACTCGTTTTGCTCCTTAAGCTCTTTGACACGTTCCCGCTCATCACCAGCAAAGACTCCAGCCAAGCCTTCTTTGGCATCCCGCACCCAACGGGTGATCATATTGCCGTGGACCTCATACTGGCTGGATAATTCCGCGATTGTCTTGTCACCCTTGAGCGCTGCCAGCGCCACCTTTGCCTTGAAATCACTGTTGTACGTCTTGCGCATACTGGAACCCCTTTCTTTTTGCCTATTTTACACCTTATTTAGGCTGTTTTCATGGTCCAGTTTTTAGGGGGCATTATATACAAACCGGAAGTATATAAAGATTTAGGATATGACAATTAAAGGGAAATGAAATGAAACATTCAGATTACCCCTGTCTTTTTCAAAAAAGCGATACGGCTTCACTACAACAGCAAGGCCGGTATCTTCTTGCTATGAAAGCGGAGTTTTTATTCATTCTATTGTCTGCATTTGCCGGAGGATTTATTTTGATTGGCAATCCTAAAGCATGTATTACATGTTCGATAATCTCTGCGGTGTCAATCTTCTTAGCGTTTGTAGTACGAATTTGTGTTCAGTTAAACAAATGGGATCGAAAATGGTTTGATACCCGAGCAATAGCTGAATCAGCTAAGACAGCCACGTGGAGATATATTATGGCTGTTGAACCATATGCGGGAACTTTATCGCAAACGGATGCTGACAAAAAATTTGTTGAAGAACTTGATGAAATATTTAAGGCTCGTCCCGAAGCTCATTCGGCAATGGCTTCATGCGTGCCTGTAGGAGATCAACAGATATCAGATCGGATGAGAGAAATAAGAGGGCGTCTACTTAATCAAAGGAAAGAAATTTATTTAAACCAAAGAATCAGAGATCAGAAAGATTGGTATAGGAAAAAAGCAAAAATTAATGCTGATAACGAAAGTCGGTGGTCTTTTCTTATTTTGGGATGTGAAGTTGTAGGTATTTTTACTGCTTTTGGGCTTATTTTTTGGCCAGAAATACTATTCAATCCTGTAGGTGTTATAACAACTTTAACAGCCATTTTTTGTGCTTGGGTTCAGATTAAGAATTATCGTGAACAGTCTCAGTCGTATGCCATGGCGGAACAAGAGTTAACATCTATTGAAAGCCTAATCAACGATGTTTCTACCGACAATGCTTTCAGTGATCATGTGGTGAATACTGAAGGGGCAATTTCCCGAGAACATACAATGTGGTGCGCAAAAAGAATTTAAATGGAGAATTAAATGGCAAAGAAAAGTGTTTTTATAAGTTACGATTTTGACAATGATAAGCACTACAA
>JAHFGE010000127.1 GCA_023247575.1 Candidatus Omnitrophota bacterium | reverse complement strand
AAGGGATGGAAGGATAAATAGCTTTGGCTTTGATGTCCAGACGATTGACATGGTCATTAAAAAAGGCGTAAATAATTTTTTCATCGCCGGGTTCCCACCAAAGTTTGAGCGGTTCCTGCACGAGAAGATCGCTGATATCTTCAATATGGGTTTGCTTATCGCGCACATCCACCCACAGGTATTTAGGTTTGTCTTTAGCCAAAATATGGAGAACAAAAAAGGGACTCTTATCAACGGTAAAAAAACGGACAATGGGGGCCTCATTGTAAATGGATTCCGGGGGGAAGACCGGAATCACCTGAGAGACATCCGCTTCGGCGGTATCCTCTGTGGCCGCCTCTTTATTTAATCGTAAAAGATAAAAATTTTTGATGGTTTTTTCCTGCCAGGCTAAAAGGGTATTACCATCTCCTAAGGGAGAGATATTTTCAAAGGACAGATTGCTCAATGGTTTGACGGTCCATTGTTTGGGAATTAAGAGAATATTTTCCACCACCGTAGCTTTGCGTCCCACAATAGGCACAGTATTTTGCCAGCTTTGATAGTCTTTAAGTTCCAGGCGAACCGTATAATGACCGGGATACAGATCGCGGATAATGGTGGGGGCTGTTTCATTAGCTTGAAGATTGTCGATATAAACGGTAGCGCCGGGAGGATTGGAAGAAATATAAATGATTCCTGTGTTGACGAGCTCATGCGTACGCCAATTAGGAATAAACCCCAGCATGCGCAGGATGATGAGAGGACAGATGACCAGATAAATAGCGCAAAAAATATAGAAGAAAATTCTCCGCAAAAGGGGCATAGTATTGTTATGATAACTTAAGCGATGAAAAGTTTAAAGATTATTTTCCAATTGTCACCCCCAAATGCTTTAATCGGGGGTCTAGTTGTCTTATCACTATTTGGATTCCCGATAAAAAACCTGCCTGCCGGCAGGCAGGCATTCGGGAATGACGGACCTTTAGAGGCTTTGCATTTAAGCCTGCGGCAGGCTCTGCTGATGGCCAAAGCCGACGCTTTGGCAAAAAGGATTACAATTAACCAAAATTTTAAAAAATTTTAGAAATATTTTCTGAACTTCTCATAACTATTTGTAAATAATACCGTTATATCGCAAGATTTTTTCCTCCCAAATTGGCATTTTGGATATTTATATGGTATGGTTTAGTTGTATTCCATTTTACTCATGACTATCATACCAAATTAAACGTTGTGTCATTCCCGCATGCTTTAAGCGGGAATCTAGTGATTGCAAGTCCTAGGTTCCCGATTATCCCGCCAAGGCGGGACGGGAACGACAAAATAAAAAAGGACATTTTTTATGTTTAAAAGAGTCATCGCTTCCCTGGTTATTGTTTGTTTTTCCACTACCTTCATTCAACCTTTAGCAGGTGCCCAATCGGTGAATTTGCCGGCCCCCGGCACCATGGTCAATTTAAGCCCGGCTTATGAACCTGCCCTCATCAAGGGCTTGACCGTTCATAAAGATAACCCGTTTCTGTTTGATTTTATTGTGGATACCGGCGATTCCCAACTAACGACTAACGACCAACGACTAAAGACGGAAGGCGACCGCCTCATCAAATATTTTTTCGCCTGCCTGACCATTCCTGAAAAAGATTTGTGGGTTAACCTGTCTCCTTATGAAAAAAACCGTATGATCCCGCAGGCCCTGGGTCAAACCGCTTTAGGACGCGACCTGCTGGCGCAGGATTACATCCTCAAACAGTTGACCGCTTCTCTCATATATCCTGAGAAAGATTTAGGCAAAAAGTTCTGGGACATGGTCTATACAAAAGCCTGGCAGATTTACGGCACCAGCCAGGTGCCGGCCGTAGGTACATTTAATAAGGTATGGGTTTTAGCGGACAAGGCCACGGTGTATGAGCACGGCCAGACCGCCTTCGTGGTGGGTGGGCATCTTAAAGTGATGCTGGAGGAGGATTACGTAGCGCTCCAAAGGAGCGCGGAGTCCCGAGCGGAGTCGAGGGATTTGGCGCTCTCTCGTCATGACACGCCTACGCATTCTCTCGCCTCCCAAATCGTCCGCGAGGTGATCCTGCCCGAAATCGAAAAAGAGGTCAACACCGGCAAGAACTTCTCCATGCTGCGGCAGATTTTCAATTCCCAGATTCTAGCTACCTGGTATAAGAAAAACCTCAAAGAAGCGCTGTTGAATCAGGTGTATGCGGATAAGGGAAAAATTAAAGGCGTAGAGGCGCAAAATTTTGCGTCTCTACAACCCAAAGATATTTATCAAATGTATCTGAAGGCCTACAAGAAGGGTGTGTTTAACTATATTAAGGAAGAGTCGAACCCCACTAAAGGCGGGGAAACCATCCCCCGCAAATACTTCTCCGGCGGGTATGGTTCGCAATTGGATAAGGCCCTGGTGGTTTCCCATGACCCGGTCTTGGCCAGAAGTGCAGCCACACCAATCGGCACTGATTTTGCCATGCAAGTAGCCGTCGGCATCAATCGCGCTCCCATCCAACGCAGCGACGCGGCGATGACGATTAATTTTACGGATTCAGGAGAGCGGAGGATGCAACAATTTGGGAAATTTGCGAGTATGTGGCTGGATTTTATTAGCGGAGAAGATTTAGAAAACGGCCAGATTCAAGCAGCCATTGATGCTCATGTTGTCGGCATGACATCCAATCCGGCTATTTTTGCAAAAGCCATTGCTGAGAGCAAATTTTATGATGGGCGTATCAAGGCCTTAGCCGCCAGAGGATTATCACAAAAACAAATTTATGAAACATTGGCTATAGCAGATATTCAAAGCGCTGCTGATAAATTACTGCCTGTTTATAAGACTACCAACGGTAAGGATGGTTTTATCAGCTTGGAAATTGACCCCAACCTGGCCGATGATGCCAATGCTTCAATAGAAGAGGGGATTCGTTTATGGAAGTCAGTTAACCGTCCCAATTTAATGATTAAAGTCCCTGTTACTGAAAAAGATGCGGGATACGAGGTTATTACCGCTTTATTGGCTCGCGGGATTAACGTCAATGTCACATTACTGTTCTCACCAGAGCAATATAAAAAGCAGGCACAAGCTGTTTTGGAAGGTTTAAAACAGTTAGCAGAACGCAGGTACGAATTTGTACCTGGTGGCCATGATATTACCAAAGTCCGATCAGTAGCTAGCTTCTTTGTCAGCCGGGTCGATACAGCGGTAGATCAGATCATTGATAGATTGGTTGCAAGTGGTCATACAAACCTGCAATCTTTACGAGGGAAAGCTGGCATTGGCAACTCGATCATTGCTTACGGGCAATATAAAAAGATTTTTTCAAGCTCACAATGGAAGGAACTGGCAAAGCTTGGTGCAGTGAAACAAAGAGTGCTTTGGGCTTCAACAGGGGTTAAGGATAAAAAGTATTCTCCTACGATGTATGTGACTAATCTGATTGCAGATGAATCAACAGTCAATACAGCCCCGCCTGATACAATTCAAGCGTTTGTCGATAGTAGTGATCCCATTCAACCGGTATTAACAGGTTCAGCAGAACAAATTGCAGAAGCCGCTCATGTCATGGCCCAATTGGAAGCCGCGGGAATTAATATGAATCAGGTATTCTTGGATTTAACAGCTGATGGAAAGAAGAAATTCGTCGGTCCTTTTACCCAACTAATGGCTGCCATTAAACAAAAATCCGACGCGGCGATGACGGTAAATGTGAAGGCCCCACAAGATTTTAAGCCGATGGCTTTGAAGGTAAATTCTGAGAAACATAGAGAGGTTGGCACTATTATCCCTGGAGGTCTTGGAATCGGTGAAATTCCCTTAGATTTAAATGATTCGAAAACGCGTAATCAATTGCGGACACTTATAAAATTAGCATCTTTCGATGGGATTATTTTTAAGGAGGCAAAATTATTGTTTGCCAGTGATGGTTCCAATATCATGGGAATGGGGTTTGGGCTGTTTAATGATAGGCCATTACCTGTTGGTATCATTCTTCTTAATAGTAATGATTGGCTTGTTTCTGAGTACGGGATGTTGATGGTATTGCGACATGTCCCGGTGATTTATCCATTCTGCCCCATGGTCAATTTAACTGGTATAAGATCAGAAATTAATGGTGTGAATAAAACAGTTATTATTAACCCCGACGCGGCGATGACGACTTTTTTGGAGCGGCTTACACCAGAGGAACTTACGGCTGAAAGGCATCGGTTAGCGGGCTGGAAGAAACAGCTGGAAGAGTCTATGTCACAGCCAGGTGCAAATAAAGATACCATTACAGCGGCTCTCAATGATGTAAAGGTAAGTTTAGAGCAAGTGAATCAACTGACCAAAGAACACGCGCAGACAGCCCTG
>JAHFGE010000126.1 GCA_023247575.1 Candidatus Omnitrophota bacterium | reverse complement strand
GACAGGTAAAACTACCACAGCGGTTAATCTATCTGCCGCTTTGGCAGATATGAGTAGAGGAGAGCCGCCGGATCGCCCCTACAAAATTCTTCTCATTGACATGGACCCCCAGGGCAATGCCACTAGCGGCGTAGGGGTCAATAAAAACGAAATCAAAGCTTCCATATACGATGTTCTTATACAAAAGGCCGGCATCACGGATGTTATCATTCCTACGTCCTATCCCAATTTATATTTAGCTCCTTGTAACATTAATCTCACTGGTGCCGAAATAGAATTGGTGGGCGCCTTGTCGCGCGAAACCCGTCTCAAGAAAGCCATTGATGCTGTTAAGAGTCAGTACGACTTTATTTTCATCGATTCGCCGCCGTCCTTGGGTCTGTTGACACTCAATACGCTGGTGGCGGCAGATTCCATCTTGATTCCCATTCAATGTGAGTTTTATGCCTTAGAGGGGGTAAGTTGGTTATTAAATACAGTCAACCTTATTAGGGATGGACTCAATCCTAGGCTGGTCATTGAAGGGGTCTTGTTGACCATGGCGGATTTTCGTACCAATCTAACCAACGAAGTCATCAATGAAATCAAAGGGTTCTTTAAGGACAAGGTGTACCATACGATTATCCCGCGTAATATCCGGCTTAGTGAGGCCCCAAGCTTTGGCAAGCCCATACATATTTATGATCCAACCTCTGCAGGTGCTGTGAAGTATAGGGAGCTAGCGCAGGAGATGTTAGGCGTGAAAAGAGAGAGCTTAAATATTAGTTGAACCCCCTCTTTAAAAAAAAGGGGGGGAGCTAAACCATTAAAGCTTCCTATTATTAAAGGAGGCATCTTCATAGAAATTATTACTTTATAGTATGAAATATGTTATACTATGGTAGGAAAGACAATAAAGGCCCCGTTGGGGTCAACGGCCTCTTTACAGGGAGATCTGAATATGATTAATGCAACAAAAATAGCGATCAGCCTGCCTACGGAAGATTTAAAGCGTATTGAAAAAATCCGCAAAGAGATGAGAATGCAAAGGAGCGCTCTTATTGATATGGCCATCCGTGTTTGGCTAGACCATAGGGATAAACAAAAAATGATTCAACAGTACGAAGAGGGTTACCGCAATCATCCTGAATCCATTGATGAAATAAAGGCCATGGAAGAGCTTTCTGCGGATGCGTTTGCGGAGGAGGGCTGGAAATGAGAAAAGGTGAAGTTTGGTGGGCACAACAACCCAAACCTATTGGCCGGCGGCCGGTTTTATTACTTTCAAGGGATGAGGCCTATAGCGTGCGTAATGCCGTGACCGTTGCACAAATCACCACAACTGTCCGCAATATCCCTGTAGAGATACCGCTGGATAAAAAAGATGGATTGCCTCAGCCATGTGTTGTCAATGTGGATACTATTACGACTATAAGGAAATCGATTCTGACGGAAAGGATCTGCGCGCTCAGAGTTGAGAAAATGCATATCATTAATAGGGCCATAAAATTTGCCCTTGCTTTAGATTAAAGAGTTGGGATTTATAGGACATCGCAGAGATGTTTATAATTCATTAAAGGAGGTTGCCATGGACAAGAAAGCCTTAGGCAAAGGGCTCGCCGCTTTGATTTCACAAATTGCGCCAGAAGAGAAGGCCAAATTCGAACAGGCGCAAGCACAGTTAAAAGATACTGTCAAGCAATGGGCTGAAGCGGTCAAAGTCAATGTTTCCATCCTGCAGACGGATTTAATTGACAATAATTCTTTTCAGCCTCGAGAATCTTATGAAGACGTAGATCAAGAAGACATCAAAGCTTCTATTAAAGAGAAGGGCATTCTGCAGCCGCTTTTGGTGCGCCCCAAGGGCGAGCGTTTTGAAGTGATTGCCGGCGAGAGGCGTCTGCGTGCGGCGAGAGATTTAGCTTTGCCGACAGTGCCAGTGGTTATTAAAGAAAATGTCTCAGACAGTGAAGCCATGGTCTTGGCCTTGGTAGAAAACATTCAGCGGCAAGACCTTAATATTATGGAAGAGGCTATGGCCTTTCAAACCCTGATGACAGGGTTTCAATTAACCCAGGACCAAATTGCCAAAGCAGTGGGCAAAGACCCTACAACCATATCCAATACCTTACGCCTTTTGAAATTACCGATGGAAATACAACAACATTTAAAGGAAGAAAAGATTTCCATGGGACATGCACGGGCGCTTCTGGCTTTGGACAATGAAGAAGCCCAGCTGAACATGGCCCAGGACATCATCAATCAGAATTTATCCGTGCGATCGGTGGAGGGATTAGTTAAACAGGTATCAACAAAAACGCCAAAAAAGACCAAAGCCCAAAAGGCCAAAGACCCTGATATTGCTCACCTGGAGGATGAATTGCGCCAAATTCTTGGCACCAAAGTCACCGTGGAGGGGAAAAAGGGCAGAGGCAAACTGATCATTGAATATTATTCATTGGATGATTTAGATCGTGTGCTAGATATCTTAAGAAAGAAATAATCATGCAGGAGGGAAACCTTCCACAAAAACAGTTAAGCTTAAAGAAAAGGAGTCAGTAAAACATGATTAACGGCATGACGGGATTCGGGGCCAGTGATTTGACCTTTGGAAAAATTCGAGGCACCGTCGAGATAAAATCAGTCAATCACCGGTATTTAGACATTGTTTATTATTTGCCTTCCGGATTTATTTCTTATGAAGACAAGATCCAGAAACGGATTGGCCGCTATATCAAGCGCGGCCGTCTGACGGTTTCGGTGCGCATCATCGATAAACCGGAAATGATGATTACCTTAAACCGTTTTGCGGTCAAACGTTATATGGATTTTGCCAAGAATTTGACCAAGAATTTACATTTGAAAAATGATTTATCCACTGCGGATTTGTTGAAATTGCCGGGCGTGGTAGAAGTTAAGGAAGTTTTCGTGGGAGCTGCCCAGATTTGGCCGTTGGTGGAAAAAGCCCTGGACAAGGCCCTGGCGTCCGTCGTGGCGATGCGCAAACGCGAAGGGCGCTCCCTGGCCACAGACATTAACGAACAGCTTAACCGCATGACCATGCGCATTCGGCAAATTAAAGCCAGGGTCAATGATATTTTGAAAGAAAAGAGAACCACTTTTAAAGGTGAAGAATTTTTAAGCTTTCAAAAGAGCAACGACATTAATGAAGAAATGGCCAGGTTATTGCATCATATCAACGAGGCCAAGGCTCTCTTGAAAACCATGGAAGGCGGCGGCAAAAAACTTGATTTCATCGCGCAGGAGATGCAAAGAGAAATCAATACCATAGGTTCTAAAGTGCAGGACAAGGAAATTTCCGCCAATGTCATTGCCATGAAATCCAAGGTAGAGAAAATCCGCGAGCAGGCGAATAATGTGGAATGAGGACATGAGTTACATGAACAAAGTGAATGTAACTCATAGTCCGAATCCATCCCGAGGACGTTGGATTTTAACTCGGAGAGGACGAGGGATCTAATGACAGGAAAAATCATCGTCCTCTCCGGCCCCTCAGGTTCTGGTAAAACCACCCTCCATAAAGCCCTGCTGGAGACAGAAGCCTTTAAAGGCCAATTGGTCAAAACCATTTCGGTGACCACCCGGCCACCACGGCCCGGCGAGCGTCAGGGGAAGGACTATTTTTTTTTAACCCAGAAAATTTTTGCCCGCCGGATCGCGAAAGGATATTTTCTGGAATGGGAAAAAGTCTTCGACCATTATTACGGTACCCCTAAGAGACAAGTAGAGAACCTTCTCAGGAAGGGGAAGCATGTACTTTTATGTATCGACGTGAAAGGGGCCGCTGATATCAGCCAGCAATTTCCGCAGGCCATTAAAATTTTTATTAAACCTCCTTCAATGAAAGAGCTCAAGAAACGGCTTCAAAAACGCGCTTCCGAGACTCATGAAAGCTTGGGCAGAAGACTTGCCGTGGCCAAAGAGGAGCTTAAAAAAGCCAAAGAATACGACTACATCATTCACAACAGCTCTTTAGAAAGGGCCAAAAAAGACCTTGAAAATCTCGTCGCCAGGCTTATTAACAGCAGGTCTAGTTGAGGTTATTGACAACCCCAAGAGCCTATGTTATAAATAACTTTTTCTACAAGGGAACGCTTTTCTTAATGAAAGTATTTTTAAAGGAGAAAAACTGATGGGTTATCAACCGCTGGAACAGTTATTGCCTCGGACGAATTGGAGTATTTATCGTCTAGTACGCCTAGCCTCTAAACGCGCTTTAGAAATTGCTGAAACTGGCGTTAAATTGGTCTATGCTTCTGCGGAAGAGAAAGTAACGACGACCGCTTTAGAAGAAATCAGGCAGGGCAAAGTCCTCGAAAAAGACCCCCCTGAAAATAGGGCGGCTGCCTCTAAAAAGAGTAAATAAGGACTTTATCTATGAAAA
>JAHFGE010000125.1 GCA_023247575.1 Candidatus Omnitrophota bacterium | reverse complement strand
TTTATGCCGCTGGCAGAATTGCCGAGCTTCATCACTATAAAAACTTAAGCTTTTATTTGGACAATTTATGCCGCAGAGTACGCTATGGTATCAGGGAAGAATTGCTGGAATTAGCCAGCCTGCATGGAATCGGACGTATTCGTGCCAGGCAGTTGTTCGCCCACGGTTACCATAAATTAAACGACTTAAAATCGGCCCGTGAAAGTGCCTTAACCTCCATTAAAACTATCGGCAAAACTCTGGCCCATGATATTTTAATGCAACTCCATCATCCTTTAAAACGGAAACTATCCTCGATGAGTGCCCCCAAAGAAGAAGCCCTCCAAGAAACAACCCAGTGGACGGACTAGAAGAAATGTACAGGAGATAAGGAATATCGGTGAGGTCTGTGGTGGAAGTCATGGGACAGATCCCTGGTCTTCATTAAGTCGCTGTCTTTATAGAGATATTCAAACTGTTTCTCGTATTGCTTGATAAGCCCCTGGTCGGTCATGATGAGTAAATTCTCTTCATTTTTCTGCTCGGCCATAAATGTCCAGTTGAATGATCCTGTTAGCAATACCTGTCCATCAATGACAGCAAACTTGTTATGCATGAGCCCAAGACCATGATGGATTCTAACCTCACAACCTTTGGATAAAAGATACCTGCTCTTGGAAGCAGGTTGGGTCTGTTGGCTATGATCCAAAACTATTCGCACCATGACATGGCGCTTTTTAGCCATCACCAGTTCCTGGGCTATTGGCCCTGAGGTAAAATCATACATGGCTATATCAATGACTCTTTGGGCTTTGCTGATTTCGGAAATCACCGCTGCCTGACAGCCGCCCTGGGGAGAAAAATAAACTTTGCTACCGGCAGCAAAACAAATTAAAGAAAGAATAAAAAAGATAAAAAGAAAGAAAAGAAAAATTTTCTTCATAAATACTGACTTGAGCGCAAAGGACGCTCCAAATGAAATACCAGGAAATGATTCAGCACATACTTCAATTCTTTTTTAATCCGCGGTGAAAGACCTAAACGCAGCACCTGCGGCCACAGAGATTCTTCAATATGCAAAATCGAAGCTACAGTCCCTTGGGTAATAGGAATCACATGAGTCGATGGCGTTTGACAACATGAACAAACTAACCCGCCTAAGGCCAAACTAAAATGGGCGGCCGTGGTCATTTTCTTTTGACAGCGCACACAGGAATCCAGATGGGGACGAAAACCTGAAAACAAAAGCACTTTAATTTGGAATATGTAAATGAGTTTATTAATATCTTCTGCTGTTTGCAAACGACGAAGGAAATTTTGCATTAATTCATAAAGCTCCCGGGTTTCTTGTTCCCCGACAACCAGGGTATCTAACAGTTCAGAAGCATAACTGGCCGCTGTCATGCGTTTGAGATCCCGGCGCAAGCCAGTAAAGAATTCCTTCATATCGCACTGGCTGACTAAATGAATATCGCTATTGCGGTACTGATAGTAGACCAAATCATTGACGGAAAAACGATCCAGGCTGGTGGCGAATTTGCCGGGATCTTTGCGGATTCCTTTGAGGACGCCTTTCACCTTGCCGAAATCCTTGGTTAAAAAAGTGGCAATACGGCTGGTTTCACGAAAATCAAAACTTTTTAAAACGATGCCTTCCGTTTTGGCAATCATAGAATTTTGTAATCCCTCGTCGCTTCTCTCCTCGGGATGAAACCCGCAAATAAATACCTTAAGTTTCATTATCGCAAAATTCCTCCTTAAATAAAGCGCTTTTATGTTATAATTAAAATCAATGTACAGGCAATTCTACTCCTTAAAAGAAAGCCCTTTTAACGTCACTTCCGATCCTGCTTTTTTCTTTTCCAGTAAACGTCACGAAGAAGCGTTTAACCATTTGGTCTACGGAATTACCTCTCGTAAGGGCATGATTGTGGTGACCGGCGAAATTGGTACCGGTAAAACCACCCTTTGCCGTGTACTTTTAAATCGTATTCCAAGGAAAATTAAAACTGCTTTAATTTTAAACCCCAGTTTTTCTGATCTGCAGCTATTGCAGATGATCATCAATGACCTGGGGATTCCCTGCCAGAAAAAGAATAAGCTTGACCTCGTGGGTGCCATTGCAGCGTTTCTGGTCGACCAATCCACCCAAGGCAGTAATGTGGCCGTCATTATCGACGAGTGCCAGAATTTGAACATACGCCAGCTGGAACAAATACGGCTTTTATCCAATTTAGAAACCGAGAAAGAAAAACTGTTGCAGATTATTTTAGTAGGACAGCCTGAGCTCAATGAAAAACTACAAAACCCCGGTATTCGCCAGCTTAATCAACGTGTCAGTGTGCGCTACCACATCCTGCCTTTAGAGAAAAACGAAATCAAAAGCTATATTGATCACCGGCTCAAAACCGCTGATGCGAATCAACGCCTCAAATTTACTGACCCAGCCATCGATCTCATTTATAATTATTCGCAAGGCACGCCCCGGGTCATTAACATTGTTTGCGATCGGGCCCTATTGGCAGGATTTGTACGTGAGACTTTTACAATTGACGAAAATATTATCCAGGAATGCGTCAAAGAAATTAAAGGACCTATCTTGAGTGAGGTTATGAAAATATGAGTATTATTCACGAGGCATTAAAGAAAGTCCAACAGAGCATGAGCATACCTCAGGCAAAATCTGAGGAGATGGTAGAGGTGTTGACAGTACCTTCTCCAAATATTCCAAATAAGCGGCCTTCTTCCCTCTTTTTATTAACAATTGGCCTGATTGTCTTAGTGGGAACAGGTCTCTACTTTTCTATTCCCTTTCGGTCGAGTTATCTTTCTTTACAATCTAAACCAGCAGTGACAGCGAGACCTAATATTAATGTGCATACCAATACACACCCTCCGGTACAAGCACCCAACGCCCCGCCTGTATCACTGCTTGCTCTTTTTAATCTCCAAGGCGTCATGGCCGATGGCAGACACAGTGTAGCCCTCATTAATGGCAATATTTATGAAGAAGGTGCCCTTGTCAATGGCGCCAGAATCATCAGGATTGATCTAGATTCTGTCACCATTGAACGCAACGGCAAGCAGGAAACTATATCAGTTAAAAAATAGACTGGATAGCTTGGGTAATAATTTTGGTAGGAACGCCTTCAACCACCTTAACCTCGCCAATGCCGCAGGCCAGGACAAAGCGGTTACGTCCGGCAACAAATTTCTTGTCATGCCGCATCAATGCCATAATCTTACTTAAAGATGTATTTTGAATCTTCTCAGGTAATCCGATGCTGGTAATCAAATTATTCAGACGAGCTTCATCTTTAGCGTTTAACATGCCTTTTAAGGCAGATATTCGCGCCGCTACCCGCATCCCTAACGCCACTGCCTCGCCATGGTGATAACGGAAGTTACTGGCAGCTTCAATGGCATGACCTGCCGTATGGCCAAAATTTAAAATGGTGCGGATGCCCTTGGTTTCTCGCTCGTCACTGGCAACTACATCGGCTTTTATTCTGGCACAGCGTTTGACCACGAAGGTAATGGATTGATGATCATTTTGTAAAATGCTGGCATGTTTTTTCTCCAGAAAACCAAACAAAACTGGATCCCTTATAACCCCGTATTTAATGGCCTCGGCTAGGCCATTACGGATTTGTCGAGGAGTAAGCGTCGCCAAAACCTTAGTGTCCGCAAAAACGGCTTTGGGTTGATAAAAAGCACCCACTAAATTCTTCCCATATTTTAAATCGATCGCTGTTTTACCGCCAATAGCAGAATCAATCTGGGCCAAGAGGGTAGTGGGAATCTGAATATAAGGAATTCCCCTCTTGTAAATGGCAGCCACAAAGCCAGATAGATCGCCAATAACACCACCCCCTAGAGCAATGATAAAAATCTTACGGTTGACATCATAAGCGGAAATTTTTTCGATAACCTTCAACGCACAGCTGGCAGATTTACTCTTTTCCCCTTGCGGCACATTGAAAAATTTTGCCGTGTATCCAGCCTTGCTTAATGCCACCGATAACCTGGCCCCATGCAACCGTTCAATCAAAGCATGCGAAATAACCACGGCGTCCTTGCCAAGCCCCGACGGTACCGTCGGGGCCAGGGATAATTTTCTTAAATATTGTGGAATGTCTTTAAAAAAATCATATCCAATGACAATTGGGTAGCCGCTATTTTTTAATTTGAGAGCAATGGTATATGGTTTCAAAGTTGTACCCCCAAAGCATTTCCCAGCGCTGACATTAAAGGATATAAAAATTTTAACATGCCAAACCATAAAAGTATCACTAAAATAAACATCCCATATGGTTCCAGCCGACTATAGTAATAAGTCAGTTGCCGCGGTAAAATTCCCATGACGATGCGAGAGCCATCCAGAGGTGGAATGGGCATCAGGTTACACACACACAAAACAATATTAAACAGTA
>JAHFGE010000124.1 GCA_023247575.1 Candidatus Omnitrophota bacterium | reverse complement strand
AAGGCCAAAATCTGCATATCTGGCTTCATTTGTCTCAGACGTGTTATGAGAATTTCAAGCGTGGGCCCTCGGCTTTCATCATCTAAAACATGGATTTCGTCCAGCACCACCACCGAGAGATTATGAGTTAGCCATCCAGCTTTGGAGCGCAAAAGAGAATCTACTTTTTCTGCAGTGGCAATAAGGATTTGGTAACGGTTAAGGTAGGAGCCAGGGGAGTCTAAGTCGCCGGTGGCAATGCCAATGGAAATCCCTAAAGGTTCATATTTTTTTTTAAAGTCCTGGTATTTTTCGCTGGCTAAAGCTTTTAAGGGGCATACATATAAAGCTCGACCGCCTTCCTGAAGGATATTTTTGAGTAAACACAATTCCGCAATGAGGGTTTTACCTGAAGCGGTGGGGACTGCCATCACCAGATTCTTTTTTTCCAAAACCCCTCTTTTAATGGCATCCGCTTGAGGAGGATAAAGGCTTTGAATTCCACTGGCGATCAAGGCATCAATGGCTTGGGAAGGGAAAGAATGCTGTTCAAGAAGTTCTTTGAGATCCATGAAAGCTTTTTAACATAGAAGAGTACTCTTGTCAATCCCTCGACGAAAAATACCTTATTGATTGACGGGGTATCAAGGTGACACTATAATCGGCACATGCGTTGCGTTTTGCAAAGAGTCAAACAAGCCCAGGTGAGGGCCGAAGGCCAGGTTGTGGGATCTATTGGTGGTGGTCTTCTGGTTTTTTTAGGCATTGCCAGGGAAGATACATTAGTCCAGGCTGATGAATTGGCTAAAAAAATCATTGAACTGCGCATTTTTGAAGATAAAGCTGGTAAAATGAACTTGTCAGCCTTGCAGGTAGGATCTGAGATTCTGGTTGTTTCTCAGTTTACATTGTACGGCAATTGTGACAAAGGACGCCGGCCTTCTTTTGATCAAGCGGCAGAACCTCAACAAGCCCAAAGCCTATATGAGTATTTTGTACAAGCTCTTAAAAAAAAGAATGTCAAGGTGGCGACCGGACGCTTTCGGGCCATGATGGAGGTAGAACTGGTTAATGACGGCCCGGTAACGTTTATTTTGGATACGTAGGGGTTCGATTGATTAAACAGATCATTGACACGCATGCACATATTGACCAGTTAGCGGATATCCAGGGGGCATTGCAGCGGGCAAAACAAGCAGGCGTTAGCGATATCGTTGCTGTTAGTGTGGACTTAAACTCGATGGGTAAAATTTTGGATTTAGCCAAAAGCGTTCAGGAACCTAACCCTTCGACTTCGCTCAGGGTTAGTCCTGAGTGTAATCGAAGGACTAAAATTCATCCAGCGTTGGGGATACATCCTGGCATGGTCAAAGAGGGAGAGCCTGCTGAAGCTTTTGATTTTATTCGGTCGCATATTAAAGAAGCCGTTGCTATTGGTGAAACGGGTTTAGATTATTGGTATAAATGGGTTAGAGACAATACCGAAGAGAGAGCCAAACAGAAAGACGCTTTAGCCAAGCACCTGCAGCTAGCCAAGGAATTTCATTTGCCCATCATCATTCACAGTCGAGGGGCCTGGCGTGATTGTTTAAGTATGGCTCAAGAGGCGGGTGTAGCGAAAGCTTTATTTCATTGGTACAGTGGCCCTGTTGATATCATGAAGGGAATTTTGGACAGTGGCTTTTATGTTTCCACCAGTCCTAGTGTAGCTTATAGTCCACAGTCTCAGCAAGCGATGCTGGCTGCCAACGTCGAACGTATTTTAATTGAGACTGATTCACCGGTTTCTTACAAAGATGACCACGGCGGCTTTACCAGTGAACCGAAAGATGTATGGAGAACACTACAAGCCTTAAGCCGTTTAAAAAATATAGATGAGGAAAAGCTCTTAGATATGGTTAATCACAATGCGAGAGAATTTTTTGGTTTATGAATAAGAAAATTATCTTAATATCTAGCCTAGTCCTGCTGGTGTTGGCGGCAGGCTTTTTATGGTTCTTGACCAGGCCCTTGCCTTTAAGTATGGAACAAATCGTTCCAGCCCAAGCCTTGATGTATGCCCGTTTTTCCCATGTGGCAGGGGATATGGATCGATTGATTCAGAGTGGATTTTGGAAAAACATTTCCACGATTGATTACCCTAAAGTTTTAGACCACAATGACGCTTCGTCTTCAGACATTAAAAGTTTGCGTGGGCTGCAACAGGAGATGGAAGGAGTTTTAAAAAATCCGTTGACGAAAAGATTCTTTAGTAAAGAAATAGCCATGGGGTTTTACCAGAATTCCACCGGTCAAGAGGCGACGAAGTCCTATGATGTACTTTTGGCAACACGATTAGGCGTTACTTTTCAAATGGCGGAGTTGTTTGCTTCTATGGCTCGTCAATGGTCGGATGACATCACCACATCGGCTGAAACCTACCGTGGTTTTACCATTACTCACGTCCACTTTAAGAAAAAGCAGTTAGAGTTTCAGTATACTCGTATTCATGACGTTCTGTTAGCTTGCCTGGTGCCATCCGATCTATTGCATCAAGGGCTGGATGTTTATCTTAAAGCTAGACCTTCTTTGGCTGCTGACCCTGATTTTGCCCACGCGATGTTGCGGGCTTACCCTGCGGGACATGGAGTTTTTTATGCCAATGTGCGCAGTTTTGATGAGTTGTTAAGTGAACGCCTTCCTACCGGCGAAAGGGAAAATTTTGAACAGATATCCAGCGCTGCTGGTTTTAAATCTTATGCGATTTCTTTTTTACCGGGGAATATATTCAAGATGAAATTGATGATGCGCTTTGATGCTAGTCCAGTTAAATCCTCCTGGCGTTCGATGTTTTCTTGCCCAGACGCAGCCAATCCATCTTTAAAATTTGTGCCGCATAATGTGGTGGTTTACCAGTGGGGAGAGTGTTATAACTTTAAAGATCTTTGGTCACAGTTAAAAGAAGGAATACAAGTTACCAATGCTCAGAAATGGAAACAGCGTCTGGAAAAGAGATTTAAGTTCAATTTTGAAGAGGATGTTTTGCCCATCTTGGGTTCTCAGGTAGGCGGCTATTTAAATGATGTGGACACCCGAGGTCTTTTCCCCTATCCGCGCGGCGTTTTTTTTATCAAAGTCAAAGATCATCAGGCCGCCGAGGATTTAATGAAAAAATTAACGGCCAATCCTTTGTCTTTAGTGCAAGAGGAGAATTATCAACAGACCTCGATCCATTATATCACGCTTACTTTGGGCGCCAACATGGACCTGGCGTATACATTTTTGGGCGATTATTTATTATTAGCCACTTCCCGGCAATTGCTTAAAACATCCATTGATGCTTTTAATGATCCCAACCAATCTTTGCAGTCCAATGATACCTTAAAGCAGTTTAATATCCATGCTTCCACTTTAACCCATGGCATGGCTTTTATTAAAATGGATGATTTGGTGGATCGTCTCAAACAACTTTTGGCCTGGTATAATAAGGTAGCGTCTTCCCAGATTACCATGACCTCCGCTTATCAACAGGAAGCAATCAAAAATGGAAAAGAACTTAAAAGTGCCATTGCTTCCCGACAGGAAGATTTGAGGTTGGCTAAAGATAAATTCAAACAATTACAATTGAAAGTCACGAATAAGAGTTTATCCGACCAGGAACAGACCGATGAAACAGCTAATCTTAATCGTTTAGAACAGGAGACTAAACTTCTAGAAGAGGATTTGGCTTCCTATCAAAAGCAGCAGCAGGATCTTCAGCAGCTACTGATAAATTATCAGCATCAGGCAGAATCAGCCAAACGGTGGTTGTTTAATTCCGATGAAGTTTTGATGCCGTTATTAAAAAGTTTGGAAGGAGTGCAGGCTTTGGGAATGCAGCTGCATCTTAGCGATAACACCAGTGAGACCGAAATTTTCATTCAATGACCCTTTTTAAAAAAATTTCAATGGCTCTATGTCTTTTGGTACTACTGTTTACCCAGAGTGGTTGTGCTTTGCTGCAGCTGCCTTTTCAATTGGTGGGTACTGCCGTTGATTTGGCAGGTCAAGCGCTGCAAGTGGCTGACGGCCTTCCTAAACCGCCTCCTTGGATGTTTTTTTAAAGAATTTTCTCTCTAAAGAATCAATTCTCATCGAAGATAGCGTTTTCCCAAAAGTACAGTCAAGGTCTTGTTTTTAATGTATTTATATGCCATATTTATATTGTAGAGACAAGGCAACCTGTGGTGAGCGTAGTCGAACCATGCCTTGTCTCTACAAAACCACATAAAACATATGAAAAGCCGTACACCATTAATATTCCTTACAATCGGGGCGTTTATTATAACCAGCATCGGGCCTTTGCCTGTGCGGGCGCAAGAAATGTATGGTTCGACAAGCTCACCACTTCGTTTGCCCAAACCCGGCGTTCGTGTTGGTTTAAGCCCCCCGTTTAATCCTCCCATCTTAAAAGGC
>JAHFGE010000039.1 GCA_023247575.1 Candidatus Omnitrophota bacterium | reverse complement strand
GGTATCTTAGAAACCCTGCTAGTCAGTCTTAGCAGTGATGGCTATTGGGCTGTACGCAAGGCCAGTTCCGAGGCGCTCAATGGACTCATCGCTGGCGGCCTAGTAACCAAAGAAGAAGCCATAAGAGCAATAAAAGAAAAAGGTATCTTAGAAACCCTGCTAGTCAGTCTTAGCAGTGATGGCTATTGGGCTGTACGCAAGGCCAGTGCCGAGGCGTTCAATGGACTCATCGCTGGCGGCCTAGTAACCAAAGAAGAAGCCATAAGAGCAATAAAAGAAAAAGGTATCTTAGAAACCCTGCTAGTCAGTCTTAGCAGTGATAGAGATAGTGATGTACGCAAGGCCAGTTCCGAGGCGTTCAATGGACTCATCGCTGGCGGCCTAGTAACCAAAGAAGAAGGGTTTACTAGAAAAGAAATTGACTCTATGTTTTTAGATGTTTATGGAAAAAGCGCCCCATCATCTGGATTTCTTCGTTATTATTTAAAATTTTTTGCGATATTAAAAGATACTCCAACTGCTGCATATCAAATATCTGCATGGAGCTCTGAGGAATTAGAAGCGTTGTTTCAGATATTTGGTTTTTTTACTAGTGGCGTTGCATTGGATACGAGCTATCAGGGAGCAGAGGTAAGAGGAAAATACTTTTTTGAAAAAGAATTAATAAAGGATTCCTTGTCTTTCCTTGATAGGCCAAAGATCTTTTTATCCCATTTAAGGCAAAAGATTAAAGCAGCAATCAATGATACTTCAGTGAAGGTAGCCATAAGAGTGTATGAAGTAGCCTCTGTCAATGCTGCAAAAGGCATGATACAGGCATTGGGCGTAGACAAGGACAGGATAGTTATATTGTATGATAAAGAAATAGATTCTGACCAGGCTAAAAGATTTTTCCAAGGATATGCCATACAAGCATACCAAGGATTCAGCGAACAAGGAGTTATCAAAATAGAGTTCCATGATTATGGGAATATGACAATGGCATCTTCCAACGGTTCGCTCTCCGCATCCTTACCGTATACCCCGTTTAAATTTAATCTCCCAGTAAGAGTTTCTGAAGAAATAAACAGTATGAAAGAATCTTTAGGAATAGGACAAAGAAAAGTCATTGTTATGGGTTCACCTTCAGATGCAGAATTCAACGAATTTATCCAAGCTTACAATGTTCTATACAGCAGTCTCCCGTATTCAGAACGTCCATTGCTTATCATTGGCTTTAGGCAGAGAAGGAATGAAAAGGAATTACAGTTGTTGGGCAGTCTTTCCGGTCAATCGATAGCTGTCCGAAGCGATGCCACAGCACCGCTGCCAGATGTGAGAAGCAACAATGTCCTGATACTTAACACAGCAGGAGAGCTGCTTAAGATGTACGGGCTGGCCAAGATAGCCATCGTAGGGAATGATAGGAATATTTTTGAGCCAGCCAGTCAACAAGCAGGGGTGTTGTATTTTGAAGGCAGTTGGAAGAATAATAAGGAGGGGAAAGAGGCATTAGTTGAGGCAGGGGCCGCCCAAGTATTTAGCAAGGAAAATTTAAAGAGACTGATGCATAGTGATTCCGAGGCAAAAGCAATGGCAGAAAAGGGATTAAGGGCAGTAGAAACATACAGGAGAGAGGTTCAATCCAAAGCAGAAGAATTTGTTTTGAAGGTTATTGGGGCAAGGCAACGACTTAGAAATAATTTTATAGAAACAGGAAAAACAGGGGACAGCGCCCAATTATCCCGGCCAGCCCTGTATAAGCCGCTAGAAAGCAGCGGCTCTACGGCGCCAGCGGATCGGGCGATGAATGTTAAAGAAAAGGGCGGGATCGACTTGACCGCCAATAAAACGCCTTTGGAAATTAAAACTGGATCCCCGACAAAAGCATTCGGGGATGACAAAGATGGAATTAAGTTTAACATCAATCCTGCTATGTTACAACAGTTGCAAAACGTCCCTGGGTTTGTGCCGGTGATTATCAATATCCAGCCAATGACGGATTTAAAGATATTCTTAGGTATTCGTGAAGAAACGGCAGTTGAGACAAAGGTTTAAAATTCTATGGTATCCTTTTGTGATTGGTTGTAAACTTTACATATGAGCAGGTATGAGAAAGTTCTTCGGGATATTTTAAGCGGTACCAGTGATGCAAATATTATGGGTAAATTAAAATATGAAGTCATTATATATTGGAGCCGGGAAGATAAAGCCTTTATTGCTGAAATTCCTGAGTTACCAGGATGTATGGCCGATGGGTCTACTTACCAACAGGCCATGGATAATGTGGGGGTTGTTGCTCAACAGTGGCTTGAGACCGCCCAGCAATTGGGCCGTCCTATTCCACAACCAAAGGGACGGTTAGTATTTGCTTAATCCGTCTTCAATGGAGAATAAAAAATGTTTAAAAAAGATACTTGCCCTCTTTGTGGTGGGAAAAAGAAATCAGGAAAATCAACTTTTACGGTGAATTTAGGCGAAGGAGTTCTTGTTGTTCGTGAGGTTCCCGCGTTGGTCTGTAATCAATGTGGAGAAGATTGGATTGAGGATAAAGTCGCCTCCCGTTCAGAGGATCTTACCAATGAGGCTCGTAAGAAGCATCTTCAAGTTGAAGTAGCCGCTTTTGCATAAATCATGCTTCATTATGTTTAATATCATCCATAAACAAATTTTGGCCCAGGACATTAAACGTATTGATATTCATGCCCCTGACATGGCTGGTTACGCAGCACCTGGTCAATTTGTGATGGTTACTCCCGATGCTCATACTCATGCGATTCCCTTAAGTGTTGTCGATACGGATGATAAGCGCGGAGTGCTTTCTTTCATTGTGCATGAAATAGGGCCATCGACGAAACGATTAGGGTCGTTGTCTATCGGAGAAGCTCCTCTCAAACTGGTGGGCCCCTTGGGACAACCGGCTGTCATCGATAAATTCGGTCTGGTGATCGCTGTAGCGACTGGCATAGGTGCGGCCCAGATTTTACCTTTATGCCGGGCGCTGAAGAAAAAAGGCAATAAAATCATAGGCATTATCGGCGCTAAATCGAAAAAAGTTTTGATGCTGGAATCACAGATGCGGGTGGTATGCGATGAAATTTTTATTACCACCAACGATGGTTCTTATGAGCGCAAAGGTTTAGCGACCGAGTTGCTCAAAGAACTTTTGAATAAATACAAGGTCAATGGTGTTTATGCCATAGGATCTGTGGATATGATGGAGGCCGCCTCGGCTATGACCAGAACCAAAGGGATTCCTATTTATGTGACCTTAAATCCTTACATGGTAAATGGTCTTGGCCTTTGTGGATCTTGCCGCGTGAAGGTAGGAGGCCGCTTTCGATTGGCTTGTCAGGAGGGCCCGCAATTTAATGGCCATGAAGTAGATTTTGCTGATTTAAATGTTCGTATGAATGCCATAAAGGAGACAGGATGGGACAACCAAAACCTTCCTCTCAAAATCCCAAGGAAAGGGTTCACAACTTTCGCGAAGTCTCTTTGGGGTTCCATAAAAAAATAAGTGCTGATGAAGCTCACCGCTGCCCCCAATGTGCCCAGCCAACCTGTTTACCGGGTTGTCCTTTGGGAATAGACATTCCAGGATTCATTCGTTTCTTAAAAGAAGGGGATGCCGATTCAGCTTTAGAAAGGATAAAAAAAGATAACCCTTTTCCCGCTATTTGCGGGCGCATCTGTCCAGCTCCATGCGAAAAAGCCTGTATTTTTTCCGACGAGGGTTCCCCTATTGCCATTCGTGCGTTGGAACGTTATGCTTCTGATTTTGGGCGTTCTAAAGTAGAGGCCGGGCATGCTCGGCCCGCCCCGACGGTACCGTCGGGGCCCGTACAGGGAAAAAATGCGTTGTCTAAAAAAATTGCCATTATCGGGTCTGGACCATCAGCCATGACAGCGGCTTGGGTTTTGCTCAAAAAGGGATTTAACGTAGTCATGTTTGAGGCTACTGACCAGCCAGGAGGTATTTTACGGTATGGAATTCCTGAATTTCGTTTACCCCAAAAGATTTTGGATCTGCAGTTTGAAGAATTAAAAGCGCAGGGATTAGAATTGCATACCAATGTATTGGTCGGACGTATAAAACCTTTTCAAGAGTTGGTTGATTCTTTCGATGCCGTACTTTTAGCCGTGGGGGCGTCCTTGCCTCAATTTTCTTCCCTTGAAGGAGAAAATTTAGCAGGGGTGTATTATGCCGCAGAGTTTTTGATGCGGTTACAAATGGCCTCCAAAGAACATGTTTCGACATCAGGCTTCATGTTCAAAGGAAATCAGACAATGGTGGTCGGAAGCGGACATGCGGCTTTGGATGCAGGCCGGATGGCAGCGCGTTTAGGCCAAAGCGTGCGTTTAATTTTTGACGGATTAGAAGAGCAGATAGGGGTTTCCACCGACGAGCTTAAGGAAGCTTTGGATGAGGGCATAAAGTTTCAAACACCTTTTGAAGTTTTAAAAATTGTGGACAATCATCAAGGGTGCGTGGCAGGAGTGCAGTGCCGCCGCATGGAAATTACAGAGAAAGAGGGCCATCTATCCTTGCAGCCGGTTCAAGAATTAGAGGTGATCGAAGCCCAAACCGTCGTGCTCGCCAATGGCCAGAGGATTAATGATTTGCTTGTAGAGACAAGGCATTGCCCTGTCTCTACAGAAAAAATCTTTACCGCAGGCAGCGCGGTCTCAGGGCCTATAACGGTCGTCGAGGCTATGGCCAGCGGTAAAGGGGTGGCCCGGCAAATAGCGGAGTATTTGACCAGATGAGATTTCAGAATATTCTCGATAAGAAAAAACATCATCAAAAAATCACCATGTTGACCGCCTATGATTATCCTTTTGGTTCTTTGGCGGATGAAGCAGGGGTGGATATTGTTCTGGTGGGGGATTCTTTAGCCAATGTGGTCTTAGGATTGTCCTCCACCAAAGAAGTCGGCATGAAAGAAATGCTTCCTCATACCAGGGCGGTGGTTCGTGCGGTTAAAAATGCCCTGGTGGTGGCTGATATGCCATTTGAGGCGTATCAAATCAATACCAAAGGCGCCGTTGATAATGCCAGGCAATTTATGGAAGCGGGTTGCCACGCTGTAAAATTGGAATGGTTTGATTGCTGTGCGCAAGTAACGCAGCAAATAGTCAAAGCCGGCATACCGGTCATGGGCCACGTGGGCCTGACTCCTCAAACAGCAACGCAAATGAAGGTGCAGGGCAAGGATGCTGCCAGTGCCCGCCAGATTATGAACGAGGCAAAAATTTTACAACAGCAGGGTTGTTTTAGCATTGTTCTGGAATGTATCCCTCAGGAAGTGGCGAGCCTCATTACTCAACAGTTGGAGATTCCTACCATTGGCATAGGTGCGGGGGTGCATTGTGACGGCCAGGTTTTGGTCAGCCACGACATCTTAGGCCTTTTTACCCGCTACCAGCCAAAATTTTCCAAAAAGTATATTGAATTAGCTCCTTTGATTGTGCAGGCTTTTAAACAGTATAAAAAGGATGTCGAGACGGGCCGTTTCCCTGACGATGCCCATTCCTTTCATATGTCCGAGCAGGAAATAAAGAAAATGTGATGAATTTAATTCTGCTTTTTGAAACCGATTTTGTTTCCAGCCATCAGGTCCGTTTAACCGACCGACGTTTCCAACATATCCAAAGTATTTTTAAGGCTGAGCTGGGTCAAACATTGGTGGTCGGTAAAATCAATGGCCTCATTGGTGTTGGTCAAATCACCGCTTTCAATAAAAATTTTTTAGAGATGGATGTGACACTGCAGCGCCAACCGCCGGCTGCTTTGGATTTGATTCTCATCATGGCCTTGCCGCGGCCGCCTATGCTCAAGAGAACCTTGCAATGTGCCGCATCGTTAGGCATAAAGAAGATCATCATTTTGAATTTTTCCAGAGTAGAAAAAAATTTCTGGCAGGCCTCCAGTTTAAGGCCTGATGCCATCCAGCAGCAGCTGGTGCTTGGCCTGCAGCAGGCCAAAGACACCGTGATGCCTGAGGTGATTCTTAAAGAAAGACTTAAGCCTTTTGTGGAAGATGAATTACCGTTTCTGATTAAAGGTAGGAAAGCTTTTGTGGCTCATCCTAGCCAGAAGGAAGGTCTCCCTAAAAAAGTCAGTGGAGGAGTGGTTTTAATCATTGGCCCGGAAGGCGGACTGGTGGATTTTGAGGTTGAGTTACTTAAATCCAAAGGAGTCCAAGCGGTCAATTTAGGCTCCCGCATTTTACGGTTTGAAAATGTTCTCCCCTTTGCGGTAGGGAAGATGTTTTAGGGTATTAATAACATTTCTGTTGAAAATGTTATTAACAAATGTTATGCTTAAAGCATGGTTCGACAAGCTCACCACATGGTGAAACCACCCTTTGAAATTACCCCCAAAATTTTGAACCTAACGGCACAGATCAGTGGCATGATCGGTCGTCTAGAGGGGGCTCGTTTGAAGATTCCCCTTGTTGACTTAAGACGCCAGGCCGATGTGTCATCCATTCATTCCAGTTGTGTTATTGAAGGTAATACGTTGACCCTACAGCAAGCTACAGACGTGATAAACGGTAAACGTGTTATTGGTCCCAAAAAAGACATCCTTGAAATTAAGAATGCCCATGAACTCTACGAAATGATTCATGCCTTTGATCCCAGACAGAAAAAAGATCTTTTGCGTGCACACGGGGTGTTGATGAAAGGACTTGGGATTACCGCCGGGAAATACCGGCAAACAGGGGTTGTGGTCGCAAGTCGAGATAAGGTGGTTCACACAGCCCCGCCGTACCAACGGATTCCCGAATTAATATCCCAGCTCTTCGAGTTCATCAACCAGACTCAAGGCCTTCATCCGCTGATTGCCTCAAGTATTTTTCATTACGAATTTGAATTTATTCATCCTTTCGAAGATGGTAACGGACGTATGGGACGATTTTGGCAGACTTTGATGTTGAGACAGGCACAGACTTGTTTTAATCTTGTTCCAATTGAGACTGCAATCAAGGATCACCAACAGGCCTATTATCAAGCTATTGAACAATCTAGCAAGGAAGGGAAACCGACGGTCTTTATTGAGTTTATGCTTGAGGTCATTCTGGAGGCAGTCTTGGGGCTGGAGAAGCTGGTTTCTGGCAGAGCTAAACCGACGGACCGGATTGCGTTCATGATGAAGCATTGTCAAGGAGAGTTTACCCGTAAGGAATATATTCAGATCATGGGGGATATTGCGACGCATACGGCTTCGAGAGATTTGAGGGAAGCGGTCGAGCAGGGGTTGATTGAAATGAAGGGATCCCGCGCCCGGGCTGTGTATAAAAAACTAGTTCGCAAGAAATAACGGTGCTTATGGAAACGCCGTTTTCAATAGATATGGATTCCGCAACCGGTCAAACAGCTTCGTCGTTTCCAAAAGCGAATACTATGTCACCTCCGAATGTTGATCAAACTAGGACTAAGGGGGACAACAGTTGAATTCAACTGTCCCCCTTAGTCAAACACAAGAGTAGGTCTTGCTTTTTACCTTCCTTTTGCTAAAATACCCAAATTCATATGGCTGAACCTGATTTAATGGACAAAATCGTCGCGCTTTGCAAGCGTCGGGGTTTTATTTTTCAATCCTCTGAAATTTACGGGGGCTTAAACGGCGCCTGGGACTATGGCCCCCTGGGAGCCGAACTTAAACGCAACCTCAAAAATGCCTGGTGGCAGGCAGTGGTGCATGGACGCGATGATGTGGTAGGGCTTGATGCTGCCATTCTCATGCATCCCAAAACCTGGGAAGCCTCGGGGCACGCCGCTAACTTTGCCGACATGATGGTGGATTGTAAAAATACTCAATGCGGTAAGCGTTGGCGTGCCGATCAGCTTAACCATGGCCAGTGTCCTGCTTGCGGAGGTTCCTCGTTTACCCAAGCCCGCGCTTTTAACTTAATGTTAAAGACCAATCTGGGGGCCATGGAAGATTCTGCTTCAGTCGTCTATCTACGTCCAGAAACCGCTCAGGGAATTTTTGTTAATTTTAACAATGTCATTGACACCACTCACCGAAAATTACCTTTTGGCATCGCTCAAATCGGTAAATCATTTCGTAATGAGGTCACCCCTGGCAATTTTATCTTTCGCACGCGCGAATTTGAACAAATGGAGATTGAGTATTTCTGCCGCCCTCAGGAGGCTTCTTCCAAATATAAGGAATGGATTCAATCCCGTTACCAGTGGTATATGGATTTAGGGATCAAAAAAGAAAATCTGCAATTGCGCCAGCATGGCAAAGAGGAGCTGGCCCATTATGCAGCTGGTTGCACCGACATCGAGTATAATTTTCCCTTTGGCTGGTCGGAGCTGGAGGGCATTGCCAACCGTACCGACTATGATTTAAAACAGCATGCGCAGTTTTCCGGTAAAGACCTTCAGTATCAGGACTCTGTCACGAATGAAAAATTTTATCCCTATGTGATTGAACCTTCGGGTGGCTGTGACAGGGCCACGTTGGCGTTTTTGGTTGATGCCTATCATGAAGAAAAGGTTAATGATCAGACGCGCGTCGTTATGAAGTTTCACCCTAAGCTTAGCCCTATCAAGGTGGCGGTTTTGCCTTTGTTGAAAAAAAACGATGGTGTCGTCGCCCTGGCCAAAAGCATTAAAACCCAACTTCAAAAAGATATGGTTTGTGTCTATGATGATACAGCGGCCATAGGAAAATTGTATCGCCGTCAGGATGAAGTAGGCACCTCTTTTTGTGTCACGGTCGATGTTCAATCCCTGGAAGATAAGCAGGCCACCGTGCGTGAGCGGGACACCATGGGGCAAGAGCGTATTGCGGTGGAACGGTTGAAGGAATATTTGAAAAAGAAATTATCGTAGGGGCGAACCAACGGTTCGCCCGTACAGGGGATTCATTATTAATCAGTATAGTTAGAAAGGTAGTGGAAATGTCAAAGCATGTATATTCGTTCGGCGCTGGCAAAGCGGAAGCTAAAGGCGAGGCATTAACAAAAAGTGTTTTAGGCGGCAAAGGTATTGGTCTTATGGAAATGACCAGTATCGGGATTTCGGTACCGGCGGGATTTACCATCACCATCCAAACTTGCGAAGAGTATTATAGACTCGGTTGTAAACTTCCCTTCACTCTTGAAAAAGAAGTGCGCGAGGGGGTGGTTAAACTTGAAAAAGTCACGGGCAAAAAGCTGGGGGACCCCCATGATCCCTTGCTGGTTTCCGTCCGTTCTGGTGCTGCCCGTTCCATGCCGGGGATGCTGGAAACTATTTTAAATTTAGGTTTGAATGACAAAAGTGTGGAAGGACTGGCCCAAAAAACCGGTAATCCGCGGTTTGCTTATGATGCGTACCGCCGCTTTATTCAGATGTATTCCACCACGGCCATGGGTTTATCCAAACAGCCCATGGAAGACATGCTTCACGAAATGAAGCATCAACTCAATGTGAAGACCGACCCCGAGATTCCCGCCGCTAAACTTAAAAAACTTTGTGATCAATTCAAAGCGTTCTATAAGAACAACAAAGGCGAAGACTTTCCCCAAGATCCCTGGACGCAATTGTGGGGTGCCATTATGGCGGTGTTTAACAGCTGGGAAGCAGAAAAAGCCGTCACTTACCGTCGGGTAGAAAAGATCACTGACCTGAAAGGGACCGCCGTCAACATCGTGCAAATGGTGTTTGGAAACAAAGGAGAACAAAGCGGTACCGGTGTTTGCTTTACCCGAGATCCTAATACAGGTGAGAATGAATTCTATGGTGATTATTTGATCAACGCGCAAGGGGAGGATGTGGTGGCTGGTATTCGTACCCCCTTAAGATTAGTTACTTTGCATGAAAAAATGCCCAAGGTGTACAATCAGCTTTGCGCGGTGCGCGCGATTCTGGAATCCTATTATAAGGACATGCAGGACCTTGAATTTACCGTCGAGGATGAAAAACTTTACATGCTGCAATGCCGTACAGGCAAGCGCTCACCGGCGGCGGCGTTTCGTATTGCTTTAGATCAGGCCACCAAGCCTCTGTTGACTAGGCCTCAGGCCAATGACTTGGTGAAAAAAGGCTACTTGCCCAAGAAGTATGCCGAACTTGCTGTTAAACCGGTCCTTAGCAAAGAGCAGGCCGTCAACCGCATTACGTCCGACGACATTGAACGTCTTTTCTATCCTGTCATTGATACAACCAAGGTGAGCTTATCTCAATTAAAAAGTATTCGTTTGGCCAGCGGCATCAATGCAGTGCCGGGTTCTGCGGCAGGCAAAGCTGTTTTTACCGCTGCGGAAGCGGAACAATTAGGACAAAAGGGCGAAAGGGTTATCTTGGTGCGTAAAGAAACCAGCCCTGAAGACGTAGGGGGAATGCACGCGGCCAAAGGTATTTTAACCGCTACCGGCGGCAAAACCAGTCACGCGGCCGTTGTGGCCCGCGGCTGGGGTAAATGCTGTATCGTCGGCTGCGAGGCTTTGAACATTAATTATGAAGCCCAACAGATGACGGTCGCCGGCAAGATTATCAAGCAAGGGGATTACATCACTTTGGATGGTTCTGGCGGTGAGATTTATGTTGGTGATTTGCCGCTTAAAGAACCGCAACTTCCTGAAGCTTACTATATCATTCTCAAATGGGCGGATGGTTTGCGTACTCTTAAGGTACGCACCAATGCAGACACACCCTATGATGCCGTTAATGCCATCAAAATGGGAGCGGAAGGAATTGGCCTTTGCCGCACGGAACATATGTTTTTTGATACCGAGCAGAGGCGTTTGGCCATTCAGGAAATGATCGTCGCTGATACACTGGAAACCCGTAAAACCGCTTTGGCGAAATTATTGCCGTTTCAAACCGATGATTTTTATGGCATCTTCAAAGCCATGGACGGTTTTCCAGTGACGATTCGTCTGATTGATCCGCCGTTACATGAGTTTACCCCTAAAGATCAAGAGGGTATTGATAAACTCAGTCAAATTACAGGCATCCCGTCGGATAAGATCAAACATCGTTGTGAACAACTGCATGAATCTAACCCTATGTTAGGTCATCGCGGCTGCCGTTTGTGCATTACTTATCCGGAAATTCTGGACATGCAAGTGACAGCGATTATTCAGGCAGCAATCAAATGCCGCAAAGAAGGCATCAAGGTGTTGCCGGAAATCATGCATCCTTTGACCATTGATCGCAAAGAGCTTAAAGTTCTCGAGCAGCAAACTCGCCAGGTGGCGGACCGTTTAATTAAACAGGCCGGAGTCAAACTGCCGTATCTGGTCGGTACTATGATTGAGATCCCGCGGGCCGCACTGTTGGCGGACCAGCTGGCCGAGGTGGCGGAGTTCTTTAGTTTCGGTACCAATGATTTGACCCAGATGACCTTAGGCCTTTCCCGCGACGATGCCGGTCGTTTCCTGCCTACTTATGTGGCCACCGAGAAAGATGGAGGCAAAGGCATCCTCAAAGAGGATCCTTTCCACAGTCTTGATCAAACTGGCGTCGGTATGCTGGTCAAGTGGGGTATTGAGCGCGGACGCGCCACTCGTCCAAATCTGAAAGTGGGTATTTGCGGCGAACATGGAGGGGAGGCAGAAAGTGTAAAATTCTGTCACAGAGTCAGCATGAATTATGTCTCTTGTTCACCCTATCGTGTTCCGATTGCCCGTCTGGCCGCGGCCCAGGCCTGCCTGGCTGAAATTTCAACAAAAAAGGCGACTAAAAAGAAATAAAATGATATTATAAAAAAAGGCATGGATCTCATTAAATCATACCTTCAGGATATCAAAGACATTCCTCTTTTAACGGCGAAAGAAGAAATTGACCTGGCCCGCCGTATTAAAAAAGGAGACAAAGCTGCCCGGGAAAAGATGATCCGGTCCAACCTTCGTCTGGTTATTTCCATTGCCAAGCGCTACGCTCATTTAGGTATTTCCTTAAGTGATTTAATTGAAGAAGGAAATATGGGGCTGATGCGGGGAGTGGATAAATTTGACCCTAATAGGGGTTTTCG
>JAHFGE010000038.1 GCA_023247575.1 Candidatus Omnitrophota bacterium | reverse complement strand
GGTATCCTCCGAATCCGCCAGACGCTGAAGTTCATGCAGCACAAAACGAGGCACGACCAGACGGCCTCCCAAAAATCCGCTTTTAAAAATGTCACCGATACGGCCATCGATGATGGCGCTGGTATCCAACAACACCACTCCTTCTTTAAGATCTTGTCGTTTAAAGCGCACATAGGGAATAATAAGGTTAAATTCGTCCTTGCCGCGCAAGGCCATCACCGCCCCTAAATAAGAGAAAATCAATGTCAGGACAACCCTCAAGACAGATTGGATCACCACTCCTAAACGCAAAAGTGAGAGAATATCCGCAACCAATTTGGCCATGAATATTCCCAGTAAAAGGCCAAAGACCATCGATGATAAACCGCGTACGGAAACTTGCCGGGATTTTAATTCGACAACAATTAAAATCAGTGCTCCTAAAAACCCAAGAATCAACCCACGCCAAGGATCATTATAGATAGAACCAACCTGGTAACCGACAATGCTACAAATGATAAAAAAGAATGCTCGGATGAACAATAATGTCATGACAAACCTCCACTGCAAAATTTAGGTTAAATCCTTCGATACTTCGACTATGCTCAGCATGGTTCTGGTTCGACTTTCGCTCACCATCCCGAGCGAAAAGCGAGGGAGAAGTTATGGTGAGCCTGTCGAACCATTATACTCACCTCGTGCCGAGCATCCTCATAAAAGCACTCGGTGCGAGGCAGGATTTACCCTGAGCGAAGTCGAAGGGTTAAAGTTTATCCCATGCTTCCTTGACAGTCGCCACGGCGATTAACTGAATATGTTTGGGCTTTTCCATTTTATTCTTAAGATTATTGGATGGCAGTAAACAACGGCCAAACCCTAGTTTTTCAGCTTCATTAATACGTATCAACGGTTGAGCCACAGAACGCACTTCCGCCGACAATCCCACCTCGCCTAAAATGACGGTATTGGCAGGAATTGGTTTGTCCAAGAGTGCGGAAGCGATACTTAAAGCTACCCCTAAATCGGCGGCAGGGTCCATAATTTTAACACCACCGACTACATTTAGGAAGATGTCTTTATCGACTAGGTTAAGCCCAAGCCTCTTTTCTAAAACAGCGGCTAAAAGTGCCAAACGATTTTGATCAAACCCTTGAGCTTTCTGACGAACCATCCCGAACGCACTGCGAGCCACTAATCCTTGAATTTCTACCAAAAGCGGTCTAGTGCCCTCGAGGATAGGGACGACCGCTGATCCGCAGGTATTGGGGGCCCTCTCGGAAAGAAAAATTTGAGATGGATTGGAAACTTCCTGTAAACCATTGGCTGCCATTTCAAACACCCCGATTTCATTAGTAGAACCGAAACGATTCTTATTAGTTCTTAACACTCGATACGATGAGTATCTTTCCCCTTCAAAATATAAAACCGTATCCACCATATGCTCTAGCACACGAGGCCCGGCAATGGCTCCTTCTTTAGTTACGTGGCCGATCATAAAAAGCACAATGCCTTTTTGTTTAGCCAATTGAGTGAAAACCGCCGCACTTTCTCGAACCTGGGAAACACTGCCTGGGGCCGCAGTAATCTCGGCAAGAAACACCACTTGAATGGAGTCAATAATGACCACCGCGGGACTAAGCTCGTGGATGTGGCCAATGATGGATTGCACATCGATATCATTGACGATAAAAAGATTCTCATTCATCAACTGGCCCAATCGATCCGCGCGTATTTTGGTTTGCTTGACAGATTCCTCTCCGCTAACATAAAGAACTTTAAGCCCTGCCCGGGCCAACGCGCAAGCCACCTGAAGGACGATGGTAGATTTCCCAATGCCGGGATCTCCCCCAATCAAAGTCACAGAGGATGGTACCAGGCCGCCACCGACGGCCCTATCAAATTCCCCTATACCGGTTAAAAATCGTTTCTCTTGATAAATAGAAACTTCTTTTAACAGGACAGGTGTATTGCCAGCAGCCATGGCCATTTGAGTACGCAATTTTTCGGAAGGCGGATGAACCAAGACTGGCTCTTCCACATAGGAGTTCCAACTCTCACAATTAGGGCACTTGCCTATCCATTTAGGAGAGTTAGAACCACAGCTTTGGCATATAAAAACTGTTTTTGTTTTCATATATATGTATGATTCCACAGATTAGCAAATCTGTGTCATCTAACTCGAATTTGTGACATCATTTGCTTTTTTCTTTAGGCCGGTACAGCAATTTCCAAGGATTGAGTTTTAAATCCGCGGTGAGTTCATCGAGATTTTTGTATATGGACTCATCGGTAAATAAGAGGCCGACTGTACCACGCCCATTTTTAATATTGTTAGCCATTATTTCAAAAGCTTCCAAAGTATCCGCTAAAGACTTTTTATTTTTCTCTGTCAAAATACCGTTGTTGATGCCATCAATGGTATTTTCTAATTTATTGGTAATCACAGCAACCTGTTCAGTAATTTTCTCAATAGGTACCGGGTCCTTACCCATAATCACACTGTCATTCTTATAAAATTCTGTCGATAAGCCTGGCATAATTTCTATGTACTTTTCCCCTAAAAGTCCCAGTTGATTGATGGTGATGGTGGAATCCAGAGGAATGTGAGTTCCCTCCTCAAGCCATACATTGACCCTGACTTTGGTTCTTTTATGTTCATCGATAAAAACTTTCATGCTTTTAACAATCCCTACTTCTGTCCCAGCCAGGCGTACAGGGGCCGCTGGACGTAAGCCGTTGGCGAATCCAAAAATAACTTGAAAGCTGTGACCTTTTTTAATAAAAGAAAGGTCGCTGATGGAAACTACGAAAAATGTTAAACTCATCAGGGCTAATAATACAAACCCTCCGACCTTCAATTCCAAGCTGCTTTCGCGGAACATTTGATCTCCTTTTGTGGGCTAAAGGCCCCTACGTTATTTTACATGCCCAAATATCAAACTCTCATCGTCGGTAATCGGCCCTTGGGCCTGACCGCTGATAAACTGCCTTATCACCGGGTGTATTGAATTTTTGATATCTTCGGGTTTACCGTCAGCAATCACTTGGCCGCGGTAAAACATGGCAATGGAATCCGCGACCTGGTAAGCCAAATTCATATCATGGGTCACGACCAGAGATGTGACCTTCAATTTATCCCGCAGTTCAATAATTAAATGAATAAGGGCAGCCGCTGTAATCGGATCAACTTCGCTGGTTGGTTCATCATACAAAATAATTTGGGGCTCCATACACAAAACGCGAGCCAAGCTCACCCGTTTTTTCATACCCCCTGATAATTGCGAAGGCATCATGTGTTCGACGTCTTTTAACCCCACCAAGGCTAGGGCATCGGCGACACGGTCCCGTACGGTTTTAGCATCTAAATTCATAAACTCGTTAAGTACAAAAGCTACATTCTCCCCGACATTCATGGAATCAAATAGTGCACCCCCTTGAAACACCATGCCAATTTCCATTCGCAATTTATTGTAAACTTTTTCATCCAGGCTGGTAACTTCAATTCCATTAATCTTTATGGAACCGCGATCTGGTCTCATAAGTCCCACAATATTTTTCAAAAGAACGCTTTTACCTACTCCGGAACGGCCAATAATAGCCTTGGTTTCTCCTCGCCGGACAGACAGATTTAAATTATTCAAGACCAACTGATGCTCAAGAGTTTTATAAAGATTACGGATTTCAATCATTTATACCTTCAATAAAAAATAAAAAATAAACGTAATCATACAGTCCGTCATGATGATCAAAATAAATGAACGGACAACGGCTGTCGTGGTAGCCTTGCCCACCCCTTCTGCTCCGCCACGCACCGTTAAACCTTGGTGACAGCCGACAATGGCAATGATCATGCCAAAAAAAATGGTCTTCACCAGCCCCGTAAGGACATCTTTCATGACCAAGGCTTTGAAGACCATTCTCCAAAACATCTCATGACTAATGTGCAATTTATAAACACAGATCACATACCCGCCCCAGATGCCGATAATATCCGAAAGCATGGTCAAGACGGGCAACATAAGAACCAATCCTAAAAATCGCGGGACTACCAGATATTTGACAGGATTGACGGCAAAAGCTTTTAAGGCATCCACTTGTTCGGTGACCGTCATGGAACCGATCTCTGCAGCAATACCAGCGCCAATGCGGCCAGCCACAATCAGGGCCGTCAGCACAGGAGCCAATTCACGGGTTAAGGCAACGGAAATAATTTGAGGAATGTAAATTTCCGCTGATAACTGGATCATTTGGTAGGCCATCTGCAGGGCAATGATCATACCCACAAAAAATGCGACCAAAGCGGAAATGATAAAACTTCCAGGACCGATACGATTGGCCTGTATTAAAGAGCGCACGCCTTTAAACGATGGCGTCAAGGCCAAAACAACCGTCTGCGACCAAAGAATAGCCAATTGGCCGATATAACGGATAAGACTATTGGTAGTGGCCCCCGTTTTAATGACAAAATTGAGCATGGCTATAATTGAAATTCAAGCGTATCCCCGCGACGGACCACGGTAATCTTACTGCCCTGTTTGAATCTACCAGCGATAATCTCTTCTGAAAGAGTGTCCTCAATATAACGCTGAATGGTACGCTTCAAAGGCCGTGCCCCATACATGGGATCGTAACCCTTTTCAATCAAGAAATCCAAAGCTTCAGCAGTTAAGATCACTTCAATACCTTTGTCCTTCAGCCGTTCGGTGACGTATTTGATTTCCAAGGCCACTATCTTTTTCAAGTCTTCCTTGCTCAAAGGCCTAAAGACGATAGTATCGTCTATACGATTCAAAAATTCCGGTCTAAAAGCTTTTTTGACTTCATTCAGCAGACGTTCGCGAAGGGCATTGTAGGTGGTGTCTTCTTTGCGGGCCACAAAACCCAGAGTCCCCGCGCTTCGCAGGGTCTCTGCACCAACGTTAGAAGTCATTAAAATAATGGCGTTTCTAAAGTCCACCGTTCTCCCCAAACTGTCCGTCAAGCGGCCATCTTCAAAGACCTGTAAAAGCAAATTAAATACATCGGGGTGGGCTTTTTCAATTTCATCCAAAAGAATCACCGAATAAGGACGACGGCGTACCTTTTCCGTCAGTTGGCCGCCTTCTTCATAGCCTACATAACCCGGCGGAGCCCCAATCAGACGAGAGACATTAAATTTATCCATGTATTCCGACATATCGATTTGAATCAGCGCATTCTCATCGCCAAATATGAATTCAGCCAAAATCCTCGCTAATAGTGTTTTGCCAACACCGGTAGGTCCCAGGAAGATAAAAGAACCTATCGGCCGACGAGGATTCTTGATACCTGACCGCGAACGACGTACGGCCCTGGCAATAGCGGAAATGGCTTCTTCCTGGCCAATAATGGACTTCCTCATATGCTCTTCCATCTTCAAAAGCCGTTCACTTTCTTTCTGCTCCAGGCGAATCAAAGGAATCTTGGTCCACTGAGAAACGACTTTGGCAATATCTTCCTCAGTAATCGTCAAAGAAACGTCATCGCGTTTTTGCATCCATTCCATGCGTTTGTGCTCCAGCTGATCACGCACCTCGCGCTCTTGATCGCGCATTTTAGCGGCCCGCTCAAAGTCCTGACTTTTAATAAAGGCTTCCTTTTCCTTGCGCAACTGCTCAATTTTTCCCTCGAGTTCTTTAATCCCCTCAGGAATGACCATGGCCTGCAAGCGAGCCTTAGCGCCAGCCTCGTCGAGAATATCAACAGCCTTATCGGGTAGAAAACGGTTGGAGATATAACGATCTGAAAGACGTGCAGCCGCTTCCAAGGCATCATCAGAGAATTTCACTCGATGATGGGCCTCGTATTTATCTCGCAAACCTTTAAGAATCAAAATGGTTTCTTCCACAGAGGGTGGATCAACAATAATGGTCTGGAAACGACGTTCTAACGCCGCATCCTTTTCAATATTCTTACGGTACTCATCCAAAGTAGTGGCCCCGATGCACTGGATTTCTCCACGAGCCAAAGCCGGCTTTAAAATATTGGCGGCGTCAATGGCGCCTTCAGCAGCCCCGGCACCTACTAAGGTGTGAATTTCATCAATAAAAAGCACTATTTTGCCGGAGCGCTTAAGTTCATCCATAATAGCCTTGATACGCTCCTCAAATTGTCCACGATATTTGGTTCCGGCAATCATCATAGCCAAATCCAAAACCACAATGTATTTATCGCGCAAAACTTCCGGCACATCTCCAGCCACGATTTGCTGAGCTAAACCCTCCACAATAGCCGTTTTGCCAATACCCGCTTCCCCTAAAAGCACAGGATTATTTTTGGTGCGGCGAGAAAGGATTTGAATGACCCGTTCAATTTCATTTTTACGACCAATGACAGGATCTAGTTTCCCATCCTTGGCTAATTTATTTAAATTGCGGCTGTAAGCATCAATGGCGGGGGTCTTGCCGGTTTTGGCAGTTTCCTGCTGTTGGCCATACCCGGCAACACCAGAGCCCAACAATTCCATCACTTCATTGCGTAATTTGCCCAAATCCAATCCCAGATTCAATAGCACACGATAGGCCATACCTTCGCCTTCTTTGACTAAGCCTAACAATAAATGCTCGGTACCGATATAATTATGCCCTAGAGCCCTGGCTTCTTCTGCCGATAACTCCAAAGCTTTTTTGGAACGAGGCGTAAAAGGAATATCACCGACCACCTGGGTCTGAGGTCCCGGCTGGACCAATTTCTCCACTTCCAGGCGAATGGTTTCCAAACCCAATCCCAGTTTTTGTAAAACCGCGGCAGCTACCCCTTCTCCTTCGCGGATTAATCCCAGTAACAAATGTTCGGTGCCAATATAGTCATGATTAAAACGTCGCGCTTCTTCCTTGGCGTAGACAATAACTTTTCGCGCGCGTTCTGTGAATCGGTTAAACATCTTTACCCCCTAACTTTTGACGAATAACCGCTGCCCGCTTCGTATCGCGTTCAAAGGCGTTAAGTTTTTTGCCTTCAATTTTTTGTAAATGGGCCGGTTGAATTACAATAAATAATTCATTAAGTGTCTTTTGATCAACATGTTTTAAGACCCCCATGTCCATACCTAAACGTACCATCGAGAATAATTCAATAGCTTCCTGGCTGGAAATAATACGTGCTGTTTTAAGCAGCCCCCAGCAACGGCAGATTTTATCCTCCAACATGGGACGGTTCTGTAAAAGAAGGGCCTGACGGGCTTGCTCTTCCTGTTCAATGACCTGGCGGATTAAGCCATTGATGTTTTGAATAATATCCTGCTCACTGTGACCTAAGGAAACTTGATTCGATATTTGATAAAAATTTCCGGAGGCCTGCGTACCCTCTCCATAGAACCCCCGACTGGCAAATGACAATTTGGAAATCGCCGCAAGCACTTTATTAATCTGCTTAGTCATCACCAATGCCGGCAAATGCATCATCACGCTGCCACGCATGGCCGTCCCAGTATTGGTGGGACATGCCGTCAAATACCCCCACGTATCCAAGAAGGCGAATTCAATTTCTTTGGCAAACCCATCGTCAATAGCATTAATGATATCCCAGCCTTCCGTCAGATTTAAGCCTGACCGCATCACCTGAATACGCAAATGATCTTCTTCATTGACCATGATCGAAACAATTTCTTCCGAGGAAACTAAAAGACCTTTGCCGTCGGGATTAGAGGCATGTTCATGACTCATCAAATGCCTCTCCACCAATAACTGACGATCGATTTGATCTAATTCATCCATACGAAATAATGTAGCTCCTTTAAGAAATGGAATATGGGCCACTACCTTTTCAATATTAGCCAAAGCGGTTTCCAAGTCCTTCTTAGTCGAACGGCTTGGGAAAGGGGCATTGGCCAAATTGCGGGCCAGGCGAATCCTGGACGACGTAACAATATGGGAGGAAGGGCCTGTGCCTCTTAACCATTCCCCTGTCTGTGTCAATAATTCTTCGACTTTCATAGTAAGAATATTAAATTTTCTCCAAATTTTTTATTTTATCTCTTAGCACAGCCGCCCTTTCAAAATCCTCTGCGGCAATCGCCAGGTGCAGTTGTTTTTTTAAATCTTCGATATTATCTGACAATAAAGAAGCGGGCGGTGTAACCGCCACTGCAGAAGAAGGCCCCCCTTGAGCACGTTCGGCGTAAGCAGGGGTTTTTCCTAAATGATAGCTGGAACCGTGAATCTTGCGTAAGAGCCCTGCTAAATGCTCTTTAAAAGAGATATAGCACTGTTTACAACCAAGCCGCCCAAACTTACGAAAATCCTCGTAATTAAGCCCGCAGCCAGAACACTTTAAGACCCCTTCTTTGGACTCTTTGCCGGTTGGTGCAGTCTGCGCCAAGCCAGCCAAAAGATCAGCGAGGCCAAACTGCTGTTCCATCTGGACGCTTTTTTGACGCGCGCACTCTTCACATAAATGCATTTCAGACATTTGTTCATCCACAATCTCGGTCAGATGGACCGTGGCTTTCTTTTTTCCGCAAATATCACACAGCATACTTCACTCCATCCTTCTTGGTCAATTCCCTAAAGGCCTTTAACAATTTTTTCGTCACAGGGCCTGGTTGGCCACTGCCAATGGTTCGACCATCCACTTCAACCACCGGAATAAGTTCTGCGGCAGTGCCCGTCAGAAAGCACTCATGACTATTATACACCTGATGTCGAGTGATAAGGCCTTCTTGAGTCTTGATTTTCAATTGGCCGGCAATATCAAAAATTGCTCCTCGCGTAATCCCTTTGAGCCTCCCAAACAGAGGAGTGGAAAGCACCCCATTTTTAACAATAAAAATGTTATCCCCCGTGCATTCAGCCACATAGCCGTTGCTGTCCAGCATAATGGCTTCCCTATAACCCCCATTGGCAGCTTCAATTTTGGCCAGAATATTGTTGAGATAATTAAGAGATTTTAAT
Source organism: Candidatus Omnitrophota bacterium (assembly GCA_023247575.1). GTDB lineage: Bacteria > Omnitrophota > Gorgyraeia > Zapsychrales > Fredricksoniimonadaceae > JACQCF01. Next base: position 3,095 of record JAHFGE010000038.1, on the reverse strand, counting down.
TCCGTATCGATAGCATTAACGTAATTTTTTGTCGTAGGCACGGTAATAATGGCCATTCCCCTTTGGTAAAGCTCCGCAGGATATAATGTGATTTTATCGGTAATAATAACCACGTTAGGATGCCCGAAACATTTCTTGGGATCCAACCCTAAATCTCCATTCCCGCGGCTGACAATCAGACGAATATATCCGTCTTTGAGCTTATTGATTTTTAAGGTATCAACCACAGCCTTGATCATTTGCGCTTTGGTCATTTTAGGATCAATCAAAAGCGTATGCAGGGTCTCATAAAGACGGTCAATGTGCTCTTTTAAGCGAAACACCAGACCATGATAGGAACGAATGCCTTCAAAAGCTCCATCCCCATACAGAAAACCATGGTCGAACACCGACACTTTGGCGTCTTCTTTATTGACAAATTTGCCGTTCATATAGATCTTCATAATGCCCTTTCTTCTCTCGGTCATCCCCGAATGTTTTAATCGGGGATCCAGAATTTCTAGATTCCCGCTTAAAGCATGCGGGAATGACATAATTATACTGCTTCAATCAACCCATCCTTAATGTGAATTACCCTTTGAGCCCGAGACGCAATGGCCTGATCATGAGTCACTACCACGACAGCTTGACCATTGGTTTTATTCAGGTTGAAAAGTACATCAATCACCATAGCCCCGCTTTGGGAGTCCAAATTTCCTGTTGGCTCATCACACAACACGACTTTAGGTTTATTTATTAGAGCACGGGCAATGGCTAGCCTCTGCTGTTCCCCGCCAGATAACTGGCTGGGACGATGTGAAGCTCTTAATCCCAAGCCCATTTGTTCTAATAATTTTACCCCCTCAAACTCAATCGTGCTCGTTTTTCTTGAATTATTTTTGATCATTGTCGGCAAAACAACGTTTTCCAAAGCCGTCAGCTCAGGCAACAAATGGTAGGATTGAAATACAAAGCCCATCTGCGTATTGCGAACTTTAGCCCGTTGCTGATCATTTAAACCATAAAGATTCTGACCGTTAAATTTTACTTGCCCGCTAGTTGGTTGGTCCAAAGCACCTAAAATATGCAACAGTGTGGACTTGCCTGCACCGGAAGGGCCTACAATAGCCACCACCTCGCCGGTTTCAATATGCAGATCAATACCTTTGAGCACATGTAATAGATAATCGGCCTCTTGATAGGTTTTATGAATGTTATGCGCCTCGATTAACATATTGCCCTTATTCGTAACGCAAAGCCTCTACCGGTTCCAGACTACCGGCTTTTAAAGCTGGGTACACGGTTGCTGCAAAGGTAATCAACATGGCCGCACCCACAATCATGGCCACATCCGAAGCCTGAATCAATACCGGTAAATGATCAATATAATAAATATCTTGCGGCAGTTTAATAAATTGGTATTTCTTCAATAAGATGCTTATCCCTATCCCGCCGACAAATCCCCAGAAAGTACCCAAAGCACCGATGGCCAAGCCTTGAATCATAAAAATACGATTAATCGCTCCCCTGGAGACACCAATGGATTTTAAAATACCAATGTCCTTGACCTTACTGGTCACGGTCACGATTAAGGTACTGATAATGTTAAATGAGGCGACCAATACAATCAGTGTCAAAATAATAAACATAGTGAATTTCTCCAGACGCAAGGCCGCAAAAAAATTGGCATTGGTTTCCATCCAGGTACGCACTATAAAAGAAAAACCTATTTTCTCATAAATATGACGCTTGATTCGAGCGGCCGCGTCCGGGTTATTGAATTTCAAGCCTATGCCAGAGACCACATCCGGCGGCAGATGAAAAACTTCCTGAGCTTTATGCATATCGACCAAAACCAAATTCATATCATAATCATACATTCCCGAGGTAAAAATACCAGCGACCTTAAACTGATAGCGCCAGCCGGCACCCGCCACACCAGAAGCGGGCGCAATGATGGTCAATTGGTCCCCCAGGCGATAACCATAATAAGAGGCCAGCTGACTGCCGATGACGATTTCATCGGATTTTAAGTCGGCAATTTTACCTTGTCCTAGGTACTGATTGATTTTAGTGACCGCCCCTTCGGTAGCTGGGTCAACGCCACGTAAGATCAGGCTCATGGCCCGCTGATTCGATTCCAGAAACACATTGCCGTGAATGTAGGGAGTGGCTGCCGCTATGCCAGGCATTTGAGCCAGTTGTTGTTCAAGTTCCTGGTATTTTTTGACACCGGTTTCTTTTTCCACCAGTACATGCGCATTAGCCCCCACGATTTTCTCCCGCAAATCATGGTCAAAACCTGTCATCACGCCAATGACAATGATCAAGGCCGTGACACCAATGGCAATGCCGCCAATGGCCACCATGTTGATGACCGCCAGGAATTTGTCCTTTTTGGCCATTAAATACCGAGAGGCTATCCAGAATTCGAAGTTCATAATGATTTTAACAACGGAAACAGAATCACATCTCTAATCGAGGCGGAATCGGTCAACAGCATAACCAGCCGGTCAATGCCAATGCCTAAGCCTCCGGCTGGCGGCATGCCGTATTCAAGGGCTGTGATAAAATCTTCGTCAACAACACGGTTGCCGGTTTCAATATCGTCCTCCAAATCGGCTACTAATCTCTGTCGCTGTTCCAAGGGATCATTGAGCTCAGAATAGGCATTGCCGACTTCCAGTCCCGCTACAAAAAACTCAAAACGCTGGGCCAGGGCGGGATGACCCGGCTTGGCCTTGGCTAACGGCGAAAGAAATGTAAAGTAATCTACCATAAACACCGGATTAGCACTTTGCCCCTGATCCAAAACCTCCTCGACAATTTTCATAACTGCTGAACGGGTCAGACGATCAACCTTGACCTGCCCCGGGCGCTTGGCTTTGACTTTATCTAACATCGCCTGAGCACTATCCTCAGCGTTGATATCAAAATGTTCTTTAACCACCTGGGCAAACGAACGACGCGGCCAGGGAGGAGTAAAATCAATCTCCCGTCCCTGATAAGTAATTTTGTAAGAGCCATGGATTTCTTTGACTAAAGCTGCCACCATGTCTTCGGTTAATTTCATCATGTCTTCAAAATTCCCGTAAGCCTGATAGACTTCCAGCATG
>JAHFGE010000123.1 GCA_023247575.1 Candidatus Omnitrophota bacterium | reverse complement strand
GGCAGGGCTTTCCTGTGTAGAAAGTAAAGTCTTGGCATTGCCGGCACTGGCAGCTTGATCTGGTAAAGGCTTGGCACTGCCATCCTGTGCGGAAAGTAAAGGCTTGGCATTGCCGGCACTGGCAGCTTGATCTGGTAAAGTCTTGGCACTGCCGTTTTGCCGGATGAATTCAAGAATCTTCTGCTTGGTGTCTGTGGTAAACATGAATGACCCTCTTTAAGGAGCAATTTCTTTTAAAGGACCCATGACAAACTCGCGCTCCAGCATGCGCGGGTGCGGAATAATCAAACGGCGGCTGACCAATTTGACCTCATCATACAATAAAATATCAATATCCATGACCCGCGGCCCATGGAACACCTTATGAACCCGGCCGAGTTTATGTTCAATTGTCTGAGTAACAAAAAGTAAGTCTTCTGGCGTGTAGGATGTCTTAGCTTTCAATACGGCATTGAGATATTTGCCCTGCGGCGGGCTATCGACTGGCCTGGTTTCGATAATGCTGGAAAGCTTGAGGACCTCTATGCCGTTGTCCTTGAGTTCATCCATCGCCTTTTGAATATATTGACGGCGATCACCAAGATTGGATCCAAGGGCAAGGTAAACAATAGACATAAAATTTTGAAACTCTAAACTCTAAATCCTAAATTCTAAACAAATTCACCTCGTGCCGAGCACCTTTAGCGAAGCACTCGGTGCGAGGCAAATGACCAAAAATATTAATGTTCAAAACATTTTGAATTTTGTTCATTTGAATTTTGATCATTGTTTAGAATTTAGATTTTAGGATTTAGGATTTAACCTATAACTTTCTTCAATCTCTCCACCGCCTGATGAATGCGCTCTGTGGGTATTGTCAAGGCCATGCGCACATAACCTTCCCCGGCTTTACCAAACCCTACCCCGGGGGTGACGATGATGTCTGCTTGATCAAGAAAAGTTTTGGCGCATTCCATGGAATTACTTGTGGTGAGCGAAGTCGAACCACTAAATTTAGAAGGAATTTTCGCCCATACGTAAAAGGTGGCCTTAGGGGAATCAATTTTCCAGCCAATCGAGCGCAATCCATTAATCAGCGCCTCCCGACGACTCTGGTATTCGCTGCGCATGTCTTCAATATCACGTGGGTCCATATTTAAAGCCGCAATGCCGGCGTATTGAATGGCATTAAATACGCCCGAGTCACAATTGGATTTAACCTTAGCCAACGCAGTAATCAGCGTAGGATTACCACAGGCCCAGCCTAAACGCCAGCCGGTCATACAGTACGTTTTAGAGAAGGAATGAAATTCAATAGCAATATCCTTGGCTCCCTCGACCTCCAAAATACTGGGTGGCTTGATGCCATCATAATAGACTTCGGAATAGGCCAAGTCAGAGACAATGATAATGCCTTTAGTCTTACAGACAGCAACCAAATCTTCATAAAACTTCTTATCAGCCGTAGCAGAAGTAGGATTATTCGGATAGCAGACAAAAATAGCCTTGGCATTTTTAATGCCCTCAATATCCTGAATGCGCGGCAGCCAGTTATTGCCTGCTTTAAGCGGCAAATATTGGATTTTCCCGCCGGCGAAACTAACAGCCGCCTGATAAGCGGGATAAGCGGGATCGGTCAATACAACCTTGTTACCCGGATTGATGATTCCTAGCGGAAGATGGGCGATCCCCTCTTTAGAACCGATTAAAGGATGTAATTCCGTAGACGGATCCAATTCCACCCCAAAACGGTTCTTAAACCATTGAGCAATCTCGGTTCTTAACTGAGGGACTCCGGCATCAAAAGGATAATGATGGTTATTGACATCTTCAGCGGCTTTTTTAAGTGCGTCGATAATTGACTGAGGCGTTCTTTGATCAGGATCACCCACTCCTAAATTGATCACATCTCTACCTTGACCAATGGCCTCCTGCTTGGCTTTGTCAATTTCGACGAACAAATACGGTGGTAAAGCTTTAAGTCGATCGGAAAATTCAATCATAATAACCCCAGCACATCCTGCATGTTAAATAATCCTGTTTTCTTCTTCGCTAAAAATTTTGCAGCTACCAATGCTCCTTCCACAAAAATGTCACGGGTTTTGGCATGATGATGGATGGAAATCAAGTCCAACGGGCTTTCAAAAAAAATTGTATGATCTCCAATGACTTCCCCTTCGCGAATTGATTCTATATCTTTGACTTTAGTTTTGGAAAATTGTTCAGCCACTTCGGCCATAGTTTTGGCTGTCCCCGAAGGGGCATCTTTTTTATGCACATGATGAGTCTCGGTTAAACGAATCTCATAACTCCTGCCCGTTACCTGTGCCGCGCGACGAATTAAAGCAAATACCAAATTAACCCCCACGGACATATTGGAAGAAAATACAATGGCAATTTTACGGGAAGCTTTTTTAATTTCAGCAATTTGGGCCGCAGTTAAGCCGGTTGTACCGATCACCATGTTGATACTAAATTTTTGGCAAATTTTTAAATGCTCTAAGGTAGCTTCCACAGAAGTAAATTCAATGAGCACTTGGGAACCTTTAAGAGTTCGCGCATCAAAATTGACGGGAATATTGCAGACTCTTTCTGGTACATCAGGCCGATCTTTACTTTCTAACAGCGTTGAAATTCTGAAAGTTTTATCATTTAAAGCCAAGGCAGTGATCCTTTGCCCCATACGGCCTTGGCAACCGGAAATAGCTAATTTAATCATTGTAATGTCCTTATCTTTGTCGTTCCCGAATGTTTTAATCGGGAACCTAGAACTTCTAGATCCCCGATAAAAGCATTCGGGGATGACATTTTTATTATTTCAACAGTCCGTAATTTCTCATGGCCTGCTTTAATTTTGCCAAATTCGCCTCTTCCATCTCACACATGGGAAGGCGCATCCTACTCGAACAAAGTCCCATTAATGCCGCCGCTGTCTTGACTGGAATAGGATTAGTCTCAATAAATAAAGCTTCAATCAAAGGAAGCAGTTTGGCATTGATAGCTTCAGCTTTAGACTTGTCGCCCTTGCTAAAAGCATTAACTAATTCCGCTACATCCTTGGGCACAATGTTGGAGGCCACCGAAATAACCCCTACCCCTCCCATCGATAAAATGGGCAGCGTCAGGCCATCGTCTCCTGAAATTAATAAAAAATCCTTCGGACACAACTCACGAATTTTTCTCATCTGATCCAAATTGCCCGATGCTTCCTTAACACCGATAATATTTTTAATACCAGCCAGTTTGGCCATTAAATCCGGCTCAATGTTCTTGCCCGTACGTCCTGCAATATTATAGAGAATGATGGGAATATCCGCACATTCGCTAATCGCCTTATAATGCAAATAAATCCCCTTAGGCGTAGGCTTATTGTAATAAGGAGTCACCACGAGGGCCGCATCCGCACCAACCTTGGCCGCATGTTGAGTCATATGCACCGCCTCGGCGGTGGAATTGGATCCTGTCCCCGCAATAACAGGAATTCTCTTGGCCACCGTTTCCACACAAATTTGAATGATCCGCTCGTGTTCCTTCTCAGAAAGTGTGGGTGACTCACCGGTCGTGCCGCAAGGTACCACGCCGTGAATGCCTTGAGCAATTTGCCATTCAATGAACCTCTTATAAGCAGTCTCGTCGATACTACTATCCGTTCCGCCAGAGGCGGATCCGCCAGGATCTGTGGCGGAAAAAGGTGTTACCAAAGCCGTTATTGCACCGTGAAATTTTCTTCTATCCATTTTTCTCTTTCTTTGTCATCCCCGAATGCTTTAATAATTTTGTCGTTCCCGAATGTTTTAATCGGGAACCTAGAACTTGCCTAGCTCTAGATGCCCGATAAAAACATTCGGGCATGACAAACTTTTAAACGTTCGGGGATGACATTTAAACATTAAAATAATATTCTCCCTTGGCCACCACCTTGGCCGTGCCTTTGAGCCATACATTATCAATTTTGTTTCCTTCCTGCACATCAAAGGCAACTTCCAAAACTTCCTTGCTGGCCGTCAGTATTTTCATGGTCGCATCTTTTTGTTTTTTGACTTTAGGATGCGTATGGAAATAGGATGCTATCGCTGAGGCCACTGATCCAGTGCCGCAAGCTAACGTTTCCCCCTCCACACCACGCTCATAAGTACGCACGGCCACCATACTATTGGAAGATTGCCCTGTGACTGGTGAAGCAATTTCCACAAAGTCCACATTAGTACCCTGCGGTGCAAATCGTGGATGATGGCGGATTAAACGGCCCAGACTATTGACATCCACTTCTTGTAACCCCTCAACAAAAACAATGGTATGCGGTACGCCAGTATCAATATGATCAACGGTCATTGTTCTACCCGCCACGGTAACCTTTAAACCCGTCATATAATTTTTAGGGTTAGATAAACGCACCCTCGCTATTTCGCCTTGCGCCTCACCTAAAATTTCACCTGCCAAAGTCTCCATGCTAAATAAAGATTTAGATGGTTTCAAATTCGACACGATATAGGCCGCCATGCAACGGGCCCCGTTGCCGCACAT
>JAHFGE010000122.1 GCA_023247575.1 Candidatus Omnitrophota bacterium | reverse complement strand
TGCCGACCGCATTGCCGCGTTCATATCTGGCGGCGAATTTGTGTCCCCTCAAAAAATTTTAGGTCTTTTGGTTTTGCATTTAGTCCGTAACCGCCATGTGCAAGGCGGTATTGTCAAAACGTTGTGCGGAACCACCATGCTGGACAAGATTGCCAAAAAACTTGGTCGTAAACTTTATGAGACACTCGTCGGGTTTAAATATATTTCCGATTTGATGGTGTCAGAAAAAATTGTTGCCGGCGGGGAAGAGGCCGGCGGTATGGGCTTGCCCAACTTTATTCCCGAACGTGACGGGACGCTGGCCGGTCTTTTACTTTTGGAAATGATGGTTTACAACAAGAAGAATTTCAAGCAACTGGTCCAAGACATGGAAAAAGAATTTGGCCGCTATTACTATCAGCGTCTGGATTACGCCATGGATGCCAGGAAGGTTGATCTGAATAAACTTAAAACCATCCCTGAGATTTTAGGCCAGAAGGTGGTTGAGGTTAAAGATTTCGATGGGGTTAAACTGATTTGCGCCAATGAGGACTGGCTGATGTTTCGGCCTTCCGGCACAGAGCCGCTGGTACGTATTTATTCTGAAGCGAAATCCCTTAAATGCGCCAGGGGCCTTTTGGAATTCGGCCGCCAGCTTATAAACCCGAAATAATGATTTATTACTTCACTTACTTTTTTACCAAATTCCTCAGCTTTATTTTCTTCCCTCGCCGCGTCACAGGATGGGAACATGTGCCTGCTGTCGGCGCCTATATCCTGGCCAGCAATCATATCAGCAATCTTGACCCTGTGGTGATGGGAATTTCTACCCCCCGGCGGCTGCATTTTATGGCCAAAATAGAGCTTTTTAAAAACCCTTTAGTGGGCTGGTGGTTAAAACAGCTTTGGACTTTTCCTGTCAAGCGTGGAGAGGCCGATTTCGCGGCCCTTAAAGAATCGCTTAAATACCTTAAAAAAGGCGAGCCAGTCCTGGTCTATCCGGAAGGAACGCGGCGTATGGATAAGCCCCTTAAGCCCCAGCCTGGATCCGGGTTCCTGGCCATGAAATCTGGCGCACCGGTCGTGCCGGTTTATGTACGAGGTTCTGATAAAGCCATGCCGCCTGGCAGTAAGTTTTTTAAACGCAGTCTGGTTACGGTGACCTATGGTAAACCATTTTTAGTTGGAAACTGCTCCTCCTATGAAGCCTCTTCCCAGCGGATTTTGGATGAGATTTATAAGCTGGGGAACGATTAGTTATTTTACTGCCATTTATGCCTTTTTTAACGGTTTAAAATGGGTCAGGTTAAAATGAATAGTTGCGTCCTCCTGAATCCAAGGTTATCTTGGATTCAAGGAAAAACAAAAAAAGGAGGACACAACTATGGTTACAATAGGAGTCGATTTTCACAAACGCACGTCAACATATCAAGTTTTAAATGAGCAAGGTCAACCGGTTAAACGCTGTAAGCTTGATAATGACACAGAAAAAATTAGAACATTTATTCAATCAATCCCTGGCCCCAAACGACTGGCCATGGAAGCCACTCGTAGCTGGGGATTATTCTATGAAACAGCCTACGACCTGGTAGACCAATTTAACTTAGGACATCCAAAGAAAATGGTTGCCTTAACCAGCGCTGAAATCAAAAACGATAATAACGACGCCCTGATGATTGCCAAACTGGCTTACGGCGGTCTATTGCCTGCGGCCCATATCAGCACACTGCCTGTCAGAGAGTCAAAGAGTACCGTAAGGCTGCGCAGCTTTTTAGTCAATCAACGCCGTGGGGTTCGCAACCAAATTCAAACCCTGCTTGATCGTAATATCTGGCCCGCTGACCGCCCTAAATCTTTTAAAAATCCTTTTTGTAAGAGAGGATTTGCTTGGATGGCCAGTTTGAAGTTATCTGACAGAGAACGATTTATCCTGGATGAATCCTTGGTTATGTTCAACGAATTAAACCAAAAAGTTGATACCATCGACCAATTCCTTCAATCCCAGAACGTTGAACTGCCGCAAATGCCCTTGATACGCTCAGTCCCCGTCTTTAGATCTGGTGGCATTAATGCTTACCGTGTTTTGATTGAAATCAGTGATATTAGCCGATTCTATAATTCCCGCGGCCTGTTATTCTATGCCGGTTTAATACCCCGAGAACATTCTTCCGGGGATAAACAACGCAAAGGCCGTTTGGTTAAAAATGCTAATCTCAATCTTAGAACCGTACTTATTGAATCAACCTTGGCTGCTATTCGTCAGGACAAGACTTTAAAAGCATTTTATAAAAAAGCCAGAGAAAGAAGTGGTTCAGGAGCGGCCATTATTGCGACCGCCAGAAAATTGACTTGTGCGATTTATTATGTTCTCAAAGAGCAAAAAAAATATGATCAGAATTATCTGATCCCGTCAGCGACTGCCTGTCATCATTCTCAGTCTGTCTTAGTACAGAACTGATCGCTCAGGTTTTGCGGCGCTTGATGGTGAATTTTATATTAGCGATCTTTATGATACGCTCAATAGTGGAATCACCACAAGAATTTTTTAACTGGGTCCTCGACTAAAACATTCGAGGGTGACAAAAATTAAAATTATGTATTAACCAACATCTCAAACATTCTACTGGACACAACTATTCATAGTGGATGACATCGTCGAGGCTCTCAATTGGCTAAACTATTACCAAAATTTTAAAAGATTTTAGAAATATTTTTTTAATTTTTCATAACTATTTGTAAATAATATAGTTATATCGCAAGGTTTTTGCCTCCCAAATTGGCATTTTGGTAATTTATATGTTATGGTTTAGTATTCCATTTTGCACAATAAACCCATAATTGGTAAATCCGAAAGGTTGTTTTTTATGTTTAAAAGAGTCATCGCTTCCCTGGTTATTGTTTGTTTTACCTTTACATTAATCCAACCAATGGGCCGGGCCCAATCGGTGAATTTGCCCACACCCGGTACCATGGTCAATCCAAGCCCTGCCCATGTGCCGGTTTTGATTAAGGGAATCAAAATTCACCCCGAAAACCCGCTGTTGTTTGATTTTATAATCGACAAAGGAGATTACCCCAACCGCTTTGCTTCGCAAAGCGAAGCAGTGGGGGTTGAGTCTCTCAAAGTAGAAGCCACGAGACTCATCAAATATTTCCTCGCCTGCCTGACTATCCCTGAAGAAGACCTCTGGGTTAACCTTTCTCCTTATGAAAAAGACCGCATGATCCCAAAGGAGCTTGGCCAAACCGATCTGGGCCGTGACATGCTGGCGCAGGATTACATCCTTAAACAATTGACCGCCTCCCTCATTTATCCTGAAAAGAATTTGGGTAAAAAATTCTGGGATAGAGTTTATGCCAAGGTGCAGCAATTGTATGGCACTATTCAAATACCGGTGAATACCTTTAATAAGGTGTGGATTTTACCCGATAAAGCCGGGGTGTTTGTCCGCAGCAACACGGCGTTGGTGGTGGAGGGGCATTTGAAGGTGCTTTTGGAAGCAGACTACTTGGCTTTACAAAAAGCAAATGCTTCCAAAAGCATCCCGATCCCGCCAAAGGCGGGAGAGGAGGGATTACCACAAAAAGATCCTTCCCCCGACGTACGTCGGGGTCAGGATGACGCACAGCGGATAGGTAGCGAAGTTGTGCGTCAGCTCATCCTTCCCGAAATCGAAAAAGAGGTCAACACCGGCAAGAATTTCGCACCCTTACGCCAGATGTTTTATTCGTTGATTCTGGCGTCCTGGTACAAAAAGAACCTCAAAGAAGCGCTGTTAAACCAGGTGTATGCGGATAAGGGGAAAATTAAAGGCGTAGAGACGCAAAATTTTGCGTCTCTACAACCCAAAGATATTTATCAAATGTATCTCCAGGCCTATAAAAAAGGCGTGTTCAATTATATTAAGGAAGATGTTGTCAATGTACGGGGGGCTCAGCATGCTGAGCCCGTACCTAGAAAGTATTTTTCCGGTGGACTGGGGTTTGGAAACCCTCGTAGTATAGCCATTAATCCACAGGTCTTTACCGATCCAACCGATCCAATTGTTCGGACGGGTTTAAGGCAGGTGGGAGATTTGGCCATGGTAACGGCAGGGATGGCCAATGCCCCCGACGCGGCGATGACGGCCTCAGCACAGGAACTATCAGACTTGCAGAAGCAGGCAGAGGCCTTGGGATCGAACCCGGCTACATTGTTACAACAATGGAGGCAAATCAATGGTGATCGGCCAGACCCGTACCAGCAAGGACAAACTGCTTGGTTGAGATTACAAATTTTGAGACAAAAAGTAAATCAATGGCAGTACACCGACCGTCAGGGTAATAAGGTCGAGTTGAAATTTTACTCCGATAGAACTGCCGATAGCTTTAAAGCACAAGAATATGCCCAAACAAATGCCTTGGGAAAGTTAATGGAACCTCAATTACTTTGGAAGGGAGATCAAAACCAACGGGGCCACGCAGGTGTAACGGAGGTTAAAACAACTAACAATTTAGGGGTGACGAAAATAGTAGAATTTTATCCAGGCAAT
>JAHFGE010000121.1 GCA_023247575.1 Candidatus Omnitrophota bacterium | reverse complement strand
AACACCATATGGTACAGCAACAGATTTTTATTATGACTCTTTCTTATATGCTCACTCATGCAAGCATTATAAGGTTGTATTTACCCCGGGGCAAGCCCGCGGGGAATTCTAGCGATTAACCCCCTCCAAAAACCCCCTCAAATCACTCATCGGCTTAATATTAATTATCACCGGCACAAAGCCAGGGGCGTTCCGTAATTGCGCAAGCATGGCGGGGTCGATGTGGAATTTGATTTCTGTGCCTGAATTGTTGATTTCCAAAGACGATTTACCGGCGCTTAGATCAATACCGCCTGTCTTTTCAGGTTTAGGCACGTCGGGTGCTATTAGTGAGATTTTGCCTTTCATTGCCAAATCGCGTCTGCCCGTGGGACCATATACCGTCATCGCCCGATCGTTCTTCAGCGATAGGTGGGGCATGTTCTTGCCTAACAAAAGATAATCCGTATAGACCGTAAGGCCATTTGACATGTCCCAAGGACGTGATTGCAAAATTCGAGCCATAACGTCCGTATTGTGCTCTCTGAATCTCTTATAACCTCCCTCAAGGGCTTCTTCCGGCCACAAATTTAATCCCAAATCATGCGCGCGCGCCGATAGCACATCCCAGGAAGATTCTATAAAGGTAAGCTCATTTTCCAGCACAAAAGGAACACTGTGTGTAAAGAGATAAGACATTGTGTCGCCACCTCTTATCTTGGGGGCAAAATCCACTGTTTCAAGCAATTCGTGAAACAATCCTTCCTCAAGGCCAGGCATTTCAATGACCAATACCTGTTTAGCATTATCAAGGCCTTGCCCAAAAAAATTATCAAAGACCTCCATACCTTTGCTCCCGTAGTAATACGATATAACACCCACCCCTGGAATTTGATTGGGCTCAGGCCCCTCAAATCGATGCCAGTAACTATGATTGTGTCCGCCCAATTGAAAAAGGACAATCGGTTTCCCTTCCAAACGGGCGGCATTAACAGTCGCATACTGTCTTAAGTGATTAATGTAATTTTCCATTCCCTTACGACTATGAATGTATGTAGCCGCCCAGGGACATTGTTCTAACAGAATGTGACTTCTTAAATGCGCAAGGTCCAGTCGGTCAACCATCTCCTGCTTTGTCAATAAGGCTCTTCCATTTAACGACTTGCCGTTATCAAAGCCCATCCCGATTGATCCCGGCATAAACCCTGTCTGTAATATGTCATACAGCATAGTCCCCGTTGTACTACCTAAATTATTATTATCAAAATCCGCGATATTGATTGTTCTTTCCGGTGCAGTCTCACTGGCTATAAGGTGTAAATAGCCTGGGATGTTAAGGAAATTGATAAAAATGTAGTCATTTGACTGGGCAATACGACGATTAATTTCTTCAAAAAAATCCGCTTTGGAAACAACTTTGACCGTTCCAAAATCATGCGGTTTAGTGGTATAAGTTATTAGGCGAATGCCCTTAACTATTTGGTCAGGGAGATTTTTATGTATTTCCGGATCAATTTTCGTGAACCATCTATCAACCGTTTGACTTTCCGTCATCAGGACAATCGGATTGCCGGTATAACGCCGCCTCAAATCCAGTAACATTCTCCAGGCAAGCTTGGCATCGCCTATTCCATCAGACAAATAAGGCATGGAAAAATAAATCGGCACGTCTGTGCGGACATTCGACAGATCCCCTGCCCGTGACACCCAGCCCATTTCCTTTTCCCAAAGATCCACTGACTCAGTAAGCCATGAATCCGAACGCAAAATTTCCATAAATGGGACCCACTCCCGTTGGAAATAAATAGACAGGTAATCATAGGCAGCACGCAGGTCTTTTAGTTGGCAATATATGAGGGTTTTCTGAACTGAGGCAACTATTCTATGCGCTTGCTCAGACTTTGGGTCTAGGCCTTCCCATGCCTTCATTCCCAAGGCAATGTGAGCGGCTGTCATTTCGCCGTTTAAATAATAGTATACCCGCTTAGGTCTCTCAAAATCAGAGACAACATCTTTTATGGCCTCCTTACTGACCAAGTCCTGTTGCAACCAATATAAAATTGAGCGCGCAAGTAGTTTAAACCACTTTTGTTCATAAAACCATGCCCTAGCATCATCACTTTTACTAAGAAAATCAACGCGGTGAGCTAAGAAACGAAATAGCTGGTCTCTGTATTCTAATGGTAATTGCGGGAACCATTCCCGCGACGTCAATAGAATCTTTTGATCCTTCTCAGATTGGGGGCGTGTTAAAGGCGGACCGCTTAATTGGGATTGCACCAGGATAGGCTTTATCATATACTTAAAATATTCGTCTTCGTCCCAAGTTGCAGATAGTCTCCCCAACTCAGGTTCCTTGGCCTGCCAATCAGGAACAAGTCGACCACTCTCCCTTTCTTCATCAAGGTATTCTATGGCCCCTCCCCACGCTAATTGATGGAATATCCCATTCTCCCCAAACTGCCGCTTAAACACGATGCCTCGCTGGGACATAAAACTTTCATAATTTGCCAACACAGCAGGAGGAATGGGCGCCGTGACTGCTGGATCAATCTCAACTTTCTCGATATAAGTACCTCTGGGGGTCGGGGTTATCATGGCCGCATCATCAGTTGCTTCCCATGAGACCTGCCCAAAAAAAGCCCCGCCGGAAAAATACTTTCTTGGAGTCAGTTTTCGCGAAAGCGGGTCAAGTTCCTCCTTGATGTAATTGCAGGTCCCCTTCTTGAAAGCTTGGAGGTAGCGGGCATAGATGTTTTGCTTTTCCTTGGGGTTATCGATATTGACGCCGGTTGTCTTATTTCTATTGTTGTAAGTCAACGAGAAAATGCTGTCCCTGATCTTCTTTTTGTACCAAAGAGCCAAGATTAGAGAATTGTAGACCTGGCGCAATTTGGCAAAGTTCTTGCCCGTATTGATCTCTTTGCTGAGTTCGGGGATGATTATTTCGCGGATTATTTGAGAGCCTAGTTTATTTACGTTATCCTTAAGGCCTAAGGCCGAAGGATCTCGTTTTTGTGATTCTTCGCTTCGCTCAGAATGACGACTAAGAGATAAATAATCTTGCTCAAGCATGACTTTCAATTTTGATTCCACTATATACGCCGTTTTTGCTTTGGCATTCTCATAAACAACTGCCTTTCCCGGAACAATCCAGACTTTGTTAAAAGTATTCACCGGAATATTGGTTGTTCCAAATTTCTTGGCTGCTTCTGCATATACCCTTGCCCAAAATCTTTTACCTGTCTCTCCTTCTGGATAAATCAAACTCGCTGTGATTTGTTTCAGCATGTAATCTTCAGCCAATAGGTCGCGGCCCATTTCCGTTAAGCCAAAGCTTTGAGGGATTATGCGATCTTTTTCATAAGGTGAGAGATTAACCCAGAGGTCTTTTTCGGGGATGGTTAAAGAAGCAAGGAAGTATTTAATTAGCCTGCTGGATTCATCCTTAAGCTGATCATTGCTTAATTCGCTGTCGCCTTTATCAAGAATAAAATCAAATCGAAATGGATCATTAGGATGGACTTTGATGCCTTTTAATATCGGAGGATTAAACGAAGGGCTTAATTGCACCATTACCCCTGGCTTAGGCAAAATAAATTCTTGGGCAAAAGATGGCAAAGTCCATCCATTGCTCAAAAAAGCAAAAAGAATTCCTATGGATGTAATCTTTCTTAACTTTAAATTCTTTAGCATAGCTAAACCATACCATATAAATAGAAGGTTTGCCAATTGGGGTTTTGTCGACGGGAAAAGGCGCCTTAAGATTCTTCCCCTTCGGGCTCAGAATGATGTGTATTAAATATATTCACTGAATACATTCAAACAGATCATAAAAAAATAATTGTAAGTTATTTTATTACAACGGTTTATGAAAACTCCCTTGCTCGGGCTCGTTGCCCTTCAGTCGTTCGCTATCGCTCTCTCCTTACGGGTCAGACCCTCGCCCTATAAACTGCTCCTATTCGTCGCAGTTTATAAACAGGGCTCAATTCGAGCCATCGCTCAAGAAAGAATATAAATTTAAAAGGCCTATCCAAAATCGGACAGGCCTTTTAAATTTAAACTCCCCCGCGAGGGCTCGAACCTCGGACACTGTGGTTACACTTGACCCGATATTCCTACCGGAAGTGGACTCTCTCTTTACCGTCGGCTTGACGTTACGGTAGCAGGTGTATAGTCTCTGCACGTTCCCCGAATCTTCTACGGGGCTTCGCTCAGGATCACCCCGCCTTTCGGCGTCGGGTTTCCCTGAATTAGCCTGCTGTTTCAACCGCGGTTTCCCGCGGAAGCTGCGTCTGTTCACAGCCACATGCTCTACCAACTGAGCTACAGGGGAATCAAAGAACGGGTTAAAATTCATCGCTATTATACTGAAAACACGTCATAAGTCAATTGCGCTACAGTTCTCGTTTAAATTTTTCTAATATTTGTGTTATACTTCAGAAATGAAAATAATAAAAGAGACATTCACGCGTGGCGAACTCAAAGCTTTGGCCGCCAACTTGTTTGGAGACATGGTCAAAGCCGTCGTTGACGTCGACATGGGGGTCATT
>JAHFGE010000120.1 GCA_023247575.1 Candidatus Omnitrophota bacterium | reverse complement strand
AGGGGAGGCGTTGTTTACGATGGTGCGTGGGTCCTGTGCCATGCCCGAATGCCCCGCCTACGGACCCCGCCATGGCGGGGCCAAAGGCGGTGATATTAATCGGGCATCTAGTAGGGGGCGATTAATAATCGCCCCTACGTTACATGTTGTGCTTTCGGGGGATTACCAACCCGTTTTAATTTCCTTAATCAGCCCCCTCGTCCAAGAAAATAAGCGAGTACTGGTTTTGGTGCCTGACCAGTTTATACTTTCAGCGGTCGAGAATATGCTTCGAAATTTTTCCAAAGAAAGTTATATCATCGGTACCAGATCACTGGTTTTTCGCTCTTTGGCAGACATTGCTCTGGTCGTCATGATTGACGAAGATAACCCCTCCTATAAGCAAGAACAGACTCCTATGTATGAAACACGTGACGTGCTTTTGATGCGAGCAAAAAATGAGAATATTAACGTCGCCTTTATTAGTACGGCGCCGTCGGTGGAATTGATGTATTGGGTTGAGAATGGGCAAGTACGGGCCGAGCATGCTCGGCCCGTACATGGATTCGGACATGCCCGGCCTGTACAAGCCATTGATTTGAATAATTACAAAATACCTTCCCGATGGTTTCTATCTCCTCCGGTGGTGGTGGCTTTGGAGAGTAATTTAACTAAGAAAATAAATTCTATGGTAGTCATCAACCATACATTGGGCCTGCAGCAGTTACACAAAACATTACAGGAAAAATTTCCATCGGCAAAAATCTGTATTTTTAAACGTGATCTGCAGGTGCTGAAAGGGGATATCTGGATTGGTACTTCTGCACTGTTGCGATTTAAGCATCAAACACGCGCAGGATTAGTAGCCCTTTTAGATATCGACGGAGAATTGAACCGTTTGCAGATGCGCTCCTGTTTTCGGGCCTGGAGTCTGGCCAGGTATTTTAGAACAATGGCCCAAAACCGATTTTTAATCCAGACCCGCCACCCCGACCATTATGTGATCAAATCTTTAACTGCCAACGACGACGGATTTTTTTACGCTGAGGATATGCGTATTCGTCAAGAACTGGGACTTTCTCCGTTTGGCCACCAAATAGCGATCTATGTTCGATCTGTACAGGAAAAGTTAGCCCAGAAAACAGCGCAGGAGTTTTATCAGGCGTTGAAAGCACAATTGTCATTCCCGAATGCTTCTATCGGGAATCTAGAAAATGCTATTTCTGGACCCCCGATTAAGACATTCGGGGGTGACAATCTACATATTCATGCACCTGTGCCGGAAGTGATAGCAAAAAAGGGGAGACAATACCGTTTGAATATTCTACTGCAAGGACCAGACGTTATTGGTATGATAACCTTTATCAAACAGGCTAGGACTAAAATAAAACCCAGTGGCAAAGTATTTGTAACCTTAAATGTGGATCCTTAACTATGCGCGTAGTTTTTTTCGGCAGTGATGATTTTGCTGCCACATGTTTAAAAGAATTAAAGACGGTCCGTGTCGTGGGTTGCGTGACCCGGCCGGACAGTCGTCAGGGGCGGGGGATGAAGCTGGCGCTTTCTCCCATTAAGAACATTGCCCTCGAACACGACATGGTCTGCCTGCAGCCCTTTTCGCTCAAAGAAGAATCAACCGTCCAGCAGCTTAAAAGTTTGCAAGCAGACATTTTTGTCGTCGTCGCTTATGGCAAGATTTTAACCCAAGCGGTTTTAGAGATCCCCAAGATGTTCTGTGTTAATGTGCATGGATCCCTGTTACCTAAATATCGAGGGGCTGCACCAGTCAATTGGGCCATACTCCATGGAGAGAAAGAGACCGGTGTTACTATCCAGAAAATGGCTTTGGCTTTGGATGCAGGAGATATCATTACCCAGCAGAGCATGACTATTGGGCCGCAAGAAACATCCATCCAACTGCGTGATCGCATGGCGCAAGTGGGATCAAAACTTCTGGTTCGCACCCTCAATGATATCGATTCTGGAAATTATCGATTGACGCCTCAACAGGAATCCCAGGCCACTGATGCGCCTAAGCTTACCAAGGAAATGGGTAAGATTGATTGGGGCAGGCCAGCAGGGCAGATTTACAATCAGATTCGTGGTTTGCAGCCCTGGCCCGGGGCTTTTACCAGTTACAAGGGTAAGATGCTTAAGATACTGGAGGCTAGCCCCGACGCTTCGGTCGGGGCAGGTCCTGGAAGTATAGTGGATATTAGCAAGGAAGGTTTTATCATTGCCTGTGGGCAAGGGGGGCTTTTAGTCAAGAGTGTTCACTTGGAAGCTGGTAAAGTTATGTCGGCTCATGATTTTTTGCAGGGGTACCGTTTGACTTTAGGAGAGGGGTTATATGCCTCAATTACGTAAAGATTCCATTGTTGACCGCTGGGTGATCGTCGCCAGTGAGCGTGGCCGCCGTCAGGCGGCTTTTGCTGATCCCGTCAATCAACAGACGGATCCAGCCAGCTGCCCGTTTTGTAAACCCGATATAGTAGGGGCGTATGGCCATACGCCCCTACTTTTGACCAATGGTCAGGTGAGAGTTTTTCAAAGCGGTACCCCATTTTTTATGGCTACTGAGCCTTATACCTGTCAGAAACATGGGTTGTATGAAGCCTGTTCCAGCTGGGGCAGTCATGAAGTGGTTTTGGAAACACCTGATCATGTGGCCAATATGGCCGATCTTCCTTTGGATGATATCGGAAAAATTTTTTCAACCTATGCCCAGCGTATGCTGGTGCATCGCAAGGACCCTCTCATCCGCTATGTGTTAGCGTATAAAAACTACGGAGTGGCCGCCGGCAGCCGCCCTATTGGTCATGCCCGTTCGCAGATTATGGCGATTCCTGTCAACCCGGTGCGTGTCAAAGACAAAATTTACGGGGCCAAACGTTATTATGATTTTCATGAACGCTGTCTGTTTTGCGATTTAATCCACCAGGAGCGTAAAGACGGCCAGCGGGTGGTTCTGGAAAATGGGGAATTCTTGGCCCTCACACCGTTTGCTTCACGGTTCCCTTTCGAGATTTGTATTATTCCCAAACGTCATTGTTGTGATTTTGCTCAAGGCATCGCCGGTTATGAGGGGCAGCTGGCGCAGATGATCAGAGAACTTTTAATGCGTTTTAAATGCGGGCTCAACGATCCTGCGTATAATTATGTGATCCAGTCAGCCCCTTTTGAAGGCGGCGGCGGATATAAAGAATACCCAACTATTGAAGAAGACTATCACTGGCACATTGAATTGATGCCCCGTTTAATGCGGGTGGCTGGTTTTGAGCGCGGCACAGGATTTTATATTAACCCTATACCGCCGGAAATGACGGCGGAATTCTTGAGAGA
The DNA here is from genome assembly GCA_023247575.1 of Candidatus Omnitrophota bacterium. Classification (GTDB taxonomy): domain Bacteria; phylum Omnitrophota; class Gorgyraeia; order Zapsychrales; family Fredricksoniimonadaceae; genus JACQCF01. The sequence goes on along the minus strand of JAHFGE010000120.1, from coordinate 1,246 downwards.
AGTCCGCCTATAAAAAATTCAGAGAATTTTTTATAGGCGAGATCTCGCCACCCCGTCAAGGCGGGGTGGCGGATAAAAATAAATATGCCTCAATTGCGCAAAGACCCTATCGTCGGCCGCTGGGTGGTCATTAACAGCGATCACCTTAAAAGCCCCAAAGATTTTTTCAGGGAAGATCACAAGGTGTATCAGGGGCAGGTATGTCCCTTTTGCCCCGGCCGAGAGAGCCGTACCCCGCCGGAGCTGGATGCGGTGCGCTTAGACGAAAATGGCCACTGGCAAGTAAGGACAGTGCCTAATAAATTTCCCGCTCTCGTGCATGAAGAGCGCCTTGAAAAAGAAGGCATGGGAATGCTGGACACCATCTCCGGTTACGGCGCCCATGAAGTGGTGATTGAAACCCCTGACCATAATAAACAAATGGCTGATTTGACGCCGGGGGAACTTGCCCTGGTCTTTCGCCAGTACCAGCGACGATTGAGAGCGTTAGCCAATGATGCCAGGCTCAAATATATAGCTATTTTTAAAAATTTTGGGGTTTCAGCAGGAGCCACGATAGAACATAGCCATTCACAGATCATTGCTTTGCCTATGGTGCCTAAATCGGTGTTGGAGGAAATCCAGGGGGCCGAACATTATCATTTGACGCACGGCCGTTGTGTGTTTTGTGATATTTTGCAGCAGGAACATCAGGATAAGGATCGGCTGGTGTCTACGAATAATGGCTTTGTAAGCTTTTGTCCGTTTGCGCCGCGTTATGCCTTTGAAACCTGGGTGATGCCTCAGGCCCATCAGGCCAATTTTATTGATTTGGATGAGCAGGGGATCAATGATTTGGCCGGCCATTTTTCGGATATAATGAACCGCATGAAGCGATGTTTATCAAACCCTTCTTATAATTTTTACTTGCATACGGCCCCCATGCATTACGGCCGCCCCAACTGCTATCATTGGCATATTGAAATTATCCCGAAATTGACCCGCAGTATCGGGTTTGAGTGGGGGACAGGCCTGCATATTGTTCCCACCTTCCCTCACGACGCCGCCAGGTTCTTACGCGAAAGTTAAAAAATCCAGGTTGATAAAAAGGGTTAGTGAGTTTTTGAGTTTTATGCTATAAATAGGTCATCCTTTCCCCAAGGATAAATCAAAATTTAAATTCCCCGAATATGTCCTACAATTCATTTAACAACGGGGATTTATGCCCACAAAACGACAATCCATTCGGTTAAGGAATTTTGATTAT
>JAHFGE010000037.1 GCA_023247575.1 Candidatus Omnitrophota bacterium | reverse complement strand
ATTCTAGTGTGGCTCCGGATTTAGCCTCTGAAGAAGGTACTCAGGTGGTTAGTTCTGTGGGACTTTCCAGCACTCATGATTTTCGGGACAGCCCCATTAATCCCACCAAAGGCTGGATGTTGGTCAATAGTACGGATGTGGCCGGAGGTGTTTTAGGCAGTGACAAAGATTTTTACCGTTTTCAGAACAGCGGCAGTTATTATATACCAATCAAGTTTAATGATTTGACCAGTGTTTTGCAATTGAGCGGCCGCACAGGTTTAGTGAAAGCCTACAATGGTACCAGCGCTGTTCCCATATTCGAACGATACTTTGCCGGCGGCGCCCAGACGATTCGCGGTTATGATGAACGTAAAGTGGGTCCCATCGATACCAGTAGCGGTGATGCTATTGGCGGCGAGGCTATCCTCTTGGGTAGCGTAGAATATACTGTACCCATCATCGATATTGTTAAGGCTGCTGTTTTTTTTGATATAGGTAATGTTTGGAGCAAAGCCAAAGACTATGGCACCGGGGGCCTTAAATCCGGTATTGGTCCTGGCTTAAGAGTTAAGACTCCCATTGGCCCTATTAATCTGGATTACGGCTTTCCTTTGAGTCGCCTACCTGGAGAAGCGAAGAAAAATAACGGTAAATTTTACTTTAGCGTCAGCCGAGGATTCTAAATGAGTCCCGACGATACGTCGGGACGAATTTATCCCGAGTTCCGCCAAGAGGGACGAGGGATTATAATATAGACGAATGTTAAGTGGTTGTCCCTCGCCCCGATGTATTTCGGGGCTCGGGATTAATTCGCACTATAAGTTACATCACTTCGTTCTGTAACTTATGTGCTCATTTAAGGAGGTTAGTATGAAAGCAGCAAAAGTATTATCGGTTTTTGTTTTAGGGCTGTTTTTGGCTACGGCAGCCCAGGCCAAGGAAATGAAAATTGCCTATGTCGATTTAGGCCGTGTATTTGATAATTATCAAAAGACTAAGGAATATGATGCGGTTTTGCAAACGGAAAGCCAAGCGTATCAAAAACAGCGTGACGAGATGATCAATAAGATCCGTGATGCACAGGGTAGGCTGGCTTTACTCAAAGAAGATGAAAAACGGAAATTGTCCGCCGATATTGAAAAGCAAAAAACAGACCTTTTGGATTTTGATAGACAAAAGAGAACTGAACTGGCCCAAAAACGTGATGAGAAAGTTCGAGAAGTCCTTTTAGAGATTGAAAAAATTGTCAGTGCCATGGCCAAAAAGGAGGGCTACACCTTAATCCTCAATGACCGTGTGCTTATTTATGGCGAACAGGAAATCAATATTACCGAAAAGGTTTTAAAAGCCATGAATGACAATTATCCTGGCAAGAAATAACTTTTATGCGTATAACCATTGCCGATATTGCACAGCTCATTGAAGGAGAATTGATCGGCAGCGGCAAGATGGAGATTACCGGTTGTGCTGGTCTGAAAGAAGCCAAAGAAGGAGATATTTCTTTTTTGGCCAATGCCAAATACGAGCCGCTGGCCAAAGAAAGTAAAGCCAGTGCCATCATTGTCCCCAGACAAATATCTTTAGCTGGCAAAACTATTATCAGAGTTGACCAACCTTCACTGGCTTTTTCGAAGGTCATCAGTCATTTTTTAAAAGATACACCTCCTTTAATTCATGCGGGTATACACCCCACCGCTGTGATTGCTCAAGATGCCAAGATCGCCAGCCAGGTATCCATTGGAGCCTACGTGGTCATTGAGCCCAAAGCCACGGTGGGGGAAGGAACCAAGATTTATGCCCATAGTTACGTCGGCCATGGCACTCGGATAGGATCGAATTGTCTGATTTATCCCCATGTGATGTTGCGGGAGAATATTTCTGTCGGCAATAAAGTTATTATCCATTCGGGAACAGTGATTGGCTCTGATGGTTATGGTTATGTGACCATTGGGAGCAAACACATTAAAATTCCTCAAGTGGGGACAGTGGCCATTGAAGATGATGTGGAAATCGGTGCCAATGTAACCATTGACAGAGCCCGGTTTGATAAAACAGTGATTGGTGAAGGAACAAAAATTGATAATTTAGTTCATATTGCCCATAATGTTACTATCGGTAAGCATTGTTTAATTATCGCCCAGGTCGGCATTTCAGGCAGCACGGATATCGGCAAAAATGTCATCTTGGCCGGACAAGCCGGTATTGTGGGACATTTAACCATTGGTGATGGTGCCGTTGTGGCAGCCCAGTCAGGGCTTAGCAAATCGATTAAAGCCGGAGCGCAGGTGTTCGGGACCCCGGCGCAGCCTCTGCGGCAAGCGTTTAAGACCAATGCCTATATTCAGCGGCTGGATCATTATGTAGAGTTAATACACGATCTCAAAAAACGTATCGAGGAACTAGAGAAAAAAGTAAAATGAGAATGAACGAGTATTAGAAACATGCAAAAAACGATTAAAAAACCCGTCAATTTATCCAGTATAGCTCTTCATACGGGCCAACATACCTCGGTGACTTTTAAACCGGCTAAGGCCGATGAAGGAATCCATTTTATCCGTACAGACTTACCAGGCGCCCCATCCATCAAACTGGGGCCGCAATCCGTTGTCACAGACCATGAGGTCAGCCGGCACACGGCTATCGAAGCCAATGGCGTACGGGTCATGACCGTGGAGCATCTGCTGGCGGCCCTCAATGGCCTTGGCATTGATAATTTGACTGTTGAGATCAACGGACCAGAGGTGCCTGGCTTAGATGGCAGCAGTATGGATTTTGTTAAAGCGCTGGAGTCCGCAGAGATAGAAGATTTGGATATTCCCCGTCGCTATTTGGAAATCAATCAACCGATTCTGGTGTCTAATGAAAGAGCCAGTATCATGATTGTGCCTTGCCACGATTTCCAGATTTCTTATACGATTGATTATAACCATCCACTGCTTGCTGAGCGGACGGTCTGTTTTGACGTTAAGCCGCAAGCATTTGTGCAGGAGATCGCTCCTGCTCGGACATTTTGTTTGGAAGAGGAAGTGGAGGAAATCCGTGCCCGAGGGTTGGGCAAAGGGGCTGACTTTCAAAATACGCTGGTGATTTCTGACGAGGGACCGATCAACAATAGTTTTCGACTTCCTGATGAATGCGCTCGCCATAAGGTGCTGGATATCATTGGTGATCTTTTTTTGTTAGGCTTAAGCGTCCGTGGTAAAATATATGCCAATAAAAGCGGGCATTCTTTAAATCATGCATTGGTCAGTAAAATCGACCAACAACAAAGGGACCCTGTTATGACAAAAGCTCAGAGAGTTTTTGATATCAATGAGATTATGAAAATTCTTCCCCATCGCTATCCGTTTTTGCTGGTTGATCGTGTCATCGAAATTGAACGCGGCAAAAAGGGAATTGGCATTAAGAACGTTACCATCAATGATGGCTTTTTCCAGGGACATTTTCCAGCCAAACCTGTTATGCCTGGAGTATTAATGGTAGAGGCTATGGCGCAGACCGCTGGAGTTTTGGTTCAGACCGGTGGCGATCATCCTGGTCAAGTAGCACTTTTTATGGCCCTCGACGCTGTAAAATTCCGCAAAGTGGTTGTTCCGGGGGACCAATTGGTCATGGAAGTAGAAATCGTTCGGGACCGCGATCGGACAGCGCAAGTGAAAGGGGTAGGCCGAGTGGGGACAGAAGTAGCTGTGGAGGCCGATATGCTTTTTTCTTATACGGACGCTGCGTATTTAAAAAATTAAATAATTATGTCGTCCCCAAATGTATGTCCAATTTTGTCATTCCCGCAAGCTTTAAGCGGGAATCTAGGGCTTATAATTACTAGGTTCCCGATTAAAACGTTCGGGAACGACATATAAATAAAATATGTCTAATCAGGTTCACGAAACAGCTGTGATTAGTTCCGACGCCCAAATTGGTGAGGACGTCACTATTGGTGCTTACTCGGTTATAGAGGGACCAGTGGTCATCGGTAACAATGTGACCATCGGCCATCATTGCCTGGTGGAAGGGGCCACAGAAATTGGTGATGGTTGTCAAATATTTACCGCCGCAGTGATTGGTTCCCCACCGCAGGATAAAAAATTTCAGAAAACTGACAGAGTGTATTTAAAAATTGGCAAGGATAATATTTTCCGGGAATATGTGATGGTTAACCCCGGTACTTCAGCAGGCGGCGCCATAACTACGATTGGCAATGGCAATTTATTTATGGCCTGTTCGCATGTGGCCCATGATTGCCACATCGGTCATGATTGTGTGTTAGCTAATTATGTGGGCCTTTCAGGGCATGTGACGATTGAGGACAAAGCTGTCATTGGAGGACTCTCTGGGGTGCATCAATTTACCAGGGTGGGGTACCTTTCTATCATTGGCGGCTGTTCCAAAGTCACGCAGGATGTACCCCCTTATTCCATGGTCGACGGTAATCCCGCTACTTTGCGGGGTTTGAATGTCATCGGCTTAAAACGGGCTAATTTAACCTCCGAGGTTATGCTGGCCTTGCGCCGCGCTTTTAAAATTCTTTTTAATTCCGGTCTGGCCCGCAGCCACGCCGTATCCGAAGTCAAAGAGCAGTTAGGCAACACCCCTGAAGTTCAAAGAGTATTGGAATTTATAGAGAGTTCCAAAAGGGGAATTTCTTAACCCTTGACCCTTTACTCTTTACAAACATGCGGAATAATTCCAAAACAATTGGCTTAATCGCCGGAAATAATCAATTCCCTTTCCTCTTTGCCCGTGCCGCGCGCGATCAGGGCTTTCGCGTGGTTGCTGCCGGTGTCAGGGGGGATACGTCCCCATGGCTGTATTTTTTCGTCGATCAATTCCAATATTTTAAGGTGGGTGAGCTTCAAAAACTTTTTGAATATTTCCGGCAGTCTCATATCAAAGAAGTCATTATGGCTGGTCAGGTCAATCCGGATTATCTTTTTAATCCTCAGGTCGTTTTGGATCAGGAATTCCAAACCTTGGCCGGTGCTCTAGCTAACCGCAAAGCCGATACGATTTTTTCTGCTGTGGCCGACCGTTTGGCCACAGAAGGGATGAGTCTTTTGGATTCTACTTTTCTCTTGAAAAAATACCTGGCCCCTAAAGGGACATTGACTAAACGGGGCCCCACGATGAGTGAATTAAAAGATATCGAGTTTGGCACCACAATAGCCAAACTCATGGGTGGTATTGATGTTGGCCAAACCGTGGTGGTAAAGGAAAGGGCCATTGTGGCTATTGAAGCCATGGAAGGCACCGACCGCACCATCGAGCGAGGCGGCCGCATTGCCCATGAGGGCGCTGTGGTCGTCAAACAAAGTAAACCAAACCAGGATCACCGTTTTGACATCCCCGTTATCGGCCCCCGTACCATTGCTACCATGGCTAGGTCCAAGGCCGCTTGCCTGGCCATCGAAGCCGGCAAAACCCTCATCATAGACCGTCCCCGCACTGTTGATCTAGCCAATAAATCTGGAATTTGTATCGTCTGCGCCTAAAGAAATCGTTTTTTCAAAATAGCCTTCCAGGCCTTGTTTTTGAAGTATTTATATGTGATACTTTATGTAGAGACGGGGCAACCTGTGGTGAGCGTAATCGAACCATGTCCTGTCTCTACCAGAAAACTAAAATATATGAAAACCCGTACACCATTAATATTCCTTACAATCGGGGCGTTTATTATAACCAGCATTGGGCCTTTGCCTGTCCAGGCCCAATTGGCCCTCCCCACTCCCGGAGTGAGGGTGGGGTTAAGCCCGCCTGAGAATCCGCCGGTGCTCAAAGGCGTGACCGTTGATCCTAGGAATCCGTTTCATTTTGATTTCGTGCTGGACCAAGGGGACAGCACGTCCGGCAAAGCCCAGCTGCTTTCTGCGAAAGCAGGAAGCGGGGTGAAGACGGATTACCTCAAACAAGAAGCCCGGCGCCTTATCAAATACTTCCTCGCCTCCATCACCACCCCTGAACAGGACCTGTGGGTGAACCTTTCGCCTTACGAAAAAAACAGGATTATCCCGAAAAGTTTTGGCCAAACCGACATGGGCCGCGACCTGTTAGCCGAAGATTATATCCTCAAACAAATCACCGCCAGCCTGATTTATCCGGAAGATGAATTCGGCAAAAAGTTCTGGAAGAGGGTGTATGAGGAGGCGGCCAAGAAGTATGGAATAGCCAATATTCCGGTGAATACCTTCAACAAAGTCTGGATTGTGCCTGACCATGCGAAGGTGTACGAGCACGGCAATGGTTCGACAGGCTCACCACGAGTTACGGCGTTTGTGGTGAAGGCAAAGTTGAAGGTGATGTTAGAGGAGGATTATTTGGCAATGTCGAAACATGCGGTCAATGGTGAATGGTCAATGGTAAATGGTCAAAAACAAAATACTACCATTAACAATTCACCATCAACCATTAACCAATTAGGCTCCCAAATCGTCCGCGAACTTGTCATTCCCGCCCTCGAAACCGAAGTCAATGAAGGCAAAAACTTCTCCACCCTGCGCCAGGTTTATTATTCCCTCATCCTCGCTGTCTGGTTTAAAAAGCGCATGAAAGACAGCATTTTGGGGCGAAAGTATATGGATCAAAATAAGGTAGAAGGGATTCATTATGAAAATTCTGTCGTCCCTGAAAGTACAAAATTGTCATCCCCGAATGTTTCTATCGGGGATCCAGGCATGCAAGTCCTAGGTTCCCGATTAAAACAATCGGGAACGACAAAGAAAGACGACGTTGAAGCCATCTACCACCGCTACCTCGCCGCCTTCAAAAAAGGCGTATACAACTACATTAAAGAGGAACCCGACCCCGTAACGCAGCAGGTGATTCCAAGAAAATATTTTTCAGGAGGATTTTCTGTTCCTGGCGATTTTGCCATGCACAGCATAGATTACGCCCAGACAATTCAGCCTGATGAAGCTATGACTACCGGCGATGCAGCTAAAGTGACGGTAAATTTGGCCAGCGCCCAGGTAAGCAATCCAGCGGCTTCCGATCAGGCGATGAATGTTTTAGAGGGTAAAGTGAGATTACGTAACGGTAATGTTGTAAGCAAAGAATTGGCAGAGAGGGTCGTAAATATCTTAGAGCACATTTGGAGTGAGCAGGATTTTAATACGGTTGTCATAAATGTAATGGCTGGTGAGGTAGACCCCAAAGATAGAAAATTATTGCAAAATTTGGGTATCCCTCTAGATGATTACGGTGGAATACCTGGTGATGTTCGTCAAGTGATTGAGAGTTCAGTTTTTTCTGGGTATGGCCGGTACGGCTATTATAAATATATTTACCCGATTCAGCCCCAGGTATCTGTTGTAAAAATTAAGTTTTTATTCAAAGATCACGAAAGCCAAGGGACAGGATTTATTGTTGGAGAAGACGAAGAAAATTTCTATGTACTAACTAACGAACATGTTGTTCAATCCTCTTATGTGGAGAGAGTACTACGAAGCTTCGGTAAAGGAGGTAAGTATGTCGAAGTTTATTTTAACAATGCAAAGATGTTTTCAAGTTGGCAAGTGGTGCCAGGGACAGTAATTGCTGCAAACAAAAAAGGGGATATTGCTTTAATAAAAATTTCTAGAAAGCAAACAGAGAGATTTGATCCCATTGTAGCAAATTTCTCTTTTCGTAAAAAAACCATCAATGGCGGGTATATATTTGGATTTGATAGCAAGCTTAACACAATTAATAGAGAGTCAATAGGAACATTGCAAACAGCACAACTTGGATTCAGCGGGTCTCCTGTAATTGCTGAGAATGGAATTGTAGGTATGTTTACAGGTGAGCGAAGAATTTTGGAAGTGCAAGGCGGAGTAAGAATAAGTGATATATTTGAACCTGTGGAAATTTCTGCAGAAAGAATTAGGGAATTCCTTTTAGCTTACAAAGTTCCAGGCATTAAATTTGAACATGAGACAGAAGACACCGCCCAAGTAAGCCCTACGTCTCCCGATCAGGCGATGAAGGCAATTAATCGTCGGAATTTTATCACAGCCTTGGCGGCAGCAGCTATAGGAACAAGGGTACTTACTCCTGAAGCATTGATGGCACAGACAGCAAAGAATAACAAACGCAATGTTGTGATAAGGGGTTATATACATAGCAACCCAGTAGATATTGGTTCCATTATAAGAAGTCTTATGCATGATTATCCTAAAGATACTGAGGCGGATATTGAGGCTTATAAGGAAAATGCTGTGGATAAAATATTAAAAATGTACGAAGAAATCATTCAAAGCTATCGGGAGGATGTGATTGCCATTCGTGACGCTGTGCAAGGGCCAAGTCAGGCCAAAACCATTGCGGTTGAATTGTCTTCTGAGGAGGTTAAAGCAGAGCAGAAAGAGGGTAAAAGAATTCTTCAAGATATTAAAGCAGCCATGAAGAGAAAAGGAGTGGATGCTAAGAAGATAGATGATATGCTTTTGTATTTGCTGGGACCGGTTTATTATTTATGGGAATCCGACTCTGAATGGGCTCAACGTAATAAGTTGAAAATTGTCGGGGTCGACGACTGGGATTTGAAGAAAAAAACATTTGTCATTTTAAATGATATGCTTGATAAGAGTCAGGGTCTGGATGCTTTGGTTAAAGATGAAAATTTAAAACGGGAAATCAAGAAAACTCTGGATAAAATGATCGTTGACCCTTTAGCTGACCATTCTGCGCAAGAAGAGCGGTTGCAACAATTAACAAAGGATGATGAAGTGTTAAATGAGCATGTCAAGAACCTCATTGAATTAAGCAAAAGTTTTAACAAATTGGCTGATGAGCGCAGCAGGCGTATGGCTAATAGGGCTCAAGCAATCAAAGGTAATGTTCTGATAATTATGGGGCAAAGCCATTTTGACCGTGTGAGAGAGTTTTTGGAAAAGAATAAAACAAATAACGTAAAGCCTCTCCCCAAGAATAATTGGGAAGAAAGGCTTGAGAAGCTAAAAGAGGATGTAGAAAAAGAGGCATCTTTAGAGCAATCGATTCAAAGAGAAAAAGACCTGGCGAGTTATACGCCTTTTGGGGTTGATGCAGCAATGGTCGAAAAGGAACAAAAGCAGTCTTTCGGAGGTATCGACTTGACCGCCAACCGCATGAAGGTTGACGTGGATTCCGACAAAGCGGCGATTAGCCAACCCATGGATTTAAAAGCTCTGGAAAACATTGAAATCAATGGGCTGTATATCAAAGATATTGAAATTAAACCGCTCAATAATTTGCCGCAATCACTTGGTATAAGTGGAGAATAAAAAAGGTCTTTTTTGAAACTAAATGCCTGTTATAATACGATCATGACCGCAAAACAGAAGATATTTACAACCATCATTGGCGAAAAACAAGCCATTAAGGCCTATGGAGTGCGCCGTTTAGGGCTTTTTGGGTCTTTTGCACGGCAACAGCAAAGACCACGAAGTGATGTTGATATTCTTGTTGAATTCCAGCATGGAAAAAAAACTTTCGATAATTACATGAATTTAAAATTTTTTTTGGAACGCCGATTGCAACGTAAAGTAGATTTGGTAATAAAAGAAGCTATAAAGCCTGCTATTAAGACTTCCATTGCTCGAGACATTGTGTATGCGTCATTATAAGCTTTATATCGAAGATATCCTTGAATCGATCCAAAAAATTCAAAAATACACCAAGTCATCTTCTCGATCACAGTTCACTAAAAACACCTTGGTTGCTGATGCTGTTGCCAGAAATTTAGAAATCATTGGAGAGGCTTCCAAGCGGATTCCTGCTAGTATCAAAAATCAAATCCCTTCAATTGAGTGGAAGAAAATCGTTGGCTTACGCAATATGTTAATACACGAGTATTCTGGAATAGACAGGGACATCATTTGGGACATCATTGAACATAAACTACCTGAATTAAAATCAAGCCTCAGCAAATTTCTCAAAGAGCCCGCTATAAAGCAATCCCCCTAGGGTTTAAAATTGCTGGAGAATATTGAAATCAATGGTTCGGCAGGCTCACCACTTAGCAGTTTTTTAAATAAGGTCTTTGAGCAATGTTAAGGCAGGGGCTACACGAATGCCCTCTGGGGTTTGGTAGTCTTTCGTGCCGGTCGCGTGGATTTGCCAAGCTGTAGCGTCGGGAAATTTGTTTTTGAGGTATCTTAAGGCTTTATTAACATTATCATCCGACCATTTGCATTCGATCAACTGTATGGGGAGGTTATTTTCAGTAATGACAAAATCTATCTCTTGACCATCAATATCACGAAAGTAGCATAACTCTATTTCACGACCTTTAGTATCTTGTTCGAAATGAACCCATTTTAAAAGATGCGAGGCGACGAGGTTTTCAAAACGATACGACCTGTTTGAGACCAATGACCAGTCGAAATGATAGTGTTTTTGTTCTTTCTTGACAGCTCTTATTTTAGGCGCACCAATAGGCCTAAGACGAAAAATCGCATATAACCGTTCAAGTATTTCCACCCAGCTTGTTATTGTTTTATGGCTGACCTGAAGGTCTTCGCGTAGGGCATTAACCGAAAGGGGGCTTCCCACAAGATCAGGAAGACGCAGCATCAGTAATTCAAGATTCCCTAGATCTTTGATTCTTTCCACTGATGAGATATCTTCACGTAACAGACGGGTACGGTATTCTCTGGACCAGCGCTTTGCTTCCACCTGAGAACCGCCGAGAAATGGCTCGGGGAACCCTCCTAGTTCTAGAAGATCCATGAGTCCTTTGTGAGAGAGAATATTGAGTTCGGCTACGGATAGAGGATGAAGACGTAGAAAATGGTAACGGCCCTGCAGGGAATCGCCACCGTAGCGGTACAGATCAAGTCGCGCGCTGCCTGTGACTAATATTTGTCGTTCTTTTCTGTAAAGATCAAACAGCCCTTTGAGATAATTACGCCAAGAACGGTATTTATGAATTTCATCAAAGACAAACATATCCACAGCAGGAAGTTCACGCTTAAGGATCTTTTCACGGTGTTCAGCGATATCCCAGTTTAAATACCCTTGTTTATTTTTCAGAAGACTTAAGGCTATGGTTGTTTTTCCAACCTGGCGTGGTCCTCCTAGGAAAACCATTTTACGCTGCAAGTCCTGCCGGATTTGTTGTGTAAGGTATCTTTTCATGATAAAGAAAGAATACAACATTTTTTAATAGCAGTCAAATATAATCGCTAGTATTTTTGACCATGGGTGAATTTACCCATCAATGAAGACCAGCAAATAATAAACAAGCCTCCGGCGGTATTCAGAAGCTTTTTCCGCAACAAAAAGGCCTTCATAGAATTCAAGGAAATATCTTTAAACTATAACCAAATGTTTGTCATTCTGACCCCGACGTCTTGTCCCGCCAACGGCGGGACAGTCGGGGGAAGAATCTTAAGGATGACCGTAATCCAGTTGAAATCCAGGCATTGACACCCCGTCGTCGCTTCTATATAATGAAATGTTTCTAAATATTTGGATTATAACAATTTAAGTTAAATTCAATATAAATTTTGTCATGACACTTTTTTAAGGAGTTCTATGGACGAAGACATCAGAAGCATCCGACTGCATAAGCTGGAAACTTTACGCCAAAAGGGCATCAATTCCTATGGCCAAAAGTTTTTGCGCTCCCATGCTATTGGCGATGTGCTTAAAAATTTTCAGGAGGGCCAGAAAGTGGTGGTGGCAGGCCGCATCATGGCCAGGCGTTCACAGGGGAAAGTGGCCTTTATGGATTTGATGGACCAAAGCGGACGCATACAGCTTTTTGTGAAGTTAGATTTATTAGGTCAGCAAGAGTATGACTTATTATTGGATTGTGTGGATATCGGCGATGTCGTTGGTGTGGAAGGCGAAACTTTTAAAACCAAGACCGCACAGGACAGTATCCGTGTCCTCAAATATGAAGTGCTTTCTAAATCATTGCGGAGTCTGCCTGAGAAATGGCACGGGCTTAAGGATGTCGACATTCGCTATCGCCAGCGCTATGTGGATTTGATTGCTAACCCCCAGGTGCGTGAGGTTTTTATCAGGCGCAGCCGTATCGTGTCTTTGATCCGTCATTTTCTGGATCAGCGCGGATTTTTGGAAGTAGAGACGCCTATTTTGCAGCCCATGGCCGGCGGCGCGCGCGGCCGTCCATTTAAATCCCAGCATCATGCCTTGGATGTGGACGTTTTCTTACGCATTGCGCCGGAGTTGTATTTAAAGCGTTTACTCGTCGGTGGTTTAGAAAAGGTCTATGAGATTAACAGAAATTTTCGCAATGAGGGGATATCGACCAAGCACAATCCGGAATTTACCATG
>JAHFGE010000119.1 GCA_023247575.1 Candidatus Omnitrophota bacterium | reverse complement strand
GGAAAGATTACCTCTGCCGGTGGCCACTGAGATTGTTTCATCCACGGCAAGATTGCCAGCTGCCATATAAGCGGCTCTGCGGGTTAAATAATTCCCGATGAAATTAGCCTTAGCATCCTCCATAAAAATACGGGTGGCCATGCTTGTAGTCAGTCGGCTGGCTCCAGCCCCTACTGCTGCTTCATTGACTGCACCTACCCCAGCTGCACCGGCCGCGCCAGCGGCGTAAAGACCATACCCCCAACTAGCTAACGTAATGGCCACCTCAGCGGCTTGAATTCCTCCCTGGGAAGTCGCTATTTTATCTAACTGGGTTTTGGCATTGATAAACTCGGCGGAGCCTGGATCCCCATGGAAAATGCCCTTAGCCTTAGCAAAATTAGCCATGTTGTTTAAATCTTTGGAATCAACTACTCCTATCGCTATCCCTCCCTTACCGTCACCTTTAGCTACCCACCAGTTATTGACGCTCTGGTCCAAAGCGACCATATCCTCTAAGGTGTCCCGGAAAGCTCTGGCTTGCGCGGGGCCTTGCACGGCATCAAAACTGGCAGGAGGGGTAGACTTTTCTGAACCGGGTAGACCATTTAAAAGACTTCGGGGGATGGTTCTATATTCTCTCGTATTTTTATCTAGAACAGTAATTTCCTTAGAAAGCACCTCAACAGACATTCCTGAACCTATACCTGCAGTGGCATGAATAGTAGTAGGAGGAACGTCTGGGGTATTCTTTTTAAAATCTTCTGCTGTGGCACCCTTGCCTATGAGCCAGGCATTGATGGAAATTTTTATCGTTTGATCACCGCTAGAAGTATGAACTCTAACTTCTTTTTGGCCTTCCAATTGAACATCGCTGGTGTCTACTTTAGTTGTTGCCATTTGGCCGTCAGCAGTCTTATATTGTACTGTTATGTCATTCCAGGAACGATTGAACCACTTGTCCTGGCTATTAAGCCCTTCGTAGTTAGCAGTGCCTTTAAAAACATTGCCCTGATCATCTGTGGCCTGCACAGGGACGGAAACTTTGGAAGTATCAATGAGTTTGGAGACGCCCCCTATGGTAACTAAGATCTGTCCATTGTTTCCTTGGCTTATGAGTTTGTAGATGTCCCCTATGGAGCTGCTGGAAGGCGCCCGTTTTAATGTTTGAATAAAAATATCTTTGAGACTCTCAACTTTTTTAGTTGTATCCCACTGCAAACCATCCACCAGAACCATGGCTTGATCATGCTCTGAGATGCCATTCATCATTACTGGCTGCCCTAAAAGTTTTCCCTTATCAATATGATAGGTCTTTCCGTTCGCAGAAAATACACCGTAGCCGCCTTTAGAAAGGCTCGCTAACAGCCACCTGTCGACCAAATCATTTTTGTTTACAAAATAAACATTCCCGCTATCGGATGTAACCTCTTGGGTCTTTCCTATGGCCGAATTGAAACGATTGATGTCTGTTTCAACCGCCGGAGTCACCGGCATCTCTATGATCGTCTGATGGCTTATAGGGCTACGAGTCAAAAGACCGCCAGGGCCTGACGATGGATTGATTAAGTGCTCAATGGCTTCAATACCTATCCCTCGGGAAGTGGGTAGGTTGTAATCGATTTCTGTGCCTTTGTTCTCTAACGCCGATACCAACTGGACCCCTTGCGGACCAATGCCATAGTACTCAAAAGCAAAGGAGTGAGTGTCATCAAGAGTAACTCCCACTACATTGTCGCCAATGTTGCCTTTATCTATTCTTACCTTCTGATAAAAAGGCGGATAGGTGTGGGTATTGGTGTTTCCGCCTCCTAAAAGACCATAGGCATTCATGAGGTCTGTCACACCCGTCCAGACGGGAACCTGAGCTATATAGCCTAGACCTGTATAGGAACCTGGGACATTCAATACGGTCTCTCTTCCAGGGCCGGGGTTTTTGAAATCAAAAGCGAGGCGGCCATTGGACATTTGCCAGGAATTAATCACTGCATCCGCATTGCTCCAGACAAAGTCTTTGTGGACTTCGTCGGAATAGCCGTAAATATCGAGGCTATTGTTACCACTGGTCCAAGCGCCGTTGACAGTAAATTCCGGACGCCCTGCTGCGGTTGATTTTGCAATGGGCTCAGGAACAATGCCAAAGGTCATATGCCCCTCGGGAACCAGCATGGTTCCCTCTAAATTCGCATCTATGTACCCCCCATGAACTGTGGCGGCATCGTTGAAGGCTTCCTGAATGGAATAATGACGATCGGTTAAAGGAACAGCTTGAGCCTCTGGACTTTTGGGGTCGGTAAAACGATGCCCCTGCTGATCTTCAAATGGTATTTTTCGACGATCCAAATTAGAAGCCATTTCTTCCAAAGTGGGAGGCGATAAAGTTGCTTGAATATTAGGAACTTGAATAGTAGGAAGGCCGTTCATACCTGAAGAAAGAACCCCCCCGTTATTAACAATTTCCATATGAACTAAGCTGCCTGCCACCTGTCCGGCGGGAAGGTTTTTGATTAAATCAGGTAAAGCAATGAATTCGGGTCGGAAGACATTTTTAAGCTGCTCTGAATACGCCGTGAAATACGTATGCCCCTTGATAATACTTCCTGGCTTAACCTGGGCTCTGACATCATCCTCCCCCACAAAGTATCTTTCATTGTTGGGCCCTATATAGACAGCAGCAAATTCTGGACCTATGCGATAAACGTCGGAGATGAGTTTTTCTTGAGCGCCACCTGCCTCATTGGTTTTATTCCAATTATGAGGAATCCCGTTATCCTTGTTAGTGACATCCGAGCCAATCGCATAAATGCTTCCCTCGCCCATCGGTGTGTGAGTGGCCGTGCCTGTAAATATATTCTGCCCGCCTTCTTTATCAAAGGTGCCTAAGGAATAAGCCAATCTTGTCCCTCCATTATCAAGCATGTTCCGAGCAGCATTTCGAATCAACATGGAATCAAGACTACGGACAGATGGAGGCCAAAGATTTTGCAACTGGTTGGCTAAATCTTGATTAGCACGTTCACCTGCACGACTTACAACATATCCCTCGGGCGCAGCAGGAAGAGGATTTATAAAATCGAGAGGCCCAATGACAGTTAATTCGGCAGAAGCATTGTTGGGAGACGATGCAATTTTTTCGGAATAAGGTGACATGCTTATAGGAGACTTCGCAAGCTCGCCGCCCTGAAAAGCATAAAAAAAGCCATCCGCAATGCGATCGCTTTTAGTTTCTGGAGCATAAGGGATACCTAGCGTGCCTGGTAGGAAGGGAGAATTCTGAGCCATAACATCATCCAAATGTCCATAGGTACTGCTGCCAGGCAAGCTGCTCCCGATATAGTCAATCAAAACATTCGCTCCATTGACTTTTAAGTCGGTATAATTTTTACTTGGCTCAAGCATATTGCCGCCCGGCGCAGCCTTTACTGTAAGAATGGCCAGACGTCTGTCGGAATTTATGGTAGGAGTGGTCGAATCAAACATATATTTTTGATAATTATCCTCGTGAACACCATTACGGACTTCAATGCTAGCCGCCTGGCCTTTCTGACCTTGGGCAACTAAAACCAGAGTGTTTCCGTTATTGTCCTGCTGAGGAATTAAGGTATTGCCCTTGCCCTCTCGAGGACGATAAATGCCTATTTGAGAAATCGTGCCATTGAGAATAAACGAATTGCCGTTCCAGTACTCCACTCCCCCGCGGCGAATACCAGTAAAAGTCCCGTCGCTGGATTTAGTAATCGGTATGTATTGGCCCCCGGCATTTAAAAACCGGGCGGAGGTGTTATAAAACTGGGTCATGGCAAGGACGTCATCTTTGACTGCTCCCTCAACCGTGGTAAAGGGAACAGCGCTATAGCCAAGCCTTAACTCCCCCGCTCCTTTTTCCCCGACATTGATGAGGCGGCCATTGTCCCAAACTGGTGTTGAGAAGCCATGATCTTTATCAAAAGGAACAACCGCAGTAACGTAGGGTGAAACAGAAGTGTAAGTTCTCCCATTCGTTGTGAAATCAAAAAAGGCCACTCTATCCCCGGTTTCCGTGCTCATGCCCACAAATTGATCAATGAAGACATTAGTCTTTACAGGCTCTTCCCATCTAACTGGAAGAGCACCTGCACCTCCTGAAGCGTTTACCTCTTTGGAAACAAGCCCTAATGGGTTTGCCGGTTTATCTTTTTCATCGACAGGCTTGCCAAGATTGACTACGAAGGCATGGTAGGTATTGTCATAACCAACGTCTGCTTTTTTGAAAACGATTTCTTTTATTATATTCAATGGCCCCGGGACAGAAGGATCCCTAATCTCCTGGCTTGCAATGACACCGGTACTTTTATTTTTAACGTTCTGGCTGGTCATGTTCCATTCGGGATTAATTTCTGCCCCGGCGACTGTTCCAGGATTGCCCAAAGCATATGCGCTTTTTTCAATAAAATCCACTTGTGTCGTTGCTTGATAATTCCTGGTGTCCACTGGACCAATGTCTGGCCAAGATAAAAATGCCTGCTTATTTTGGTCATAACTGTTGACGGTGCTAACCCTCTTCAAGAAACCGTCATGTGCCAAGTGTCCTATCTTCCCTAAAGTAAATGTCATGATTAAGCCACTG
>JAHFGE010000036.1 GCA_023247575.1 Candidatus Omnitrophota bacterium | reverse complement strand
GTTAAATAATTTACATATTTAACTGCGCCCGTCAGGCGTAGCTAAAGACAAAAGTACTTTAGCGAAGCCTGAAAATTTAAAAAATACTTGTTATCTTCATCTACCAAGCTATAATCAAATTATATGAGAAGAATTTTTGCATGGTTTTTTCTGGCTCTTGTGTTGACGGGGTGCACTGTCTACCAGATCGATTCCAAAAATATATCCCAGGATTTTTATCCACCTAAAACAGCTATTGACCAGGTTCAGTATTTGGAAAATGTGGATAAACCCTTCGAACAAATCGGCGAGGTCACAGTGACGACCGAGCGTCGTCAATCCCTGGCCGATGTCTTGCCTAAGCTCAAACAAGAAGCGGCTGTTTTAGGGGGGGATGCCATCACAGATATTCAAACCAATACCACCGGTATGTGGAAGAGAATTAAACTGCAAAAGCTGTTTGGTAATGCGTATATCCGCGCCACCTACAGCGCTAAAGTCATCGTCTTTAAATAACCTTCCAACTCTTTTTGCGTATTAAATGTGGCTATCACTCCGGGATCATTCGTTTCTATTGTCTGCGCCTGATGCCAATGGGAGAGGCCATTGATGCCTTTGTCTGCGGGTAGATTTAAGAGGTCTTGTCTCATCCTTTGATGAAAAATGGGTGGGTGCCCCCGCTTTCCGTGGTAAACAGGAATAAGAATATCAGGATTTTTTTGATGAAAATGTTCCATGAGGCCATTGACGGTCCTGGTCAACACAAAAGGGCAATCAACAGGTAAAAGCAGGACGCCTTTGGTATTTTTGTCGACGGCCAAAAGACCAGTTTGAAAAGAGCAGGTTTGTCCCAATTTATAATCTTTATTGTGGACAACATGTACTTTACTATGGTTAAATACGTATGGTTTAATGAGTGTCTCATAGGCGCCAGTGACGATAATAATTTCAGCAACGAGGCTTTCTAAAAGTTTTTTTTGGAGGAATTCTATGGCTTTGTGGGAACCAATGGTGGCTAAAGCTTTCGGTGAACCGAAGCGCAAGCTTTCTCCAGCTGTCAATAAAATGCAGGACACCATAGGCGGTATTATAAACCCAAAGATTTAGGTTATGGTCTTAATTTTAGTTCTTATCATTGTTGCTCTGACGTGCCTGACTCTTATTTCTTTATTTGCTCCCCATCAATTACCGTGGTATAAACCCTCTTTGGTTTTGGATGTGAGCAGCGACCTACAGCTTATCAAAGTTAAACCCGTTGCTCGTCCACCGGTTATTATGGAAGGTTTAGCTGAACCAGAAAATGATTTTCATGTATCTCTGGAAGAAAATGTGGCTAAATTGGAAATCATTATTGAGGAAAAAAACAGGTTGATTGAAAAATTGCAAAGAGAATTAGCGGCCTATCGATCTCATCGAGAGGAGTTTGAAAAGGTCAAATCCATCCTGGATGAGGAAATCCAACATTTAAAAGTCCAAAATAAGGAACTTAAAAGTAAAATAAGCGAAAGTTAATTGACACCGATCAATACGGAAAAACGAGGAACCTATGATTCAACGAAAAGCCGAGCTAGAACGCAGGTCCAAAGAAACTCAAATCAAAGTTTCCTTAAACGTCGATGGGAGCGGTAAGACCAAGATTAAAACTCCTATCGGCTTTTTGGATCATATGCTGGAGCTGTTTGCCTTTCATGGCTATTTTGACTTAGATTTATTAGTCGTTGGGGATACCCGCATTGACATTCACCACACTAATGAGGACATCGGTATCGTCTTAGGCAGAGCTTTTAAGAAAGCGCTCGGCGAGGGGAAAACCGGGATTAAGCGCTTCGGCTCTGCCTTTGCGCCGATGGAGGCTACGGTTGGCTGTTGTGTCATCGATATTTCAGGCAGGGGATACTTTAAGGTTAATGTTAAAACGGGTCACCCCGGAGCCGATCAAGATGGTTATAAATTTTCATATTTTGAACATTTTATGGAAAGTTTTGCGCATAATTTAGGGGCCACTTTAATCTTTGAATTGAGGGATCCCAGCAATGACCTACATACAAATCTAGAAACATTGTTTAAGTCTTTAGGTTTAGCTTTAGATCAGGCAACCACTATTGATCCTCGTCGGGCAGGGCAGGTGCCATCTACGAAGGGAATTATTGATTAGAAAGAATTATGATTGCCATCGTTGATTACGGAATGGGAAATTTGCGTAGCGTACAGAAAGCGCTGGAGAGGGTTGGAGGTCAAACGCAGATTACCCACGCTGCTGCCGCTATCCTTAACGCTGACAAAGTGGTCTTGCCCGGTGTAGGTGCCATGGCCCCGGCCATGCAAAAACTGCAGGAATTGGGACTGGTCGATGTCCTTCGACGAGTCATCCATGAGCACAAGCCCTTTTTGGGAATTTGTTTAGGTTTGCAATTGCTGTTTGACAAGAGCGCAGAGGGTGGTTATGTGCAGGGCTTAAAAATTCTGCCTGGTACAGTGGAAAAATTTCCAGTTGCCCTTCGGGCTCCAAAAGTCCCTCACATGGGCTGGAATCAAATCCATATTCAACCCTTCGGCGAGGCGATGTTGAAGGGCATCAATAGCGGCGAGAATGTTTATTTTTGCCATTCGTATTATGTTAAACCCCATGATTCTTCCATCGGGGCCACTTTAACCAATTACGGCATAGACTACGTGTCTGCCATTGCTGTCAACAATATTTGGGGTGTGCAGTTTCACCCTGAAAAAAGCCAGGCAGTAGGATTAAAGATTTTGGAAAATTTTATAAAGATCTAGAACTGTCGTCCCCGAAAGTATTAATCGGGGACCTAGAGCTTCTGGATCCCCGATAAAAATATTCGGGGATGACATAATGATATGATTCTGATTCCAGCCATTGATATCAAAGACGGTCAAGTGGTACGTCTATTCCAGGGTAAATTCAGCGAAATGAAAGTCTATGGCGACGATCCCGCGGCTGTGGCCCAACAATGGGAATCTTTGGGAGCCAAATGGTTACACGTGGTGGATTTAGACGGCGCTCAAACCGGGACCATGAAAAATCAGGCCATGGTCGGGCGCATTATCCAAGCCGTGAAGATTCCTGTCCAGATCGGCGGCGGAATTCGGGAAGAAGCTATGGTGGAGTATTTATTAACCGTTGCTCAAGTTTCACGGGTAGTTCTAGGAACAAAAGCTATTGAAAACCGTGAGTTCCTAAAAAAGATGATTGCCTCTTATGGGGAGAAGATTTGTGTTAGCCTAGATTGTTCCGACGGTTTTGTTGCCCAGCGTGGCTGGGCATTAACCACAGATATGAAAGCCGTTGATTTAGCCAAAGAGCTGGAAGATTTAGGTTTAAGCTGGATGGTCTATACGGATATTGCCCGGGATGGAACTTTACAAGGACCAAATTTCGAACAGCTGCAGGTGATGGTCAATACTGTTAAAAAGATTAAATTGATTGCCTCCGGTGGCATTGGGTGCTTGGAAGATGTTAAAAAGCTTGCCGCCATGCCCGGGATCGCAGCGGCCATAACGGGCAAGGCCATTTACGAGGGAAAGCTGGATTTTCAGGAAGCGGTGAAATGCTCAACAAACGCATAATTCCCTGTCTTGACGTCAAAGACGGACGGGTGGTCAAGGGAGTCAATTTTGTACGGCTCAAAGATGCCGGTGATCCTCTCGATTGTGCCAAAGCTTATGACGAAGCAGGTGCCGATGAACTGGTTTTTTTAGACATTACCGCCAGTTTCGAGAAGCGTAAGATTTTTTTGGATGTTGTACAAAAAACAGCAGAGCAGGTGTTTATGCCGTTGACCGTCGGGGGCGGCATTAACAATGTTAATGATATCCGCGCTTTGTTAAATGCCGGGGCAGATAAAGTTTCCATCAATACCGCCGCGGTTCATGAGCCCGGGCTCCTTCACCGGGCTGCCAGTATGTTTGGTTCTCAATGCATTGTGGTGGCCATCGATGCCAGACGCGTTGGTGAGCATTGGGAAATTTTTACCCATGGCGGCCGCACATCGACGAAAAAAAATGCTATCCTTTGGGCTCAAGAAGCCCAGAGATTAGGAGCGGGCGAAATCCTGTTGACCAGCATGGATACCGACGGTACCAAAAACGGTTACGACATTGCACTGACCCAAGCGGTGGCGCAGGCGCTGACCATTCCGGTGATTGCCTCAGGCGGGGCAGGCACCTTGGAACATTTTTATGAGGTTTTTACACAAACTGGTGCTGATGCGGCATTGGCGGCTTCGGTGTTTCATTATGGGGAAATTTCGATACCTGAAGTTAAAAAATTTTTAAAGAGACAGGGAGTATCTGTCCGTTAATATTAACTATTGAGATCCTTCCCCCGCTTATGGCGGGGTCAGGATGACTCCTGCGGGGTCAAAAGGGGTGAATGTGCGATGAGCAGTAATCCGGACATAGAAACGATTCAAATTACCAAAGACAATCTGGAGAAACTCAAATTTAATTCTGAGGGTTTAATTCCCGTCATTGCCCAGGATTATAAGACGGGTGAGGTTTTGATGATGGCCTGGATGAACCTCCATTCTTTGCGTGACACTCTTAAAAATGGCAAGGCCTCGTATTGGTCACGCTCACGCCAAGCCTACTGGGTCAAAGGAGAATCCTCGGGACATTTTCAATACGTGAAAGAAATTTTCTATGATTGCGATGGTGACACGCTGTTAATGAAAGTGGATCAGGTGGGCGCCGCCTGCCATACCAATAAACGCAGCTGTTTTTATAGGAAGATACAATGAATTTTTTATCTCAAGATGAATTTTTAAAATTGTCTCAGAAGGGCAACCTCATCCCCGTCTACAAAGAAATCCTTGGTGATTTTTTGACGCCGACGTCGGCCTACATGCATTTGGCTAAAAAAGCCAAGTATTCTTTTCTTTTGGAATCCATGGAAGGCCAGGAGAAATTTGCGCGGTTTTCTTTTATCGCTTGCCATCCTTCGTTGATTGTCCGCACTAAAGACAGCCAAGCTGAAATTATTCGCATCGTTAAGGGTAAAGCGGTCTTAGAAAAAAAATCGATTCAAACTTCACCGCTGGACATCGTGCGGGAATTGATGAAGGATTACAAGGCGGTTGATGTGGCGCAATTACCTCGATTCTACGGCGGGATGGTGGGCTTTTTAAGTTATGATTGCGTACGTTTTTTTGAGCGTCTCCCTCAAAAGACCGAGGATGACTTAAAATTTCCTGATATGATTTTTGTTTTGGCCCAAGATTTGGTTATTTTTGACCATCGCTACCATACCATTAAGGTGGTCTCGTGCGTACATTTGGGGACAGTTGCGCAACTGTCCCCATCTGTTAAAGTGAAAAAATATAGGGAAGCTATTAAGAAAATCGATGGGATCATCAAAGAATTACGTCAACCCATCGCCCTTAAAAGTTTTGAACTTTCTGGTAAGAAGAAAATCAAGGTCACTTCTAACTATACCCAAAAACAATATGAAACCATCATTCAAGCAGCGAAAAAGTATATTTATGACGGAGATATTATTCAGGTCGTGCCTTCGCAGCGTTTTGAAGCGAACATAACCGTGGAACCTTTTGCCATTTACCGTTCTTTACGCGCCCTCAACCCTTCTCCATATATGTTCTATTTAAATTTTGACAGCCTGCAGCTGGTGGGGGCTTCTCCGGAACTTCTGGTGCGTTGCGAAAACGGTTTGGTTGAAACCCGCCCCATTGCCGGTACCCGTCCTCGAGGAAAGACCCTGGCGGAAGATGAAGCTTTGGAAAAAGAGCTGTTGGCGGACCCTAAAGAAAAGGCCGAGCATGTGATGCTGGTGGATTTAGGCCGTAATGATTTAGGCCGCGTGTGTGAGCAGGGAACGGTTAAACTTTCTGAATTTATGCTGGTGGAACGCTATTCGCATGTTATGCATATTGTCAGTAATGTGCAGGGAAAACTTCGCCAGGATAAGGATGCTTTGGATGCGCTGCAGGCGGCTTTTCCAGCCGGGACAGTTTCAGGTGCTCCCAAAATCCGGGCCATGGAGATTATAGAGGAATTAGAAAGCCAAAGACGCGGGCCCTATGCGGGAGCGGTGGGATACTTTAGTTTTTCGAAAAACCTTGATACTTGTATCACGATACGTACAATAGTCGTTTATCGTAACAAGGCTTATGTGCAGGCTGGAGGAGGTCTGGTGGCTGATTCTCATCCAGCCACGGAATATCAAGAGACAGTTAACAAAGCCCGGGCGCAGATTCGGGCGATTGAATTGGCACATTGATTATTAAGGAAATCCCTCGGCTTTATGCCTCGGGATAAATTCGTTCCGATGTTACATCGGGACTCATTTAGAAAGGGAAAACATGGAAGTTCGTATTCGTTTACAAAAAGCAGGCAAGAAAGCTAATAAAGCTAATAATTATCGTATCGTGGCTCTCCCGCGCCATGGAGGCCGCGACGGCAGAACATTGGATATTTTAGGGTTTTACGACCCGGCCAAAAAGCCTGCGGTATTTTCCGTCAATAAAGAAAGAATCAATGCCTGGGTTGCCAAAGGGGCTCGAATGACCGAGACCGTGCGCAGCTTATTGAAGAAGGCAAAATGACCGAACGATAAGAGCAAGGTCATTCTGACCCCACCATAGGCGGGGGAAGGATCTAAATTAAAAAAGAAAGGATTGTTTATGCCCCAAGACTCTGGTTTTACACAGATATTGTTTTTGTATGTGCCTATTTTTTTGATTTTTTATTTTTTTATCATTGCGCCCCAGCGCAGGAAACAAAAAGAAATGAAAAATATGCTGGATCATTTGAAAAAAAACGATGAAGTCGTTACTGCCTCAGGCATTCACGGGACTGTTGTTATCGTCAAGGATAAAACCGTGGTGGTCCGTGTTGATGACAACTGCCGCATTGAGTTTGATAAAGAGGCCATCACGATGGTCCAATCGAATACGGTGAAGGTAGAAGTTGTGAAATAGAAAGGATTGGCATGAACGCAGATTTGCGTAAGAGGTTTTTGATTATTTTGGTTGTCATCATCGGCTGTTTAGCCTTTCTTTTTCCCATCCAGAAACGCATTAATCTTGGACTCGATCTCAAAGGCGGGATGCATTTGATTCTAAGGGTAGAAAATGAAAATCTGCCCACCGATACCGCTAAAAATGATGCGGTGTTACGTTCCATGGAAGTTTTGCGTAACCGTATTGATGGTTTAGGAGTAGGGGAAACACTTATCCAGCGTCAAGGCGATAATCAAATCCTGGTGCAATTGCCCGGCGTGACGGACCGCAATAAAGCCCTTGATATGATCGGTCGTGTGGCCCATCTGGAATTTCATTTAGTAGATACTGATCCCGCCCGTCTTAAAGAAGCCCTGGCCGGCAACCTCCCTGATGGTTATGAACTTAAAAAACTTAAAAAAGAAGGCGGGGAATCCATCCTTATCTCGAAGGAAGTTTCTCTGGGCGGCGATGCCATCAAAGATGCTCATGTAGATTTCGATCGTACCGGCATGCAGCCAAAAATTTCCCTATCATTCAATGATAAAGGCACCAAAAATTTTGCTGATTTAACCACCGCGCATGTCAATGACCGTCTGGCCATTGTGCTGGACGGGGAAGTGCTCTCCGCTCCCAATATTCACGAGCCGATTCTGACGGGCACCGCTGAAATCACCGGCCAATTTAAGTTTGAAGAGGCGGGCCTTTTGGCCCTGGCTTTGCGTACCGGGTCTTTACCTGTGCCTATGAAAATTGAAGAAGAGCGCACCATCGGCCCTTTATTAGGCAAGGACTCTATTGAATCCGGCATCCGAGCCACCGTTTTAGGCGGGATTCTCATTGTGGTTTTCATGACCATCTATTATTTCGTGGGCGGGATCATTGCCTCGGTAGCCTTGGTTGTTAATCTTCTGATGATCTTAGGCAGCATGGGACTTATTAATATTCTTATGCCTGATTCGCAAGTCACTTTAACTCTGCCAGGTATTGCGGGTATTATTTTGACCTTAGGGATGGCGGTGGATGCCAACGTTTTGATCAATGAACGTATTCGGGAAGAGCTTGATAATGGCAGGCCTCTGTCCGCGGCCATTAGCACGGGCTACGCCCGGGCCTGGTCAGCGATTCTTGATACACATGTCACCTCATTGATTGCCGCCTTTTTTCTGTTTCAGTTTGGTTCTGGCCCCATTAAAGGGTTTGCCGTTACGCTCTCCACCGGTCTTATTTCCAGTTTATTTACCTCCATTTTTATTACGCGCTCCATTTTCAACTGGCTGGTGGCAGCCCGTATCATCAAGTCTTTGCCGATGATGCATATTTTCAGAAAGCCGCAATTTAATTTTCTCAACAAGAAGTATATCTGTTTTGCCATTTCCGCCACCATCATTATTGCCGGTACGATCAATTTCCTGCAAAAAAAAGAATCCGCTTACGGCATTGATTTTGCCGGAGGACAGATTCAGGAGTTTAAATTCGTCCAACCAGTGACGGCCGACCAGATACGAACCCTCCTTAAGCAAGATAAAATCGAGAATGCCGTCATCCAAACGTTTCCCAATGCTCCTCAAAATGTGATTATCCGCACTTCTGAAGACACTCATGATCGTATTACAGCGTTTTTTACGAACAAAATGCCAGAAAATAAATTTGAAGTTTTACGTATAGAAAAGGTGGGACCGGTGGTGGGCCAGGCACTTCGTATCAAGGCCATTTACGCTATCGTTTTGGCTTTATTGGGTATGCTTGTTTATATAGGGTTTCGTTTCAAGCATTTTGATTTTGGATTCTCCGCTGTGGTGGCGATTTTTCACGATGTGTTGATTACCCTGGCTTTGCTTTTCCTTCTTGGGCGGCAGGTGGACCTTCTGGTTGTGACTGCTTTGTTGACCATCACGGGTTATTCCATTAATGATGCCATCATCATTTATGACCGTGTCCGTGAGAATGTCCCCAAGATGCGCAATAAACCGCTCGCCGATGTTATTAATGAAAGTATCAACCAGACGCTCGCTCGCACCGTTCTGACCACTTTTATGACCACCCTGTCTGCCCTGTCGCTGTATTTCGTGGGAGGGGAAGTGCTCAACACCTTTGCCGTGGTGTTGATCCGCGGGTTTCTGTTTGGTACCTATTCCACGGTTTGGATCGTCTCACCGCTGTTCCTGGCATTACATGGCAAAAAGAAATGGTAGAATCCCTCTCTCATGTTAAACCAGGAGCATGCCCCGCCACAGGTGGGACAAGCCAAGACTATAGAATCTCCAACCAAGGCTATAGGATCCCAAGTCAAGACTATAGAATCTGCCGTTGGCGGTGCCTATGCCGGCAGTGCCAAGGCTTTACTTCCCACACAGGATGGCAGTGCCAAGACTTTACTTTCCACACAGGGAAGCCCTGTCAAGGCTTTACCGGAGCAAGCTGCCAGTGCCGGCAGTGCCAAGGCTTTACTTTCCACACAGGGAAGCCCTGTCAAGGCTTTACCAGAGCAAGCTGCCAGTGCCGATGAACAGTCCCCTGGCTATGCTGGCTCCTTACAGTATTGGACAGCTTTTGGACAATCAACGCTAAAATTCTCCTGTTTTATGGTTGGGTTTTGGGTATAATTAGCGTATCTTTATCGGCCTGAAATTTTTGATGACTTGGAGACTGCTTGTTTAAATTAGCGGTTGTTATGGTAAGTAGGAATACGGAGAAACTATATAAAAAATTTTAAAATTTTAAAAAAGTTCAGATAAGCAAACAGTGATGGTGAAGGAACCCCTGTAATGCCCAAATTTAAGAGAATTTTTTGTTTGGGGAAATGCTTCTTAAGACTATACTATAGCTATGAGAAATTATTTGAATCAAATTAAAGATTTGGTTTTGTCTGAATTAAAAGATGATCAGATGAAAATTTTTGTGTTTGGCTCTCGCGCCAAGGGTAATTACCGGCCCGGATCGGATGTGGATATCGGTTTTATTCCTCAGGGGCGGTTAAATGCTGGAAAGATATCATTCTTAAAAGAAAAAATCGAAGACTCAAACATTCCTTATAAAGTAGACATTGTGAATTTTAATGAAGTTTCCGATGAATTTCGCCGGCAAGCGATGAAAAATACCATTATATGGAAAAGCTAAATTTAAAATATCAGGATGCAGTGAAAGCCCTCGAGACTCTTGAAAAGATACTCAAAGAGCCTTTTTCTGTGATTATTCGCGATGCCACGATTCAGCGTTTTGAATATACATTTGAAGCACTCTGGAAATTCATTCAGGAGTATTTGAAAGAAAAAGAAGGGCTAATAGCTAATTCACCCAAAGCCGTATTTCGAGAACTCTTATCTTTGGGTATTCTTACCGAGGATGATACGGTGAATTTCTTAGACATGACGGATAAGAGAAATGATACCGTGCATACCTATAAAGAAATCGTTGCTCAGATCATTTTTTCTAAAATTCCCGCCTATACCCAAGTTTATGGGAACATTGCTAAATAAATTTAAAACCAAAGTTTAAATCAATTAAGCAAACAGCGATGTTATAATAGCTACAATTTTATGACGCCATCAACAACTCCCCAATATCTTCAGTCATTGATTCAGAAAGCAGCCGAAGATCCTGATATTCTAGCGGTGGTCCTTTTTGGCAGCCACGCACGCGGGGAAGCCAGGGCAGATTCCGATGTGGATATTTGTCTCATGCTTATGCCGGCCGTTGGCGGGGCCAAAGCCGCTTTTGATAAACGCCTGGCTACCATGGCTGAATTTAACATTGACGCGCATATTTATCAGTATGTACCTTTGTATATCCGCCAGCGTATCTTGAAGGAAGGAAAACTGTTGTTTTGCCGCGATGAAGAGAAGATGTATGAGATCGCCTGTCAAACGATCACCGAATTCGCGGATTATGAACACATTTATCGGGACTATTTGAAGGAGGTTTCGCGTGGTTGATCGTGCCCGGGTACTGGTTAAAGTCGATGAACTGAAAGGCTATTTAAAGGAATTAAGAAACATCGCGCCCAAAGATATAGAGCAATATCGGCGAACGCCGACCAAGCGGGCATGTGAGCGCCTTTTACAGTTATGCATTGAGTGCGCTATTGATATATGTAAAAAGCTGGTTATTGGAAATCGTCTTGGCGTCCCTCAAGATGAGGTGGATGTGTTTGAGAAGTTAAAACAGGCCAGCATACTCTCCGAGAACATGTTAGCGACTCTTAAGCAAATGCGGGCCTTACGTAACGTCTTGGTTCATGAGTACGCTGATATTGATGATACGCGAGTATTTGAGGTCATTGCCCATCATCTCGATGCTTTTGATCGCTTCCAGAAAGAAATTCTGGCCCATTTGTAAATGTTTAAATCTTTAGAATTCCTCGTCGGTCAAACCATTCCTTTTGAGGATGTCCTTAATGCTTTAGTTGCCTTCGGGTATACCCGGGCGACGAAAGTTTACAGAGAAGGGGAATTCGCCCTGCGCGGCGGCATTCTGGATATTTATCCAGCCAATTTCGAAATCCCTTTGCGTATGGATACCGAAGATGATGTGATTCGTTCCATTTCCGGGTTTGATTTATCCAGCGGCCAGATGATCGAGGAGCATCAGATTGTTATCGTCCTGCCGTTTAAAACATCTTCCAAAGCGGTTTTTTCCTCCCAAGTTCCTTTGAATAACTTCGTGGACATTCAAGAGGGTGATTTGGTTGTGCACAACAATCACGGCATCGGCCGGTTTTTGGGTATCCGTGAATTTGAGCTTAATAACCAGAAAAAAGAACATTTGATTATTGAGTACAAAGACGGGGACAGGCTGTTTGTGCCCAAACACGATGTTCATCTGGTACAAAAGTACATCACTTTTACTAAAAAATCCGCCAGGCTCAATAAATTAGGCAGTAAAGAATGGCAGGCCACTCGTCGGACTATTGAAAAGAGGTTAAGACAGATGGCCGCTGAACTATTGCGCATTCAGGCTTTGCGCACGCAGCTGGCGGGTTTCGCCTTTTCCAAAGACACGCCGTGGCAGAAAGAGTTTGAGGAGAAATTCCTTTTTAAAGAAACTCCGGATCAGCTCAAAGCCACGCTAGAAGTTAAACAGGATATGGAATTTCAAAGACCGATGGACAGGTTGATTTGCGGCGATGTTGGTTACGGCAAGACCGAAGTCGCCATGCGCGCGGCCTTTAAAGCGGTCATGGATAATAAGCAGGCGGCGATTTTAGTGCCAACGACGATTTTAGCCGAACAGCATTATTACAATTTCACCAAACGCCTGGAAGGTTTTCCGGTTAAAGTTGCCATGCTTTCGCGCTTTCGCACCAAATCTGAACAGGTCAGCATTATCCATGAACTCAAAGAAGGCAAGGCGGATATTATCATCGGCACTCACCGGCTGTTATCGAAGGATATTGGCTTTAAAGATTTGGGGCTGGTCATTATCGATGAGGAACAGCGTTTTGGGGTCAAATCCAAAGAAAAATTAAAAACATTTCGACTGCTGGCGGATGTGTTGACCCTTTCGGCAACCCCCATCCCACGCACTTTATACATGGCCCTTTCCGGGGCCAGAGATATGTCGGTGATTTCTACACCACCCACCAATCGTCTGGCCATTAAGACGGAAATCATTTCTTTTGATA
>JAHFGE010000118.1 GCA_023247575.1 Candidatus Omnitrophota bacterium | reverse complement strand
GCTAAAGACTTTAAAGATCTTTTGACTAGCATAGACCAGGCAAGGGCCATACACCGTGGGGAATTAAAACCTGGTAGGATTTTTAGGTTTAACCCTATACTTGTAAAAAGAATTCGCGAGAGACTCCATCAGTCTCAAACGGAATTTGCCCATATGATTGGTGTTAGTATTAATACGTTGCAGAATTGGGAGCAGGGGCGTAGGAAACCGGAAGGCCCGGCTTTGGCATTGTTGCGAGTAGCAGAAGTTCGACCTGAAGCTGTAAAAGAAGCGTTGCACGTTTAAAATTGAGGGGGCCAGGGGAAATAGTTTGACCATTTTCAATAAGATACTATGATACTTAGTACCCTATGTTTACCACAGACACCAAAGCCAGGATCATCGAGTTCATTAAGCAAAACGGCAAAGCCGCCAATAAACAGTTACAGGCCGTCACCGGCATTTCTTCCAGAGGGGTTTCAAAGCACTTGACCGAGCTTGTCAGTAGCGGCCAATTAACCACCCAAGGCAAACCTCCCTTACAAACCTATTACATAGGCCCGCAGCAGCTTAAAAATTCAGTTCTCCAGCAGTTTACAGCGGCTCTGGCTCAGGATAATACACTACCCCAAGCCGCCAAGACGGCCATTATGGGGAAGGTGGCTTCCAAGATTAAAATTTTACCCAAAGCCACCGCCAAGACCAGCCAAAGGCGGATCAAGAGTACAGCACCAACTTTGTCGTCCCCGAATATTTCTGTCGGGGACCTAGAAGTTGCCAATCCTGGACCCCCGATTAATACATTCGGGGGTGACAAGCATGACCTAGGATCCAAGAGTACAGCACTAAGCATAGATACGGAGGTGCCAGTGCCCAAGACCAGCCAAAGGCGGATCAAGAGTACAGCATTCCAAGGTAATGGTGCCAATGCCATCGCTAGGGCTGCTAAACCCTTAATCAGCGCTGCCGAAATTAGGAGTTTGAAAACAATAGTACAGGATACTAACACTGAGCTTAAGGGCTTGAAAATTATAGTGGCCCATATGAATGCCGAACTTGGCGGCCTTAAAGACACCATGGCCACTTTCAAGGCTACAGTTGAACCGCCTAAGCCACCAGTAGTTCCATTACCAGCGCCCCTTCAACCTGTACAGCCCACGCCTATTCAAGTCACATCTGTACAACAGGCCCCGTACAGACCCACAGGGTCTTCTATGGGGCAGGCCGCGCCTAAACAGACTATTTCACAGCTCAAACGCCCCCCACAGTCACCTGTGGTAACTTTTTGGGATATCTTAGCTGGATTGACAATTTTAGGATTCATTATGTATTGGCTTTTCCGCGGCCTAGGGGCGGTTATGGTGTTCGTTTTTCAGATCATAGATTGGCTTTTTGCCCATGTGCGGGGGATTTGATGACAAAGGATAGAGGACAAATGTATTATAATCGCAAAAGGCCTCATTCAACGCTTGGCTATTTGAGTCCCGTAATGAAAAGGATGATACGGTGGATTGAGGGTGGTATTCTTTCTATGATATTGGTGATGCCAGCGTACGCCACCTCGTTACCGCCGCAGGGGGTCTGTAGTGTGAGGGCTAAGGTCATGCAGGTTTCTGAAGAGAATGTCCGTACGCAGTTATTTGAAAATGAATATGAAAATAATATCTTGGTTAAGATGACTATTGAGATCCAAGAGGTGCTAGGCGAAGTCCAAAAGGCGTATGCAGAAAGAGGAACCTGTAATGGACAATATAAATATGGAGATAAGAAAGAGTTAACCGTGGTTCGACGCCAGCCAGAGTTCATTGATCCCAAAATGCCTCTTCATGTTGGGGATGTTATCGTGGGTAATATTGAGCGTATTGGTGGATGGCCAGGTGGCGCTAAACAACCATTTACGGGTTATGATATGACCAGTATTCGTATAGATAACAAACAGTAAAATTTTTCTTAACAAAATGTCCACTGGATTGGGGAAGGATCCTGTAAATGTTTAAATCTCTTCAATTCATACCGCTGCTTCCCACCATTAATGCCTCTTTAAATGCCCTGGCCGGGATTTTTTTAATTGGCGGGTTTCTGGCCATCAAGCGCAAAGATGTGAATATCCATAAAAAATGTATGCTGATGGCCTTTGCATCGTCGGCCTTGTTTTTATGTACTTACGTCTATTACCATGCCACCACCCATATTCTGACCCGCTATCAAGGCCACGGCATCAAAAGAGGCATTTACTTTTTTATTTTGGGCACGCACACACCGCTGGCCGTATTGATCGTGCCTTTTATCATCATGGCCATTCGTTATGCTTTAAGAGGAGAGTTTATCAAACACACCAACATCACCCGCTGGCTTTATCCAACCTGGGTGTATGTTTCCACAACCGGCGTTTTGATTTATTTAATGCTTTACGTTTTTAGAGCGAATTAAACGCAGGCGTCGTAACACCTTCTTTTCCCATTCCCAAAAGAAAGCAAACTGCCCCAGGATGGTGCCGAAAAAAAGCAGCCCTACATAATAGGAGGGGGGAATAATGGGGATATAAAGCAGGATTTTGATCCAAAGCGGGGTTGTAGCTTTAATGCCCACCAGGTGAAAGATAATTTTGCGGGCGAACATGATAAACATGCCTGCCAAAGAAAAGGTGAGCATAATCATCCAGAAATCCCAGTTGCTTTGAATGTTCCATTTCATTTTAAGTCTGGTGACCCATGAAGGTTGACTCATGATAGATGCCTCGCTTCTTTGATGATGATGTTAATAAAGTAAATTCCTATGGTTAATACGAGCAAAGCCCCGGCGGCCAGCACATAAATCATCTTTTTAAATCCATCGGCGCCCACATCAAATTTCAAAATGGTCTTTAGTCTTTGGTCTTTAGTCATTTAACCCCCGCCATTTCCAGAATAATAAACGTGTTTTCCTTAAACGCCTTATGCTGGATGATTTTGGCATAAATAAAATGCATCAGACCCGCTGCCAGCAAGATACGATAAATCCAAAAGGGCATTTTGCCTGTATCGGCAGCTCCATAAAGAATAAAGGCTACGATTAAAATCAGCATATTTAAAAGCTGGGGAGGATAAACTTTACGTTTCAATGTGATCATGCGCTTATGAAAATCGCCGGTTATTTTTTTCTCCTGCATAAATTCTTTGACGCTTGACCCCGTTCCCACGAAGAAAAATATCACCAGGGTTTCTGTAAACAGATAAATAATGCTCGTGAGAATCAGAAACGACATCGGAGAAGCGTGCCAGATAGAAAAGGGCTTAAAACTTTGACAAAGAACAATCCCCAGCATCAAAAACGATGTCAAGGATAAAAAATAACAGCTATACATGAAAAACCACATAAATTAGCCGCGCTCCAGCGGGACTAATTTATCCCGATCGACCTGCCTGCCCGCCTCGGCGAGCCATCGGCGAGACGGGCCGGCAGGCAGGAGCGAGGGATTTCCTTATTTAGGCTTAGGCGGCGCCAGAGGGGTTTTTTTCTGGGTAATGACCGGCAGCTCTTTTGATTTTTGCGTATTAAGGGCTATATAGCTTTTATATTTTTCCGGAATGTCCGCATCGGTAAAAATCGCCTGCACAGTGCATTCAGGAATGCAGGCCCCGCAGTCGATGCAGACTTCCGGGTCAATGACGAGCATTTCTGCATCTTCATGAAAACAATCTACGGGGCAGACGGTGACGCAATCCGTGTATTTACATTTGATGCAGGGTTCAGTGACAATATGAGCCATGGCAGTCTCCTTAAAACAAAGATATATTGATATTAATGAGGCTAAAATTTACCACAATATTCAGCAGGTGTCAATACAGGTGTCGATTCTCATTTTGCGTTTAAAAGGCCTTGTGTTATAATCTGCGCTCTATGATTTCAGTTGATAATGTATCTCTTCAATTCGGAAAGCGGGTTTTGTTTGACGGGGTCAACATCACCTTTAACCCCGGCAACTGCTATGGCATTATCGGCGCCAATGGCAGCGGCAAATCCACTTTTTTAAAGATTCTGGCAGGAGAGATGGACACCACCATGGGTTCTGTCAGCGTGGCCGGCGGCAAACGTATTTCGGTTCTTAAGCAAGATCAGTTCGCTTATGATGAATTCGATTGTATCACCACTGTCATTATGGGACACCGAGAGCTTTACCAAGTCATGAAAGAAAAAGATGAGATTTATGCCAAGCCAGACTTTTCAGATACGGATGGTTTAAGATCTTCGGAACTGGAAGCGAAATTTGCGGAAATGAACGGCTGGGATGCTGAGACCCAGGCCGCCAAACTGTTAAGTGATTTAGGCATTGCGGAAAATTTGCATCGCCAGCCAATGAAAACCCTGGAAGGTTCCCAGAAGGTCCGCGTGCTTTTAGCTCAGGCCTTGTTTGACAATCCAGATATCCTTATTCTCGATGAGCCCACTAACCACCTGGATGTAGATACCTGCATGTGGTTTGAAGAATTTCTTATCAATTTTCCTAATACAGCGATTGTGGTTTCCCATGACCGTCATTTTTTAGACAAAGTGTGCACCTATGTTTGTGATATCGACTATGGGAAAATTCAATCCTATACAGGTAACTACAGCTTTTGGCTGGAGGCCAGCCAATTGGCTTTAAGACAACGCTCTGAATCCAATAAAAAAATCGAGGAGAAACGCAAAGAGCTGCAAGATTTTATTGCGCGTTTCTCGGCCAATGCGTCCAAAGCCCGTCAAGCCACCTCCCGCAAGAAAATTTTGGAGAAATTGACTCT
>JAHFGE010000035.1 GCA_023247575.1 Candidatus Omnitrophota bacterium | reverse complement strand
TTTAGCTCAATTAATCCATGATTTAAAAAACGCTAATCCTAAAGCCATGGTTTCGGTAAAACTCGTCGCTGAAATTGGGGTTGGAACAGTGGCAGCCGGTGTCTCGAAGGGAAAGTCGGACCATGTGCTTATTTCTGGATTTGAAGGTGGCACCGGTGCTTCACCGCAGACGTCCATTAAGCATGCCGGATTGCCGATGGAACTGGGTATTGCCGAGACCCAACAGGTTTTGGTGATGAATGATCTGCGCGGCCGCATTCGGGTGCAGACCGATGGACAGTTGAAAACCGGCCGCGATGTGGTCATCGCTGCCATGCTCGGAGCTGATGAGTTTGGCTTTGCGACAACCTCTTTAGTGGCGATGGGATGTATTTTATTAAGAAAGTGTCATTTAAATACTTGCTCGGTTGGTATTGCTACTCAAGACCCCGAGCTTCGCAAAAAATTTGAAGGGAAACCCGAGCACGTCACGAACTTTTTTACTTTTATCGCCGAGGAAGTACGCGAAATTATGGCTGAACAGGGCTTTCGTAAATTTGAAGATATGGTGGGACGGGTGGATATGCTTGATACCAAAGAAACCATTGACCATTGGAAAGCCAAAGGAATTGACCTGACCAATATTTTGCACCGTGCGGATGTGCCGCCTGAGATCGCCATTCGCCATGTGGCCAAACAGGACCATGGTCTGGAAAAAGCTTTGGATAAACGTCTGATTGAAAGTTGCCAGGAAGCTATCAACAATAAAACGCCAGTGAAATTTGATTGCAAGATTCAAAATACCAACCGTACGGTGGGGACCATGCTTTCTTCGGAAATTGCTCGTCGTTACGGTCTGGCAGGTTTGCCCGATGATACGATTCAAATCAAATTTGAAGGCTCGGCGGGACAAAGTTTTGGGGCATTTTTGGCTCACGGGATATCCTTGACGCTGGAAGGAGAAGCCAATGATTATGTCGGCAAAGGTCTCTCCGGTGGTCGTCTGGTGATTTACCCCCCTAAAAACGCCAGCTTTATACCGGAAGAAAATATTATCGTCGGTAATGTGGTGCTTTATGGGGCTATTAGCGGTGAAGTTTATTTCAGAGGGTTGGCAGGAGAACGTTTTGCCGTACGTAATTCCGGCGCCCATGCCGTTGTCGAGGGAGCGGGCGATCATGGGTGTGAGTATATGACTGGCGGCCGTGTGGTGGTCTTAGGGCCAACGGGACGCAATTTTGCTGCCGGCATGAGCGGCGGTATCGCTTACGTGTGGGATAAAGACAATGTATTCCAGAAAAATTGCAATACGGGGATGGTGGATTTGTTTCCTGTCCAAGACCCCAAAGATATCCTGGAATTGCGTTATTTAATCGAGAAACATGTCAAGTACACTCAAAGCACAGTGGCCGAGAACGTTCTTAAGAACTGGGACAGTGTACTGCCCCAGTTTATTAAAGTGTATCCACGAGATTACCGTCGAGTATTGGAGGAAGCGGAAGCGATTAAAAGTAGTGGGCTAGTAGGGGCTCAGCATGCTGAGCCCGTACAGGGAGAATCAGCGAAAGCGATTAAATAATGGGCGACATCAAAGGGTTTATGAAATACCCGCGCCAGGATTATAAAAAAGATCCAATCCCCGAGCGCGTTAAACATTTTAAAGAATTCCTTCATCTGCCGCCCCAGAAAGAGCTCCAGCTTCAAGGGGCCCGGTGCATGGATTGCGGGGTGCCTTTCTGCCAGAACGGCTGTCCTATTGGCAACATTATCCCCGATTGGAACGATTTGGTGTACCGTGACCGCTGGCAAGAAGCCATCGAGCGTTTGCATAAAACCAATAATTTTCCGGAATTTACCGGTCGTATTTGTCCGGCTCCTTGTGAAAATGCCTGTGTGCTGGCCATTAATCAGCCGCCAGTGACCATCAAAAACATTGAGCTCGCTATCATTGAGCATGCTTACGAAAAGGGATTCATTCAAGTACAGCCTCCCAGAATTCGCACGGGTAAAACGGTGGCGGTCATTGGCTCTGGGCCGTCGGGATTAGCCTGCGCCGATCAACTCAATAAAAGGGGACACAAGGTGACCGTCTATGAGAAAAGTGAGGTCATTGGCGGTCTTTTGACTCTGGGGATTCCGGACTTTAAATTGGAGAAGTGGGTTGTCGAACGGCGGGTCAAACGGATGGCGGATGAAGGTGTGGTTTTCAAAACCGGTCAGCATGTTGGCGTCAATGTTTCTGCCAAGGAGATTGTCTCCAAATACGATGCGGTGGTGCTTTGCGGCGGCGCCGAAGCCGGCCGCGATCTTCCTGTTCCAGGCAGGGAACTGGAAGGGGTGTACCAGGCCATGCATTATTTGCCGATGCAAAACCGCAAGAATCTCAATATTCCCGTCGAGAATTTCATTTCTGCTAAGGGCAAAAAGGTGGTTATTTTAGGCGGTGGCGATACCGGGTCAGATTGTGTGGGGACGGCTAACCGCCAGGGAGCCGCTTCTATCCATCAGTTTGAATTGATGCCTAAACCCCCACAGACAAGATCGCCGGATAACCCCTGGCCGAACTGGGCTTTTATTTTGCGTACTTCCACCAGCCATGAAGAGGGAGTGGTGCGGGACTATTCTATTTTGACCAAGCGTCTGAGCGGAGAAAACGGACGGTTAAAAAAATTGCACGCGGTGCGTTTGGAATGGAACAAAGACATGGCCACCGGACAAATGAAAATGACTGAAATTCCTGGCTCTGAGTTTGAAATGGAGTGCGATATTTTACTGTTAGCCTTAGGATTCACCGGCCCTGTTAAAAAAGGGATGTTAGAGGAATTAGGTGTGGCATTAGACAGCCGTGGCAATGTCAAGGCTGACGAGAACAAAATGACTTCATTGCCTGGCGTTTTCACCGCCGGCGATATGACCCGCGGTCAGTCGTTAGTGGTATGGGCTATTGCCGAAGGTCGTACAGCCGCGGAAGGTATTGATAGATATCTAACAAAGTGATGCGTTTTTACCATAAAACTATTAGTGGTCTTCTTTGCTTGTTAGCAGCTGCCTCTGTAAGCTGGGCAGAGGGTTCTGAACCCGCCCCTACACCAGCCCATCAAGCAGACCAGCTGGAGAATCAGGCGGTTGAACTCATCGATAACGACCGAATGACAGAGGGCTTAAAATTAATGAAAAAAGCGATTGATATAGACCCTGCTCCTATGCGACACATGAATTATGGCAGTAT
This sequence comes from Candidatus Omnitrophota bacterium, assembly GCA_023247575.1. Lineage (GTDB taxonomy): Bacteria > Omnitrophota > Gorgyraeia > Zapsychrales > Fredricksoniimonadaceae > JACQCF01. The sequence goes on along the minus strand of JAHFGE010000035.1, from coordinate 9,483 downwards.
CTTGTTTGGCAATGGGGTGGCTGACTACAAAGATGGCCGTCAAGAACAGGCTTCAGCCACTTTAAAGCAAGCTCAAGATGAATTAAACCAAGCCATCAACGGATTTGATCCTAAACAGGAGGGGGCGTTTTTAGGGCAGGCTTATTTTTTATTGGGAGAAATATCTCTGAACGCCTTTTCTGACAAGACTCAAGCCAAAACCTTCTATCGAAAAGCCCTTAGCTACTACGATAACGAAGGGGCTAAAGCCGCTTTGGCCAAATTACAATAAGCTGTATAGTAGTGGCGATGATTAATCGCCCCTATTTGATATCATGAACAAATACATACTTGCCATTGACCAGGGAACGACAGGGTCCCGATGTTTTATTTTCAATGCACAAGGCAAAATCATCTCTACGGCCTACCAGGAATTTCCTCAGTATTTTCCTAAACCGGGATGGGTTGAACACGATGCAGAAGAAATCTGGTCGTCGGTGGTTGCGGTCATTAAAAAGGCTGTAGGGGCGACCCGGCGGGCCGATCCTACGTTCACACTCCAACAAATCGCCGCCATCGGTATTACCAATCAGCGTGAAACCACCGTTTTATGGGATCGTCAAACGCACCAACCTCTCTGCCGCGCCATTGTCTGGCAAGATCGGCGTACCGCCGAGACTTGCGCAAAATTAAAGAAAAAGGAAACCTTCATTCGGCGCCTCACAGGGTTAGTGATGGACCCTTATTTTTCCGCTACTAAAATTTCCTGGATGCTCAAAAACGTTCCAGGTATTCGATCAAAAGCAGCGAAAGACAGAGTCGCCTTTGGCACCATCGACAGCTGGCTCATATTTAAGCTGACCGGCGGCCAATCTCATGTGACCGACATGACGAATGCCTCTCGGACTCTTCTGTTTGATATCCGTCGAAAGAAGTGGTCTGTCAAACTTTTAAAACTGTTTGGGATTCCAACCGGCATCTTACCGAAGGTCTACCCTTCCGGCGCCCTGTTTGGTCACACAGCCAACATAGCAGGATTACCGAGAGGTATTCCCATTATGGCGGTGATGGGCGACCAGCAGGCTGCTTTGTATGGCCAGGGCTGTTTTGAACCAGGCACCATTAAAAACACGTATGGCACAGGATGTTTTATGGTGTTAAATATTGGGCACCACATGCGTTTATCAACGAAAGGATTGCTGACGACGTTAGCTTGTGATAATAGGGGAAATCCAGTGTATGCTTTGGAAGGGTCGATTTTTATTGCCGGAGCGGTGATCCAATGGTTGAGGGATCAATTGGCAGTGATTCCTGATTCCTCATCGACGGAAAGAATGATATCGGAATTAAAAGATAATGGAGGCGTTTACTTTGTTCCGGCATTCGTGGGATTAGGGGCTCCTTATTGGAATGCAAATGCTCGAGGAATTATTACAGGACTTACTCGGGGAGCCAATTTTAAGCATATTATTCGCGCCGCCTTAGAATCCATGGCGTATCAAACCAAGGACGTGTTTGATTTGATGCAGAAAGAATCAGGGCTTGAAATAAAAGCACTGGCTGTCGATGGAGGCGCTTGCCGTAATAATTTTTTTATGCAGTTCCAGGCCGATATGTTATCCATCCCTGTGATTCGCCCGCGTAGGGTGGATTCTACGGTCGCAGGAGTGGCCTATCTGGCTGGCATCAGTGCAGGGCTTTGGAACCAGAAAGACTTTTCCAAAATGCGTAAGATTGAAAAAATATTTAAGCCAAGTATGCCGAAAGCCGTTACTCATCGACTGTACCAGGGCTGGCAAAAGGCTGTTCGTCAGGCGCAGGTGCAATAGGGTGTCAGGGTTTTTTAGCAGACGAATCATGCAAAAAAGAAGGGCCGCATTTGATTGCGGCCCAATTGGATAACACGCTACTCTGACGAGGTTAATATAAGTTTACCAGAAGTACTGTTCTTTGCAGAAGAAAGTGGCTTTAAAAATGGCTCTGACTCCATCGTTAAAGCCTTCAGCACCCCGGGTGGGATTTGAACCCACACCGCAACTATGTATTTGTTTAGCTGATTGAGAGAAATTATGTCATTCCCGAATGCTTTTATCGGGAATCCAGACGAGAAATACCATTTACTGGACCCCCGATTAAAACATTCGGGGGTGACAATAAAATTTTGACCTCGCCGATCCTCTCAAAGAGCTAAACATTTACGCAACTATCGTCAGAGTAGCAGGCTATCCATTACAACACCGGGGCACTAAATTTGATTAATAGATTAGCATATATTGATTTTTAATCAAATAATATTTGAAACGACGCACATGATCCGCAATATTTCACGTTTTCAAAAGAACCATTATGATTTGCTTGTTGTGGGTGGCGGTATCAATGGTGCAGCTATTACCTACATGGCTGCTAGAATTGGGGCCAAAGTTGCTCTCTTGGAAAAAGACGATTTTGCCGCGGGCACATCCAGCAAATCCAGCAAACTGCTGCATGGAGGAATTCGTTACCTAGAAAATTTTGAATTTCATTTGGTTTCGGAGTCTCTCAAAGAGCGCTCTATTCAATATCAAAATGCCCCGCATCTGGTTAAACCCTTATCATTTATTATTCCCCTTTACAAAAAAGATCCCCGCCCTTGGCGGGTGATGAAATTAGGGGTATGGCTTTATGATTTTTTAAGCGGGAACTACTCCTTAGGCCACTATCGTTCTCTCAGCCGGGAGGAACTCCTGTCTTTGGCACCGCATATTCGCAAGGAGGGACTGGTAGGAGCCGTTTCCTATTTTGATGCTCAAATGGATGATGCTCGTCTATGTTTAGAAAATGTTCTGATGGCAGATGCCCATGGCGCTCATGTGGCCAATCATGTGGAGGTTTTAGATTTTTTAAAAGAAAATGGCCAATGTGTGGGAGTCAGAGCCAAAGATGTTTTGACCGGATTTACGTTTGATGTTATGGCCCAGACAGTGGTTGTCACGGTGGGCCCCTGGTCAGATCTATTACTGCACAAGGATTATGCCAAAAGCACCCCGCGGCTTCGCCCTACCAAGGGGGCGCACATTCTCTATAAAGGACAGATGAGCGAACATGCTTTTTTGGCCCAATCCTCGTCAGACAGGAGGGTATTTTTTGTCATTCCTTTTAAAGGACATACTCTTATCGGCACCACTGATACCGACTATGAAGGCGACCCTGACAAGGTCAGAGTCCAACAGGAGGATATCGACTATCTTTTAAAAGAGGCTTCCCGGCTGTTTCCTCAAATCAATTTTCAAAAAGAAAACATTATTACGACGTTTGCCGGCTTGCGGCCCCTGGTGCATGAACATGGCCATCCTTCGCAAGTTTCCCGTCGGCACTCGATTGAAAAAACGTTCTCGGGGTTTTGGTATGTATTAGGAGGCAAATACACCACTTACCGGGCCATTGCCAAACAATGTGTAGCCAAAGCACTGCCTAGATTAAGAAGGAGTCTGCCTGTTGATAGGGATTATCCACTTTTTGGTTCGGGAGCATTGTCAGGAGATGTTAGAGAAATCGCTTTGCGCTTTGGTGTACACCCTCAAACCGTGTCTTACCTGATGGGGCTATACGGCAGCCGGTACACGGATGTTCTAAAGCTTATCAACGACGACGATTCTTTACGAGGTCGTCTTTGTACATGCTCTCCAGCCATTCGGGCCCAAGTGGTCTACGCTCAGGACGTAGAAATGGCCCGAAGCGTTGACGATGTTTTCTTACGCCGTCTGCAGCTACAATATAACGACTGTCCATCTCGCCAGTGCCGCCAAACGATTGAAGAGATGCTAAAATAGGACAACTTATAGAAAGAGAGAACATATGAGTAAAAAAATTATCAAAACCGACAAAGTTGCGTTACCTATAGGTCCCTATAATCAAGCTGTGGTTATCGGTCATCTGATTTATACCGCCGGGCAAATTCCTTTAGATCAATCCGGCCATATGGTTGCCGGCGGCATCAAGGAACAAACCGAACAGGTCATGGCCAACTTAAAAGCAGTGCTGGAACATGCCGGTTCGTCTCTTGATCAAGTGATCAAAGCGACCGTATTTTTAAAAGACCTCAATGATTTTGCCGATATGAATGAGGTCTATGGCAAATATTTTAAGAACCAGACAGCCCCGGCACGCTCGACGCTGCAGGTAGCACGTATCCCCAAGGATTCCTTGGTGGAAATTGAAGTGGTAGCCCATATTTAATCAGCAGTTTCTGGTTTTTGTAACTGCCTTTTGACTACAACGCCATTTGGAATGAATTTTTTGTCTATTAAAGCTTTTAGAAAAGAAATGTTTTTAAAGTTCGACGACAAATTTTAAAAGAAAACGCTCCCTCAAAATCCCTTCCCAGCCCTTGTTTTTAGTCATTTTATAGATGATACTTTATATAGAGACAGATAACTAAAAAACTTATGACTAACCCTATTAAACCGTCTACAACGTTGTTTACCCACGCCAAAAAATCGGCGGGGTTTAAAAAGGGCATCGCTATGACGGTCTTAATGGCTTTTATAGGGACAATGGTAGGGGGGCCATTGCCAAGCGCCAGGGCCGGTGGTTCGACTGCGCTCACCACAAGTGATTTTGTATTACCCAAGCCTGGTGTGATGGTTCATCTAAGCCCCCCGTTTAATCCTCCCATGCTCAAAGGCATCAAGGTTCATGCGGACAATCCGTTTAGGTTTGAGTTCGTGCTGGATACCGGTGATGATTATAGATCCTTCCCCCGCCTACGGCGGGGTCAGGATGACGACGCTTTGCGTCGTCAATCCACCCGCCTCATCAAATACTTCCTGGCCTCCTTGACCACCCCTGAAGCTGACCTGTGGGTCAACCTCAGCCCTTATGAAAAGAACAAAATCATCCCCAATAGCTTTGGCAAGACTGAAATGGGAAGAGACTTACTTGCTGAAGATTACCTACTCAAGCAAATAACAGCAAGTCTTATTTACCCAGAAGAAGAGACAGGCAAGAAATTCTGGAAGAGGGTGTATGAGCAAGCAGTCAAGCAGTATGGGAGTATGAATATCCCGGTCAATACCTTTAACAAGGTCTGGATTGTTCCCCAAAAGGCGGTTGTTTATGAGAATGCCAAGGCTGGCACTGCTTACGTTGTTGAATCAAGGCTAAAGGTCATGCTGGAGGAGGATTACGTAGCGCTAAACAAAGGGGGACAAAACAAAGGGGGACAGTTGAATTCAACTGTCCCCATTAGTTCATCTGTCAACACCCTCGGATCCCAAATCGTCCGTGAGATAGTCATCCCCGCCCTCACAAAGGAAGTCAACGAAGGAACCAACTTCTCCCAACTAAGACAAGTCTACAATTCCCTCATATTAGCCACCTGGTACAAGAAAAAGATCAAAGACAGCATCCTTTCCCAAGTCTATGCGGATAAGAACAAGGTGGCGGGGGTTGAATATACCAATTCTGTCATGCCCGAACGTATTAATCGGGCATCTAGGGGCTTAACAAGTACTAGGTTCCCGACTAAAGCATTCGGGAACGACAAAGCAGGGGATGACACGAAAAACGATGTCGAAGCCATCTACCAGCAATACCTGAAAGCTTTCAAAAAAGGCGTCTATAACTACATCAAAGAAGAACAAGACCCAATAACCCAGCAGGTTATTCCCAGGAAGTATTTCTCTGGCGGTGTATGGTTAGATTTAGCGATGCGAGCAGGTGATGTTATGCAATATACAAATCAATTGCCACCAATTAAATCTGACGCAGCCATGATGAATATAGAGACGGATTTTAATCCAGCCGGCAGCGGCAGGATTATCGTACCAACAGCTCAGGAATTAAAAGACGCGTTATCCGGGAAAATGCGTCCACCCAAGAGGTTTACAGGACGACCGTTGGTTGCGGCGTGGACAGGGCGGGAGGAGGGAGCAAAAATCCGGCGGATACAAGCATGGCAAAGATTATCAGACCAAATACAGATATCCATGGCTGGGTTAGAGAATACAGCACCGAGATATTATGCCCTTGGGATCGCAAAAGAATTGGCAGGGGAAATTTTACATTATTTAGGAAATTCTCAAGATGGGGCAGGTGAAATATATTTGCAAGAGGTTTATGCCAGCATCGCGAAAATTACAACAGCGGGACAAGCATCGAGGATGATTGATTTTGTGAATTGGGTGAATGAGGAATTTATGCCGTTTTTAATAAAAATACAACACAAGAGGATAAGCGCTTTAGGATACAAACCTTCGGGCGAAGCGGGGTTGTTGATGCCCATGAAATCAGTGGACGGTTTTGATGGATTATTAGAAAAGATGGTCCGTGTTGTTATAGGTCTGACAATAACTGCGAGCCAGCGGGAAGAGCCATACGTGGACAGTACGGACCTGCAGTTGCGTAGGATAACAGGGGGATACAGCAATTTATTGAGAGATGTGATGGTAGAGGCAGAGGAAGAAGAGACTTATTCGCAAACGCAGATTAGAAATTTTACCGTGTGGATAAAGGGGTATTTGGAGTATGTGAAGGGGGTCTTGGAAAGATCGGACAAAGAGCAATGGAAACGGTTTTTGGGAGGCATGGATACTAGTGGGGTCATGGAAGCGTTGCGGATTGATGGCGACAGGACGAAGCCGCTGTCTTCTTTGTCTGGTATTTGGGGGCATGTGACGCAGGTGTTGGAATATTTGTTATATCCGGAAGCATATGAAACGATGACGCCGGTGAACCGTGAGTTATTGTTGACGACATTGGCGATAGCGTATGAGACGTGTCGAAGCAATAATGTCGGTTATGATGGGACGCATGGGGCGCAGGTGATTGCGGAACATTTGTTAGACGCCAGGGGTATCAACGGCCGGCAGAGACAATTGATGTTATCTATCCTGGGGGGCGTTGGAATGAAGCGTTTAAGCGCTCAACAGCAAAGCAAGGTCATAGGCAATATCGCGCGGCATATGGATGAAGGAACTCCGGCGGGAAGAGCAATTTTAAAGCAGGCGGGGAGAATAAAAGCAGATGGAAAAGAAATGAAGCAATTACAAGATAAGCTAAGACGCATGAGAATGGAGAACGGATTTGAGGAGATTAAACAGGAAGTGTTGGCGATGCCATTAGTCGATGATGGGAGCATTGAGGGATATTCCGCGAAGGACTATGGAGCGGGTTTTGAGTTTGAGATGACCGTTAGGGGGGAATTACAAACAGCGATCGATAAGTTCAACGCGTTTTTTAGACAGGCCGGATTGAATGGATGGATAGCAAAGAACGCGGGCGGCGGGCAGATGGAAATAGCCACTCCGGTGTATGAGAACAGCCTAGAGGGATGGCAAAGATTATCTGAGGAGATTGATAAAGTATTTAATGCCGAAAGAGATGATGCAGTAGGCGCCATCACCTCGATGCATGTGAATACGCGCAAAGGACCGTTACACAGCCAGAAACAAAGCGCTGGATTTATGCGGCTGATGAAAGTGATGGAAGCAATGTTATACCGTTTGACACGTAATAAAGGACAAATAAAGGCGGCTGATTTTCATCATGTTGGATTGATAGGAACAGACGCATTATTTGGAAATAATACGGGTGAGGGTCGGACCACAGTTAATTTGCGCGCGGGCAAGGTTGAAAGCCGTTATCAATTGCCTGCGACGTACAACAGAAGAAAGGTCAACACGCATTTATTGAGATGTTTTGTGCATATGCAGTATGCGTTTGAGCGTTACGCGGCAAGTCACGAGGGGGATATGGATATGCTGCATTTGCCGATTCCTGTTGTGTTGGGAGAAAAACCTTCGAGGGAATATGACGCGGTGATGATCAAGATGGCGGATGAGATATTCGCGGACGATGTTGCAGGCAAGGCAATATTTTTGAAGATGTATTACCATCCGTTATACGGCCAATGGCGCGAGTATGCCAATGGCCCAAGGTTAAAGGAAGAGATCAGGAAAGAGTATTACAGTCACGGGTACGGCAGCATCTATGAAATCCACCGCATGGCAGACGGCTGGCAGGAAGGGATGTTGGATCATATAGAGAAATTGGTCAATGGGTATCCGTTGGAGAATCTTAGTCCTGAGTACTGGGATGCATTGTGGCTTTTTTATCAAGATGGCAGTGAATTAGAAAAGAGTAAGGTTAAGGAAATATTGAAGCAGGGCGGATGGGGATGGATGCTGGAATTAAGAAGATTTAAAAGAATTGAAGACTATGTCCAATGGGTCAATAGCAGCAGGGGGGCGGCGCTTGGCGGGGGAAAATTAAATCAAGAAGAAGCGATTGCTTTATGTGTACGCAATCGCGAGATATGGCGGAATATGCCTGGAGTTTGGGAACAGGCGGATGTTGAGACACTGGAGAATCTAGTGAAAGGATTCAAGGACAAAAAAGATGTTATAAGTTTATTTAATTTGAATATCAAAGAATCCACACTGGAGCCATTGTTGGAATCGTTAATAAGTCAAGGGAGCGAAGCATCACTGGAGGCTGTATTAGGAAACTTAGCAAAGATTCAAAGTAAGGAGTTAAGAAGGAAAGTATTAGAGAGTTTAAAGGGACGGCCGTTAAGCCCCGGCATGAGAAGGGATTTAAAAAACATTATGTTGTTAAGCAGTGAGGAACAAGGGCGGATATACGCGTTGGAATTATTGGCCCAGGTGGGAGATATCGATGAGCGGGAAGACCTGCTGCCTATAGCAAACGGTGTTATAGCAGATGGGATGAGGGATAGGGTCATAGAACTATTGATGAAAGGGCAAGCGTACAGGCACGAAGGATTGCTGCTTTGCGTAAAAAACCATCGCAATACACAGGCACGGTTGAGGGCGATAGAAGAATATAGCAACGGTGAATACGATCGAAAGAAACTGGAAGACACAGGAAACAAGCTTGTGGAACAGGAAAGTTTTGTTGATAGATATGTTGGTTTACGGGTATTTTTAAATATAGGGTTGTTGGGCAGGATGAGGAGTGTTTTATTGAGCTGGGATATCCCAAATGGGGTTTTAATGGTATTAGATTTATATGGCCGCATGAAAGAATCTGGCTTGGATGGAAGGCAAGCGTGGTTAGAGGATTTGCTGAGCAATATATCTGATGAATCTGCGAAAAAAATGATCAAAAAAGGCGTGGATGCTAGTGTACAAATACAATTAACAAAAAATCCTGAAATAGGAGAGATCAGTTCAATACATCCCCTTGGCGAAGGATTGATTTTGCTAGCGGCCAATGGTTTTTCGTATGTGGACAAAGAGGGACAAGAGAAATGGTCTGATACCCGCCTTGGCGGTGGTCGTGGAGTACATCCCCTTGGCGAAGGATTGATTTTGCGAGGAGACAATGGTTTTTCGTATGTGGACAAAGATGGACAACAGAAATGGTCTGATACCCGCCTTGGCCGTGGTTATGAGGCGCATCCCCTTGGCGAAGGATTGATTTTGCTAGGAGACAATGGTTTTTCGTATGTGGACAAAGATGGACAACAGAAATGGTCTTATACCCGCCTTGGCGTTGGTTATG
>JAHFGE010000034.1:7166-12773 GCA_023247575.1 Candidatus Omnitrophota bacterium | reverse complement strand
AGCTCTTTGAGAGGATCGACGAGGTAAAAATTCTCTTGTCACCCCCGAATGTTTTAATCGGGGGTCCAGTAAATGGTATTTCTCGTCTGGATTCCCGATAAAAGCATTCGGGAATGACATAGTTTCTCTCAATCAGCTAAACAAATACCCACGATTTTGGCACTGCCGGAAGGGAGGACCAGAACTCAAAAAGGTTTTTCAACAATGATCTCAGGCATGGGATAATGCTTTTTATTTAAGCAGTAAATTTTTCCACCTGTTTGCATGACCAATGCTGCCAGAAGGACGTCGTTGATATCTAAACCATGAGACCGATGCCATTGGCGATATAACACTGCCCCTAAATCCACCACGGATTGATCAATAGAGGCGGTCTTGAATTGTGATAAAAATAAAAGGGTGTTTTCCTCTTCCTCAGGCCGCATAAAAAAAACAATTTCAGCCCGCTGAATCGCTCCTACCCACATTTCATATTCTCTCTTCTTTTGTAAATCTTGAAAAAAATTAAGGGCTTTTTTATCTCCCCGTAAATGCCAGATCAGGATATCGGAATCGATATAGGCCCTCATTGCTTAAACCTTTCCATGGATTCTCTAAAAGTTCTCCTAGTATGGCTTACCGTTTGATCGATAGTCTCGTTTCTCTTCCAGACACCGCTGGTTTGCGCAAATACATTGATCCCATCGGTGGATTCCATTTCCTGGGCATACTTTTCCACCGCACCTTCTATGACCTTCTTTTTGGAAACGTGAAGTTTTTGGGCCAATAACGATATCTTATGTAATACCAATTCATCGATTCTGGCCGATAAAATTTTATCCATAAAGACACACTCCTTTCATACGTAAGAAGTATAACGTATGAATTTAACATTGTCAAATCGTTTTGGCGGCATTAGTAAGATGAGTGCGAATTCGATCCACAATTTTGGCACTGCCGGAAGGCATAGGATAGTTGCTAAAACCTTTAAAACTCACCCACTGATGGCGAGGGTCCGTAGGCGGGTATTTTTTGAGGATACATTGCCACACCGAAAGCTTGACTCGAAATTGGGTATAAAAATGAGTTACATCGAACAAATAATGGGCGTTTTTTAAGTCCACCCCCAATTCTTCTTTCAGTTCCCGGCTCAAGGCTTCTTTCTGACTTTCCTTATGATTTAGCTTGCCGCCAGGGAATTCCCACAAGTCTGCTAACAACCCCCTAGATGGACGTTTCTGTAAAAAATAACGGCCTTGCCTTTGAATAATGGCAATGGCGGCATGAATATCCTGAATGATTTTTTTCTTAGGAGTAGGAATAATCTCCTGCCACCCTTTTGTGTAAGCTTTACAAAATTTTTTTAAAGGGCACAAATTACACAAAGGTTCTTTATTACGGCACACCAAGGCTCCCAGTTCCATTAAAGCCTGGTTAAAATCCCCTGCCCTGGTCAATGGGAAAATTTTTCTTAAAAATTTTTCAATGGTTTTATCCTGCCTGGTATCGGCATGGGCTTTAATGGCCATGAGCCTCATCACCACCCGCCGGATATTGGCATCGATAATAACCAGAGGTTGATCGAAGGCAATGCTTAATACAGAACCGGCCGTATAGGGACCGAATCCCGGCAGGCGGCGCACCGTCTGATAATCCTGAGGCCATTGACCCTGATAGTCGCACACCACCATCGATGCGGCTTTATGCAGATTCCTGGCCCGATTGTAATACCCTAAACCCTGCCAGGACTTTAGAACTTGCTGCAAAGGCGCCTGGGCCAAATCAAACACCGTCGGGTAAGTTTTAAACCAGCGTTTATAATAAGGGATAACGGCATTGACCGTCGTCTGCTGCAGCATGACTTCGGAAACCCAGATATGGTAAGGATCTTTGGTACGCCGCCACGGCAGGTCTCTCTTGTAGCGGTCATACCAAATAAGCAATTTTTGAGAAAAAAATTTCATAGAGCCTCTTCTCACGAAAGGAGCGACGCGGGTTCGAGTCCCGCCTGGGGCGCTGAAAGGCTTTAAGAATAACCCGAGAAGGAATTCTTAAAGCCAACAAAAATTCTGTACATAATGAAATACATGTTATACTTCTAATGTCGTTAGGAAGGTGTATTATCTCTATGCTACGGGGCTGCAAAATTTTTGCAGCCCTTTTTATTTATCAATCAAATCCACAAAAAGACCCGCAATTTTAGGATGCTGGCCAATAGGCTGGCTCATTGTAAATCTAACTTCAGGATATTTCTTTTGTGCTTTCCTGACAATAGCCGGTATATCGCGATCAATATGCTGACCGGAATTTAAAAAATTCAATAAGACCATAACCTCTGTGGCGCCCTTTTGAACGCATCGATCAAGGCCTTTGGGGATAGTAGGGTTTTCAACATCCAGAAACGCGTATTGGAAAATTTTAATTCGTGTTTTATGTTTTAAAGCCCGCACCAGGGCATGAACTTCCTGCTTGGTTTTCGACGAACGGCTGCCGTGGCTGACTAATAAGACGGATTTCATAATATTCCTGTACGCCCCTACGTCTTGCTGTCGCAAGACAGCAGTAGGGGCCTACTTCCAGATTACATGCAACGGATATTGCGAGTGACTAATTTTCACCGTTGTGCCAAAAGAAAATGGCAGGCAGACATGGCAGCCATCCACAAACACTTTTCCCTGGCGCATCAGTGAAGTTACCGACAAGCCCTGCCCCTGTTTAAGCACTCCGCCTTTAAGTTTATAGGAAATTCCCTGGCCCCTGTAAAGTTCCCGGGGCAAATATTGAATCCATTGGCTATGATCAGATAGGATCTTGCCTCCGGCTGAATAAATGGCCCCCGAGGATCCGGCTGCCGTGGCTATCCAAATCCCGGAGGATTTTTGTTCTTCTTTGCGGTTTCCTATTTGCACATAATAGCGACTCATGGCGGCCGGCGATTGATGACAAATAAGAATATCATTAAGCACATTGAAGGGTTTTGCTCCATCCACAATCAATTGCAGGCGATAGAACGTCTTGCAATAAAATTTCCCCTTCAAAATACGGTCAAGTAAAACTTCGAAATTGGCGGGATTCCCCGAACAAAATCGTCCCACACTCCACACTGGGTCTGAATTAACCCCCCAGAGCAATCCCCTTTTAATCTGGCGGGCTGCCTCCAAGAAAGTGCCGTCGCCTCCAAAGGTCATGACTAAGTCGAAACATTGGTAGTCAGTGCCTATGCCCCGACGGACTTTGGTGAATCTCAAGCCTTTATTTTTTAAAACAGATTCCACGTGGGAAAGAGCCCAAAAATAATTTTCATGGCTTTCCTGCAGCCTTTTGATTTCATCGACGGTAAAAAAATGGCGCAAGTTGGCCAAATGACGCTGGCGGCTTAAGAAAAAACTCGCGTAGGTGCTTTGCTTGTAAAGCAATAAAATTTTAGGTTTAAAAAATTTTTTGTAACGAGGCATAGGAGTTAAAAACCGCATCGGCTCCCCGTAAATATTTTTTGGGTAAAGATGTTTCCAGTGCTACACATTGTAAACCAGCGGCCTTAGCAGAGGCAATACCAAAAGGAGCATTTTCAATCACCACAGCCCGGGAGGATTTTAGCTTTAATCTGGATAGCGCCGTTACATAAGGCTCAGGATGAGGTTTGCCATTTTTCACCTCACTGCCGCTGACAATCACTTCAAATGAGTTCCATAAATATTCAGGCAATAATTCTTTAGCCTCATGACGGGAAGTTCCTGTCACTAATGCCAGCCGATATCCCGAGCTTCGTAAACGGCTGATCAACAAACGGCTTCCCCTAATGAAGCGCCGTTTTAAAATTCTTTTAAAAGTACGTTCTTTCTTTTTTAATAATTCTCGAGCTAAAACATCACTGCACGTTTTACCCTTCTCTCTAAAAATCTCATACACACTATCAATCCCCTTTTGCCCTTCCCGTTTATAAATATCTTCATGGCTCACGTGGATACCTATAGTGGTAAAAATGGTTTTCCACGCCCGAAAATGATAAGGCATGGTATCGGTAATGACACCATCCATGTCAAAAATAACAGCCTTAAAACTTCTATTCATGGAAATAAATGATTAGCGGCCAGATCTTTCTTGGCGGCGGAGTTGGTCAATCGTGCGTTGTTCGTCCCTGACAAGCTTATTAAAATTTTTGTTTCGGTCTTGAACTTGCTTTTCTTCGGCCCTTGCTTCTTGTTGCCTGGCTTTTATTTTAGCCGCTTCTTTGCGTTCCTCATCTCTCTTTTGCGCTGCCTGTTCACGCTCCCAGGCGGCTTCCTCTCTGGCTTTAGCTTGGGCTTCTTTGGCTTCCCTGGCCCGTTGCTGATACCAGTTCGTCAAAAATTCTTTTCGTTGACTATAGGTGGATTTCATCCAATCTTTATGGTAAGTCTTGGAAAAACTGTAACGCATAGCAAAAGTCGCCCTCAGGAGGTCCTTACCGTGCGCGGATAAATCCACCGACGAGGCCAAAGCAATGGCGGAATAGAGAATAAAAATAAGGAAGAAATTTAATATCTTCATATATGCATCCTTTGTCATTCCCGTCCCGCCTTGGCGGGATAATCGGGAATCCAGGAGTTGCCTATTACTAGACCCCCGATAAAAACATTCGGGGGTGACAAATTCTTTCATTAAAATTATACCACATCCAGCGGCAAAAACACGGAGAACTTGGCCCCCTGCCCCAAGGTACTTTCGACGCTGACTCTGCCTTGATGGGCCTCCACAATATGCTTAACGATGGAAAGCCCCAGCCCCGTCCCACCGGTTTCCTGACTGCGTGATTTATCCACCCGCCAGAATCGTTCAAAAATACGGTTTAAATGTTCCGCCGGAATACCAGGGCCATTGTCAATGACATCCACCTTTAAAAACTGCCCTTCCACGGCCGTTTTAATAATAATGTTCCCCCCAACAGAAGTAAACTTGATGGCATTATCCAATAGATTCAAAAACACCTGTTCCATGCGCTGCGTATCCATTTTGACCATCGGCAAACTAGAAGGAATTTCTATCGTTAGAGTATGATGGAACTCTTCGATCTGTTTTTTCTTCATTAAAACAACTGCATTGATAACGTCGGCCATGTCTGCTTTGACAAAATTCATCTTACCATTTTTGGACTCCAAAGAAGAAAGCACCAGCAGATCATTGACCAGGTTCTCCAATCTCTGGGTTTGCTTGGCCATGATATCCAAAAAACGGGCCGCATGGGCCGGCTCTCGAATGGCGCCGCCCTGCAGAGTTTCAATAAAACCTTTAAGGGAGGTCAACGGCGTCTTTAATTCATGGGAAACATTGGCCACAAATTCCGTGCGCAGGCACTCATATTTTTTTAATTCTGTGATGTCATGAAAAACCGCCACCAGGCTCATGAATTGCCCTGACAGATCCACGACGACAGAGGCCTGCATACTAAAGACCATTTCCTGAGGATGCATGAGAATGATCTCTTTTCGTAAGCCTTCTTTTTGTTTTATGGCTTCGCGCAAAAATTCATTGACCGTTTGATTGGCAATAATTTCCCAATAGTATTTGTTAGACCAATCCCTGGAGCGGACTTCAAACATATCCAAAAAAGTATGGTTTAAATGCAATAAGCGGCCTTCGATAGATATG
>JAHFGE010000034.1:0-7156 GCA_023247575.1 Candidatus Omnitrophota bacterium | reverse complement strand
CATGCTGGAAAGAATGGCCTCGAGTTTGTCTTTTTCATTGGACATCTGCTCAAGCTTTTTTTTGAATACCAAGGGAGAGTTCATTGAGGTTACGAGCCATATCTCCCAGCTTATCTGAGGGAGTTAAAACCGTCCGAGCAGAAAAATCCCCCTGGGCCATCATGGTCACCATGCGCTGCATGTCCTTAACAGCTTGACCAAAGCGATAGTATTTAATACTCAAAAGAATGAGAACACTCAGAAGGATTAAACTTAAAAACAGGATGAGCATTATTCGGTTTCTTTGAAACGGTAGCCGACTCCGCGAACGGTTTCGATATATTCGCAAGCGGTTCCCAATTTTTTGCGCAATCCACGGATATGAACGTCCACAGCTCTATCGACGATAAATCTGCCTTCCTGCCAGACATTATCAAGAATTTGCTCACGGCTAAAAACGCGCCCAGGATGTCGGGAAAGAAACTCTAACATAGCAAACTCGATACTCGTCAATCCAATGGCATGATTTTTAAAAGAAACCTTATGTTTGGGTAAATCCAGGACAAAATCACCCCATTGGCGGATCTGCTGGTGGTCGAGGCTTTCTTCCTGTTTCAGGCCTGCACGTCGGAAAATTGCCTTAACACGGGCCGAAAGGACTTGGGGGCTAAAAGGTTTAGTCATGTAGTCGTCAGCCCCTATAGAAAGCCCGGCCACCACATCCGATTCCGTTGCCTTAGCAGTAATCATCATCACAGGGATATGTTTGGTATCAGGATCATTTTTAATCTGCCGGCATAGGTCCAGGCCATCACATTCCGGCAACATCAAATCCAACAGCACTAAATCAGGCTTGCGGGTACGCACCACATCAACAGCCTGACCGCCCTCATAAAGAAAGAGCACTTCAAAGCCTTCGCGTTCAAGATTATAGCGAATTAATTCATTGATATCGCGATCATCTTCGACAACTAAGATTCTTTTTTTAGCCATCAATAACCCTTGAGATAGAGCCCGCTTGAACGATGTTCTTAATTATAACAGTACTTTAGAAAATCTGGGAGCGGATACTTTTAAAGAAAGCCTTGTCCTTGGGATGAGTTAATAAGCCTTCCACATCATCGGGATGGACCCAACGGGCTTCAGGATGATTTGTGTCTTTGGGGGATAATTTCATTTCATCAGTTGTAAACAAAAACATATGAATGCTTTTAAGTTCACTGGTATCATCGCGCCCGTCTAAACCAATTTTATATCGCCGATAGGAGCCTAGCTCTTTGATAAAAGTCAAACGAGTAATGCCGGTTTCCTCTTCAATCTCCCGTATGGCTGCCGTCTTAGTATCTTCCCCAGGCTCAACATGCCCTTTGGGTAAAGACCAGGTACGGCCACGTTGATTAACAAGCAGGACTCTGCCTGTTTTATTACTAACAACGCCTCCGGCGCTTTCAGTCTTTTTTTGTTTCATTTCCATAAAATTTTTTTCCGATTTCGATTCTGCCTTGGCCTTGAGCCACACGGTGCAAATTACTATCTCGTAAAGAATATACACAGCCGCAATATTCCTGCTGATAAAAATTTTCGCGTTTGGCGATCTCGTACATACGCTGGGAACCTCCATTTTTTCGCCAGTTATAGGTCCAATAAACCATACCCAGATAACGACTGGCGGCCCTTAGACCGCAATGATTAATTTGATTCATGTCTTTCCAACGCGAGATACCCAAAGAAGAAGTAATGACTTTAAAACCATGCTCATAAGCATAAAGGGCTGTACGTTCAAAACGCATATCGAAACAGACCGTACATCGAGTCCCACGCTCTGGTTCTCCTTCCAGACCTTTGACGCGATTAAACCAACCAGACGTATCATAATCGGCATCCACCATGGGAATATTCATTTGCCGGGCAAAACGGATGTTTTCCTCTTTGCGGATTGTGTATTCTCGACGAGGATGGATATTGGGATTGTAAAAAAAAATCGTGAAATCAATGCCAGAGGCCACCATAGCTTCCATCAATTCGCCTGAACAAGGCGCACAGCAGGAATGTAGCAATACTTTTTTTTCTTGACCAGGAACTTCTAGAATAGGTCTTGGCATGCCATAAATAAAAAAACCCTTGATGTCCTTCCAAGGATTTTTTCTTCTGATATTTTTAAGAGGCCCGATCCCACCTGCCCCGCCACAAAGGCGGGGTCAATGACGAGACCGGGCCTCTTTAAAATCACGATTGAATCTTGACTACATTGACAGCCTGTTCGCCCTTAGGGCCCTGTTGAATATCAAATTCAACAGCTTGGCCTTCTTCTAAGGTTCTATAGCCATCGCTTTTGATTGCCGTGTGATGCACGAACACATCTTTGCCGTTTTCAGGAGTAATGAAACCATAACCTTTTTGATTATTAAACCACTTTACTTTACCTTTTGCCATTACTACTTCCTCCTTGTTGTCGCCTTAATAAACAGTGCACAAAACTCATTGTGCCGCAGTTTTTCGCTTTTCAGGCGAAAGTATGAACTACTTCTGTAACTTTGTCAAATATTTTAACGCCAACTATTGACCCACCGTTTGCGCTTGGGCCGTAGGATTAGCTACCTCCGAAGTTTGATTTAAGTGAGTTGAAAGAATTTTCCAAGTTTTAGGTCCCACTTTACCATCCGCTTTAAGCCCATTGTGATCTTGAAAGTCTTTGATAGCTTTTTTAGTCTTAGATCCAATAGTCCCATCGACTTTGCCAGTATAAAATCCAGCATTCTTCAAAGCCTGCTGAATTTCTTTGGCAGTGGGTTGATTCTTAAGAGAGACTGTCCCGGCAGCCATTTCGCCTGTGGTCTGTGGTATCGCTTCGGCATTATCCACTACCACCGACACAGCATTGCTTGCGGTCATATCCGTCACTGAAACGACATTTTCTGATACAACGCCGTTCGTCATATTATCCAGTGCTGCTTCTTGGGTTTTCTTTTTTTTACCACAGCCGAATAATGCTGCGACCGCAAAAATGACCACCACGAACAATACAAATTTTTTCATACCTTCCCCTTACTTTAAAAGCGTTAATAAAAATCATTATTTAATTTTATCTTACCCCTGATTTAAACAATGTCAATTCTGGATTTAAGAAATTTTAATTACTCCATTTGTAAATGTTTAGCTCTTTGAGAGGATCGACGAGGTAAAAATTCTCTTGTCACCCCCGAATGTTTTAATCGGGGGTCCAGTAAATGGTATTTCTCGTCTGGATTCCCGATAAAAGCATTCGGGAATGACATAATTTCTCTCAATCAGCTAAACAAATACCTCCATTTAGTCCAATTCTACGTAATCAAGCTGTTTTCCGTAAGTCTCTTGCAAACCAAATAAAGCAGCGAAGGCCATGACAACACAAACCATAGCGACAATCGAGGCGCCTTCAATGACTCCATATTGATTTTTAAAATACTGAAAACTTAAAGTTAAAGGCACCACGGCTCCGCGTACAAAATTAGGAACTGTGGTGGCAACCGTGGAACGGATATTGGTGCCGAATTGCTCGGCGGCGATGGTGACAAAAAGCGCCCAGTAGCCGCTGGCAAATCCTAAACCCAAACAGCTCATATAAAAAATTCCCATACTGGGCTGACGATAGAAAAGATAAAAAAGCATAAAACAAGCATTCAGCCCCATAAAAACGGCTGTGATTCCCCGCCGATTTTTAAAAAATTGGGATAAACACCCGCTCGCGAGCCCTCCCAGAGATAAACCGATATAAGCGCACATGACTGCGGTGGACGCTTTAGGAACTTCGCTCATTCCCAATGCTTTGCCAAATTCTGGTGAAAAAGTTACCAAAATACCAATCACAAACCACAAAGGAACGCCGATTAAAATACAGCATAAATACCGAAAAGTATTATTCATCGTTTTGAAAATTAAAAAAAATGAGCCGCGTTTGACATTGTGCTGTTGGAGGCCCTCGAACATTCCAGATTCACATGCTTTGAGTCGAAGCAATAAAAGTCCTAACCCCATCATTCCACCGACAAAATAGGCAACTCTCCAATCAAATAAATCCCCAATTAAGGCGGCCAATACTGCGCCTAAAATACCCACCACCGCCACAATCATGGTGCCGTAGCCGCGAGTCTCCTTGGACATCACTTCAGAAACTAAAGTAATCCCTGCTCCTAATTCTCCGGCTAAACCAACGCCTGCACAAAAGCGCCAAAAGGCATAACCGCTGACTCCGCTAACTAAACCATTGGCGATATTAGCCACCGAATATAAAAAAATAGATCCGAGAAGAACCGATAATCTTCCCCTTTTGTCTCCTAAAATGCCCCACAAGATTCCACCTAACAACATGCCTCCCATCTGCATATTAATAAGGAATACCCCTTGGGAGAGCAATTGCTCGTCCATGAGTCCAAGGCTCTTAAGGCTTTTGACTCGCACGATGCTAAAAAGAATTAAATCGTAAATGTCAACGAAATACCCTAAAGCAGCGAGAAGGATGGAAGCGGAAACAATCTGTTTAACGCCAATACTAATAGAACGCATTCGCAAAAAAGGGGACACCATGTAAGTATCCCCTTTTGTTTAATAACGTTTAGAGAAAGGATAATTTATTTGGCCTAAGCATTTTGAGAACTTGAGACAATTTTTTCAGCCGTCAACCAATCTTCAACATCATTGCCAGACTGTCCGCCACGCTGAATATAAAGTTCATACGCTTTTAAACGAATGGCGTCCTCAAGGTTTTCTTTGGCCAATTGAGGCTTGGTTTCTTTATCTTGTTTGGCGATCGCTTGAACAACAGCTTTTCTGGTGGTTGGTTTGGTAACAAAATTTTTCATAAATCCCTCCTTAGTGAAATGTGGAGTTTAATTATCTTCCTTTATCAAAAACTGTCAATGATTCTTTAGGAGGCAGATTCAAATGCATTTGGGAGACCAAAAGCCCCAGCATCAGCCAAAATAAAACCCCAAGCTGGACTTCATGCAAGGTCGTATCAAAAAAACTGGCAACCAAAAATCCCGCCATACCGGCCAACGTTCCTTCCAACACAGGTTTTGCCCCTGTATCCCCTATTTGATTTAATGCCATAAACCCTCGCCGAAATAAAACAAATAATAGCCATAAAAAACAAGACAGCCCAATCACTCCTATTTCCGCGGCCATCTGAAGATACGAATTGTGGGCGTACCAGGGAGACATTGAATAGCGGTCAAGCATTCTGGCGTAAGTATTGAGGCCGCTGCCCCAAAAGGGGTAATGCTCAGTGATGAAAATTGCATTTTTCCAGAAAATACTACGGCCTGATCCTCCTTGTTGTAAAAATTCCATAATATTTTTTTCAGAGAGGGAAGACACATTATCCTTAAAAAGAGACACGTGTCTCACGTGATGAAGAGACGATTCAAATAACAGAATAAAGATTGTCAATAAAGCCAATCCATAAAAAATTTTACGCTTATCTCTCAAGATCATACACAATAAAAGAAATATAAAGCCTACCCAAGCCCCTCGGCAATATGTCCAGCCTAAGCAGACGATAAGCATGACAAATAAAACAGTCAGTATTCCCCGTAATAAAAATAATTTCTGCTTTAAGAAAAGCCTATAGACCAGATAAGAAACGATACCTAGTGGAAATAGCAAATAGTCTCCTAAGCTGTTGGCAAAGCTGAACGAGGAACTAATCTGGCCACCCGTCAAATGATGGCCTCTGATAAAATCTATGCCAATGTAATGTTCTATAATCCCGCTTAAGGCTACTAAAAAAGCAGACATCAAAAAGACAACCAAAAATAACCGGATGCGTTTTTGGGTTACAAAAACTTCGATAAAACTAAAATATAAAAATATCCCTTTAGAAAATTTACCAACAAAAGCAAACAGGCTTAAAGTCAAATACTGGCTATGGAGGGCGGAAATGAATATGACCAAAGCCAGAATTCCTATAGGACGATTAAGAACATTGGGAATGGGCCCGAGACTTTTTAAAACAAAAATAATTTTATCAGAGAATCTTAATGGAGAAATTTGGGATTTCCAAACAAAAACAATTCCGCTGATCTTCTTAAGAGCATAAAAGAAAATAGCCAATCCCGCAAAAGAATCAAGCAGGGCAATAGAGATAGGTAAAAAGTAAATTATGGCGCAGAAAGCAAAAACTATTCCCCTATCACATATGTTCTTAATTTGTACTTCCCTGGTAATCACATTTGAGTTAGTCATTGTCATACCAAAAATACCAACAGCCCTTAAAAATCAAAATAGACAAAGTGGATAACTGGCTCATGAATACCCCTTTTTGGCTATGATTACAGAAGGGGGATAGTATACGTTAAAATCAATATTAAAAAAAGATGAATTTCAACTAATGGTTCAAAAACAGGCGTGTATGGGCCTTACGTTCCATACATCACTTGCAATTGACAACCCCTAGGGAATCGGTATGCCCCGGATGGGAAGAAAACCGGCGTTCCGTCAGAATAATGGTATCCCCTGTTCTAACTAAACCAGCCTTTTTAAGGTGGCTCAAGAGGACCTCTGGTTTATTGACTCTTTGTTGGACAAGAAAGGGATACACACCATAAGAGAGGGTAAAAAATTCGCAAATCTGTCTATGACTGCTGAAAGCCAATATCCAACAAGGAGGTTTAAAGCGGGAGATGTGGCGTACGGTAGATCCGCTGGAAGTCTGAGCCAGTATGAACTTGGCTTTTAATTTTTCTACTGCTTCCACGGCGTTGAGGCAAATCGTATCGGTCATCGTCAGGCGGTCAGCCCCGACGCTTCGGTCGGGGTAGGCCCCGACGCTTCGGTCGGGGTAGGCCCCGACGCTTCAGTCGGGGTAGGCCCCGACGGTACCATCGGGGCGAAGGGCATTACTCATGTGTTCACGGATATTTTTCGATAAATGTCCCTGGTGGTACATGGCCTCGGTAGACACCGCGATGTTGGCCATGGTTTTTACCGTTTCCACCGGATAGTCTCCGATCGCCGTTTCTTCAGACAACATCACCGCGTCAGTGCCATCCAGAATGGCATTGGCCACATCGTTGACTTCAGCCCGAGTGGGACGTATATTCTGCGTCATTGATCCCAGCATTTGGGTGGCTGTGATCACCGGACGGCCCATGAGATTAGCCTTTCCAATCAGTTGCTTTTGCACAATGGGGACTTGCTC
>JAHFGE010000033.1 GCA_023247575.1 Candidatus Omnitrophota bacterium | reverse complement strand
GCATGATCCTTCAAAAGAGAAATTCTTCTTTATTCGTAATCTCCTGGTCTTAGACAAAAATGGTTACAACGTTTCCGCAATAGCCCTTAAGAAAGCTAATGAAATAACCCTTGAGAAGGCTAATGTTGTTGTCCTTGGACAATTAGAAAGATACACCCTGCCATATCTTAGGACAGGGGCAACCAACACGGCTGTCAACATGATTGCCACCACAGACAAAGTTTGGATTAAATTTGTCGACAATAAAGCCTTTGTTACCCGTGGGTTCTTGTTCCATGGCGAAAATGTCACATTTATTGTTGCTGATGACAATACAGTTGAAATCCATTATGTGTTTAACAAGACCAAGAAATTAGACCAAGCTCTGGCCAAGACCAATATCCCTATTTCCGGAGACGTCCTTTATGAAGAATTAGTTGATGACAAGATCATCACCACCGCAGTCCTCATTCGTGCCGGAATCAAGGTTCCTGCTGGTGTAGCCTTTATGATGCAAAAAATATTCGATGCCTTAAGTGAGCCTATTCAGGATATTCTGCGGACCTTAGGTGATCGCCTTGTTATTTTTGAACGGGTCAATGAGGAGATGATTGAGGATAGATTATTGAAGTTTAACCGCGATGAAATCGTTGTAAAACCAAATCATGGTCAAAAAGGTAAAGGCATTGAATTCTTCCCCAGAAGCCGCATGGCCAAGGCCGCAGCAAGAGTAGCAGTGATTTTGTATAGCAACGACAGCGTGGAGGTCGAAGAGCGCATTGTTCCTAAAGGCACAGCGGACGCTAACATCCGTGCCTATGCAACGACCTCGGCCCAAGGTCAAGACTTCTCCGGTATGGACTTTATGATTGACCAAACAGCCCAACCGTATGTTATTGAAGTCAACGGTAATAACGTCGGTGGTGTGGACAGCATGGTGAGGTTTGGAGAAACACGATCGGTTGAGACGGTTGTGGGCAACATGATTGCCCGTGCACTGCAATATAAAGAAGGCAGAGCATCTGGACAGGAAGCAACAACTGCTGCTGGGATGTATGTCAGAAAGAATGAAAAGAAGGACAATCATCCAGTTAACGTAGCTCAAGGGGCAACAACGGTATCTTGGCATCAATGGGCAAGTTCAAGCTACGCCAGCGAACAGGATCAGTTAACGCAACAACTTCAGGCTTTGACTGTGGAAGTCTTTGTTGCAATCAGAGAAGCAGCCAAAGAAGTCAGGGCCAAAGAACAAAAAGCAACTGTTCTGCCTGGGCCGGAAAAGACAGCCCATAAGATCCGCGGACCTCCAAGTGCTTTGATTACGATCAAGGATTATGTCGGTTTGGCGGGTTATGAATTCTTGCGTATATTTGGATTAGATCTTAATTTTACAAAAGACCGAGAAATTTTACGTGAGATTGTAATGCAAATCAACCAAGGACAGGCGCAATTGCGAGATAACAAGATTGTTTTGAATGGGAAAGAATATACTTTAACTGATGCCGTGGTTATCCCCTACATGATTTTAGGTACGGCAAGCTCAATCCGTAACGAAGATCTTATGGAAATGTTCCAGAAATATGAAAAAGAAATCGCTGCAAATTTGGAAAGAATCTTGTTGGCCCTTATCAAGGAAGACCGAAAGATGCAGGCGTATAAGGTTATTACCGGCCCTTATGTTGCGATTACCCAGAGGGTTGTTAGTGAAGGGATTGAAAATGAACAGCGTGGTTCGCGCTTAGACGAAAAGGATTTTGTCACCGAACGTACACAGGATGCAGTTGAAAAGATCGCAGCACGTTTGTTAGAAAAAGGCCATATGAGCGAAAGCGAGATGTCCTTGAAACGTGCCATTATCAGATTGATCATCCCAGGTTTGCTCCAGGAAGCTGCCACGAGACAATCCGTTTCAGAACATCAAATGATTATTGAGACGCTAAAAGAACTGTTCCAGGAACACCCACACCTCGTTTCGGAAATTCTTAAAATCTATTTCCATATCCGTATCCAGGAAAAACATAGAGGTAGCAATGACCAAGAATTTGACCAGATCTTCTTGGATGAAAACAACAGGCCTATCTTTGATAATTGGGAGTTGATGGAAATTCTTAGCAAAGAATTCCCGCGGATTGATCATTCCCATGATACTTTAATTAATCGGATTGGGATTTTAATCAACCGCAATCCACGCAAGGTGTACCGGTTAGCCATCATTGGATCAGGTTCAGGCCGTTTGGCCCGTGAGCTCGCCCGTGCTTATCCTGGCCGGTTGGAGATTATTGAAACCGACTTGGCACCTGCCCAGATTGTAAGAAGCTTCCAGGAAAAGGTTAAAGAAAATCTTCATGAAGTCATCCAGGGAGTTCCTCAGGATATCAGCCGTTTACGTAACTTTGCTGATGGCAGCATTGATATCGCTATATCACTTGGTGCATTGAGATATTATTGGGACAACCGTTTGCATTCTTCCACCGATGAATATTATCGTGTACTCGCTCCAGAAGGCGTGGCAATCATCGGTGAAATCCAGCAACGCCATAATTGGCCGTTTATGTATCCGACGTACGAGAAACAACTTAAGGACAAAGGGCTGTTTACTGCGATGTATCGGGAAATCAACAGTGTATCGAGAAATACAACTTTGTATAATTTGCACAGACAATATGTTGCTAGTCAAGACAGAGATTACAATCAAATTTTCAGGCAAGCCATAGATGATATTACGCAAAGAGAATCCCGCAAGCACTATATGGACACCTTGGTCTCTGTTGCGGGCAACAAGCAAGGATACATTCGCTTGTTGTATGTTGCTCGCGATAAAGAAACAGTTCAGGCCTTAAAGTTGGCTGATCAGGCCAAGGTCGAAGAAATCAAAGAAAAGATTGATCAAACATATCAACGTATACGTGCAGGGAAAGACAATACTTATCAAAAGAGTATTGAAGAGCAAAGAGACAGGTTGACCCAACTGGCCATCGCCCTTCAAACAACAAAGAACGAGATGGTTGATAATCTTTTGTCGTTAATTGAACAAGCTGCTGACTACGATGCCAGACATCACAAGGTATTTATCGAAACCGTGGTAGACCTCTTCTTAAAGGGTATCGCACAGTTCGGAGAAGAAAGAATTTACAGGGTCTTTGCATGGGAAAAAGATCTCTTATTAAACGAAAAGATGCAGGCGCTTTTAAAGGATGAAGAGAAGGCCTTTTATACGTTTGCCTTGGCACAGAGCTTGGCTTATAAACCTCAAGGCCAAAATGCTATGACTCCAATCGAAGAAGCTTTTGCCTTTTTGCAGGATGCGCCAATTTTATGGGAACGATTAGGAACCGTGGAAGCAATGAAACGGTATGTCAGAACAGAAAAACTGATCAGGTATCTTAAGAATAATCCAGTACAAAAACGTCTTGAACGAGAATTTTCCGTTCTTAGCTTGTCTTTAAGAAGTACCCAAGGCGCAGAGTCAAAGGCCGAGGACTTGGTGGCCAGGCTTACAGTTCTTGAGAGACAAGCTGTTGAGGCTATGCAGGGATATCCGATCAAGGTCGCTGAGGTCGACGAATTAGGTTATGAGGACAAAGAAGACAATGATGTTGTCTGGCAACTGTCTACTCTTAATATGCTCGTTAAGGAAACTGTTTGGGGCGGACACATTGAAACTGAAGCTGTCAGACAACAAAAACGAAAAGGCAGGCCGGTTCTTGTTGCTTATATGGATATTGAAGGCAATAGGGTGATTGTCGGACAGACCGTCGTGAAACCAGAAACAAGAAAAGCCTTTGGGCGTCTGTATGCAGTTCTGGATGTGTTCCAAAGAGGTTTTGGTATTGGCCAGTTGTTAGCCGAAGCGGCAATGGAATTGTCTCTAGAGAGAGGACATGAGACATATTACGTTATGGTTCGTGAATCTAACAAGGCTTCTTATCGGTTCTTTAAAGAGTTGCCCGGGAAGGTCAAAAAGGTTGTTATTACACAACTACGTGAAGTAAAGATGGCGAATCCTTGGGGAGATAGCGATGACAATGTTTATGAAATGACCTTCACATTAGGGAAACTAATTAAAGGTCCAGAAGAAGGCAGGAACATTGCTCGAGGCGTCATAGAGAATGGTAAGACGAACGAAGTTATCAAGGAAGCGTTTGAGCAAGGGCGGGTAGTGTCTAATGATGGGTTAGTGGAAGAAGTGGCGAAGGAGTTAGAGAGACAAGGCCAAGGGGAGGCAGCAGGTATTGTAAGAGCTACTAAGTTCCAGTTTATAGGAGCTAAGGGTGATGAGACAGCGCAGGCACCGCCGTTTTATATTTGGTATGAGTCTTCGAAGAAGTTTGTGTTGGCGCATGCGTGGACATATGTGGGGCAAGCGAATGTGTATATCCCGGCGGCATTGATTGCGACGTTACGAGCTCAGAACGCCCCGTTAAGCCTGATCGCGAAGATTCTGGTGCATGAAGCGATGGATGCCGAGGAGCTCAGGAATAATTTACTGCAACGCACGAGCCATGATCAGGAAGTGGAAGAGATCTTAGCCGAGATGACGCCTTATTTAGTGAAAGCGGTGATATTGAAATATGGGCAGGATGAAGAAGTGTTAGGGCCGTTATATAAGGGAGGGTTATTGAAGCAGGAGCCGGTGAAGGGGAGGATTGCGTCGGTCGAGAAGAATGAGATCCCTGTATTGAAGAATATGAGCAAGGAAGAGAAGGCGCGGTTGGTGCAGATTGGAGTTGCGGGGATCAAGAAGGGATGTGTGGCGACATGTATATTGACAGGAGGGGCAGCATCGAGGATGCCGATGGATCAGTTCCCTGAGGTGTTGCGAGAAGCGATCTTGAACGGCGAGTTATTCTTGGAGATCGAAGCAGGTAAGGCAGCAGGGCAGTTGAAGAAGACTGACGGCAAGGTCACGGCGACATTGACGTGTAGCGCGAAGTTAGGACAGGCGTTGAGCGCGTTGCCACAGGAGATAAGAGACGCGTTTAAGAATAAGGATAGCCGATTAGGGATCACGATCCCGACCAAGGGGTTGGTGCCGGCGGCGAAAGTAGGGAATCGGTGGTACAACTTCCTGGAATTACATTTATTGAATCAGGTGACATTGATTAAACAGTTAGGGATTACGAAAGAGCAGTTACCAGCAATTGTTGGGACTGGGGTGGGTAATCACGAACCGCAGTGGAAGTATTTGAAAGCGGAGGGGTATTTAAGCCAATTAGATACGTTACACTACTGGAAGAACCCGCACTATAAAACATCACCTGGCAAGCGGGTATGGGCGACGCATGAGACGGCGGAGAAATCAAAGGTAGCTTTTGAGAAATATTATAAAGACGCGAAGATGACGGCAGCAATAGAGACAGCCTATCAGCGTACGTTAATCGAGACCGCCGCGCATGCGGGTGAAGTGATCCAGGTGAACAATCAGGTGATAGGTACTCCGCGTGGGCATGGCGGGAACATGCATAATATGTTAGCGACAGGGCTGGTCTTAGAGGTGATGAAGACGAGTGCAGCGCGGCCGGAGGGGATCCGATATATCTTCTTTAGGAATATAGACAATACCGCGGCCCGACTGGATGAGGATTGGTTGGCGTTGGTCGGGTTAACGATCAAGAACGAGTTAGACATCTTACTTGAGGTCTCACAGCGACCTGCTGGACAAAAGGGTGGGACACTGATCAAACATATGGATGCATCTGGCCAGACGACGTTTATCCAGATCGCGGAAGATCCGTCGTTGGTGGGGACAACGGTGGATTCGAGCAAGGCGTACTATATCAACAATGCGGTGGCGGTGATGTCGAGGAACTACTTCTATAAGATCTATCGGACGAATGAAGCGGAGTTGGCGGAGATTGCGCAATTGCCGGAGCAAAAACAGCTCGAGCTGTTGCGGTCGATCTCGAATCGTGGATTTGTGCGATTCCCGATCAATCCAGTGGAAAAAGTAGTTGAAGATGCCCAGAGACAACCCGTTTTAGGCGTTGTCTTTGAAACAAACATGTGGGAATCGTCCGGCATCAAGGATGCGGGGATCAAGGTAGGGGCCGTGGATGTGGGTTCCGTGGGAGACTTGGCGGATTATCTTAAGGCTCAATTAGGCAAAGCCCGTACGGATAAATTTGATAACGAGGCAGCGCAGGAGTATATCGCAGGGATTAAGGGCACACCAGCCTATCAAGCATTCCAGCAGCAGATTCCAGCGATCAGGTTTGCGCCGACAAAAGATTGGACGGATTATGTGGGATTGAATCAGGAAATTATAGGTTATCAGGTACCGATTTTGGTGCAAGGGAAGTTGACGAAGGGTCAAGGGGGCGAGGGTAGATTCCAGAGATTATGGCAGTTTACGCGTGAGAAGCTTGCTAATGGGTTCAGTAAGCTTGCGTCGCCTCGCAATGATGCTTCTAGACAATCGACGGTATACGTATACTTTCCATTCCCGGCTAAATTAATGGGAGATGCCCAAGAAACATTTAAGCGGATATTAGAGGAAGAGACAAGAAAGACAGGAAAACAAGTTCAGTGGGATAATAAATTTTATTGGAATGAGCCGACAAAAAACCATGTTTCTATAGGAGGGAAAACATATAACATGATTTTGGAAGAACAGCAGGTCGCGAAGATGAAAGAAGCTTTCGATAATGTATTATCCAAGGAATTAAGACCGGTCTTACTTCAAGCTGAGGGTATTGGGCTAATGCCTAACGGAGCTTTGTTTGTGCAGATAATTCCTGACAAAATGAGCATCGAATCCTTAGATAAGATTGCACAGGTACTTTGGCCGACAGGACTTGTTCATTACCGAAGACCCGTTACTCATGCTACTTTTGCGTATATTGTCGATGATTTAAGTAAAGAAGAAACGACTCTTGTATTCAACACTTTAGAAAGAATGAGGGATATTCATTGGGCTGATATTAGGTGTGCCGAGGCTAGGTTGGAGCATTACGAAGGGGGAATTTTAAAGCAGCAACTATCCGTTTATAATTTTGAAACCCGTCAAGAAAATTCTGCGGAGCGCGGGATCATAATCACTGTTGTTGGTGGAGGCGGCACTGGAAAGGGAACAATCGCAAAAGCGATCGCTAATCGTATTAATGGCCTTAACCTTGGGGTCGGTTTAATTTATCGTGCAGTGGCATGGGTAGCGCTTTTTGAAGGAACGATACCGACCGCAGAAGCCTTTAAAGAGAGAATCCCCTCTATACTTAATGAATTGACATTATTTATGGATTCGAATTACAACCCAAGGATCGCTTATAAAGGCCAGGACATCACAGACGATATAGAAACTAAAAAGGTAAAGATCGAGAGCGTCCTTGATGCTACAAAATTGGGCAAAACAGTGCATGATCAAGTAGCGGCATTGTGGCTTCGCATTATTTCTGAGAATGTTGCTGCTGGTAGAAATGTGGTAGCGGAGATGAGACCAAAATTGGCAGAACGCAGAATTCCTAATAATAAGGTAGAGGTATATTTAGATGCACCTTCCAGGATTAGGGCACAGCGCAGGGTAGGAGATATTATTAATAGTAGGGGGTTAAAGGACGCTTTTATAGATGTTACGGGGGCAGATGAAGAAGTATTTAACGCTGCCTTAGCCCAGGGAGAGGTATATGTTAGAGGACTTATTATAGAAGCATTGGAAATATTGTTTATAAAGAGAGATAAAGCGGATGGCATTACGGATGTAATATCTTCCATTAAAGACGATTCATCGAAGCTGGCCTTTGACACAACTCAATCTGGTCCTTCTGCGATTGCCGAGCAAGTTGGCACAGTCGCACAGGCAAGAAAACAAATATACGCAGAAAAAACTAGAAAGATTGAAGAGTTGGTCGTTTCATTGAGCAATACAAATCTTCAACCGGTACTTCCTGATGCGACGCGTCAGGAAATCCTTGCGGTATTCCCTGAAATATTAATCGATCTTCTTGATCGCAAAGTAGAACATATTTTTGCGGTCATGAACGCCTATTTTCATCTTATTAGGCATGATTTTGAGTATTTCTGGGAGACCATCGATCCGGTAAGAAAGGTACAATTGGTTGATAAGGATAAAGTTCAATATCTGGAAGACTTAGAAAAATTATTTGGTATATATCAAGGCTTGTCTGTGCGGGAAAAGCGCAATTTAATGATCGGTATTATTTTGCACGATCTCGGCTATACGAAAGTGAATGTTGATCCGTATGACCATCCGGCCGAAAGTGCTTTAAGAACACGCAAGGCATTAAGTGCAACTGTATTATTGCCCGAAGATGCGCGGGACATCATTGATTTTACAGAGCATCACGTTATTATCGGCGAACTTGGCCTTGGTGAAAAACCGCCAGTTGTGTACCGGCAGCTATCACCGTTGCTTCGACAACAGCTGCTTATTATGGCGGTCGTTGATACAACCGGTTATGTTTTACCACCCGGGATGAAGGAAAAGTCAAAAGCCGATTATCGACCCAAGGTGGTTAACAGGTTATTCCCAGTGACATTGCATAATTTTCTTAATTTAAGTAGTGATAATCAGCTGGAGAAATTTATTGATGGAAACCAATACTGGCCGTACCGGTTAAATCGGCTTTCACGTACGAAATTAGGCCCACCGCTTTCTAGGGAGCTATGGGAGAAACTCTTTGCAGCCCTTGAACGCATTGTGCCCGCGGCAGAAATTGAGTCATTTAAGAAAGTTTGGAATAACGATTTAGATATACGCAGGTTTATTTTCTTCTTTGCTTTGGCGGAAGATAGTTACGTGCGGCTTGCTAAAATGTTTAAATTTATCGCACAGGCTGTTTTGATTTATAGAAAAATTCATCCTCAAGACTTACGATTATTTGAGTTTGATACAGATGTGGATTTATTTAGCGTTAAACCTGAACAAGCGCAGCCAATGATAAATAAATTAAAAGATTTGATTGACCGACTACCTGAAAGGGTTGATTTGAATGTTACGGAAACAGAGATAAGGGCAACAGATTGGAATACATATTTTAGTATCCCGATAACTCTTAAAGAGAATAGATTAATTATACAACTAACGAAACTTAAAGATCCCGCCAAGCCGCGCAAGGGCAGGAGTGCAGATGAAGTAAAGACAGAAACCGAAGGCTTGATTAAGAGAGGCGCAATTAATAGTCATGACTGGATGGTTGTGAGTGAAGCAATGCTATGGGTGATTGAGGTATTAAATTATTATGAAGCGACTGGTCAGGCTGATAAGGCAGCGAAGTTACGGGCGTTAATCCGTGCAGGGCGTGTGCGGGCTGGTCCTATGGTCACGGCTTATGGCGCACATGTTACAGTTGATGATCTAGAGTATATTCTAATAGCTACGAACAACAATTCATTCTTAGCTTCTACCCTTATTCATGAAAGTAACGGTGGAACTCACCAAGAAAATATCAACGCTGAACAACGATATCGTTTCTTTAGATTTAGTATTTATCAAAAAGTCATTGCGGTTTTGGGATGGGCCGGGGTGGCCGCGGCAGCGGTTTGGTCAATTGGGGCTGTTGTGGCAGCGCCAGTCATCATGGTCGCGTTCGCCAAAGTTATGCTCGAAGGGGCAGCGATCTTTGTGTCCCTTATCTTCCTGAGTAAGCTTTTTAAGGATAGATTTCTGATCCAGCTGGCCGGCATCATTGTGGTTATCGCGGCCCTGTCGTTTGGGATTCACGGCTGGGCGGTGGTCGCGGGCTTAAAAGCGTATTTGGCCAAGGCGGCTTTGAGTTTTGCGTCGGTCTTCCTGGGGACGCTTATTTCTCGTCTAATATTTGACAAAGACGGTAACCTCAAAAATAAATTCGCATTCGCTTTGAGATGGGCGGTGGCGGTGGGTGTTATTAGCGGGTATTTCATGTATTCTCTCTATATTCCGTTTCTTGGCAACACGTTTAGCGAGAGCCTTTTCGGGCAGTACAGATTCATCACCAGGACCGCCTTCGACCTGACCATCGGCAGCATCCTGCTGACTCTGTGGCTCCCGGTCAGTTACGGCGTTGCGTTTGGTGAAAAGAAGAACATTTTCGAGCATTTGAAAGGCATTAGGGGTTGTATTATTAAGATATTCCCGTATAACTTCATCTTTTGGTATCCCACACAGCTTGTGTCTTGGTATTGCTTCCCCAGCCCCGAGGGCTTTATTATCCCGCACGCCGTTTTATATGTAATTTGGGTCGGCTTCTTGAGCGAGAAGGTCAGGCAATCGATCGGGAAGGGCGTTAGCAAAAAAGATGAGCTCAAGTCCGTATCTACGGTAGCCACTGACCCTGCCTGTGCTTTACCCAAGGCGCAGTTCCCGGATGTACCGGCCCCGACGGCGAAAGAAGAAGGTTTTAGGGATGAGCACAGGATTATTAGAACTTCAGATGACGGTAGTGATCCCGCCAAGCCGGCCAATCCTATAACAGCGGAAGCGTTGATCAAGCATGCGGATATGATTGCGGTCAGCAATCCGACTGCAGCGGCCAAACTTCGTGAATATGCCGATTGGCTCAAAGCGCGTGAGGCCGAACTTCAGACTGCCAACCCCCAAGGCCCGCCTGAAGCGCATGTTGTGGCGTATTATGATCAAGCCAGCGATAAGATCGTATTTAATATTGCCAAAGACCAAATTCCTGCCGAAACCTTAAGCTTTATCGAAGAACACGAGGAACTTCATCAACGTCGCATCAAGGCCAGAATTAACAATCCGAATAAAAGCCAAGAAGAACAAGAAATTTTAGCTGTTCAGGTTAATTCATTCACTAATAAGACTGCCTCTGTTTTAACAGCTCAACCGTCCATCCCATTGAAGCCCGAAGACAATCAAATGGCCAGCCCCGAGGCCGTTGCGACGGAAATGGCCCGTCATTTTGATTCTCAGGAGATTTCTAGGCAATGGGTGGAGAATTTTAAGAAAATATCGAATTTCTTGAGGACATTCAAACCTAAAAGTCCGCTGACCGGACTTTGGGGCGGCATATCAAGACAAATCACGTCCACATTTTCCAACATGTTATCCCATAAATATATCCGTGGCACAGTAACGATGGCCACATACTCAGTTCCACTGGCCGTTATAATTAAGGAAGAAAGCCGCCGCGTATCCTTTAGGCAGGGTATCTTGCGAGTAGGTGAGGAAAACGGAAAATCGGCGGTTGTATTTAGAAATAGATTTAAGGAGCGAGGACTTGTTTGGGCTGTGCTCAATAAGACGGCCCGCGACAGGTCTGGAATGTTCGACTTTTTCCACGCGGATCAAGAGCCACTCGTCTTTAAATCGGTTTTTAATATCTTGAATCATTTGCTGCTTCATATTTATAGGTTAGCAAGTTTCAACAGGGTTGTCAAGTTTTATGCGTTCAGCGCCCGATTTGTTAAATTTGCCCTTGGCCTGGGCATGCGCAGAGAACTTAAAATGCATGCCGGGAAAATAGTAGAGGCTTTTAAAGACCCCGCCCGGGCCTTGCCTAAAGCGCAGTTCCCGGACGTACCGGCCCCGACGGCGAAACAAGAAGGTTTTAGGGATGAACACGGTATTATTAGAAGTGCAGATGACGGTAGTGACCCCGCCAAGCCAGCGAATCCTATAACAGCGGAAGCGTTGATTAAGCATGCGGATACGATTGCTGTGAACAATCCGACCGCAGCAGCCAAACTTTGTGAATATGCCGATTGGCTCAAAGCGCGTGAGGCCGAACTTCAGACTGCCAATCCACAAGGCCCGCCTGAAGCGCATGTTGTGGCGTATTATGATCAAGCCCGCGATATGGTTGTGTTCAACGTTCCGCAAGCAAATATTCCTGCCGACACTCTCGCCTTCATTAATGAACACGAAGGTTTACATCAGAGCCGGATCAAGGCTGGTAGCGCCTTGGCCGACAAAGATCAAGAAGAACAAGCGATCATTGCTGTTCAGGTTAATTCATTCACTAATAAGACTGCTCTCGTCTTAACGGCCGAGGAATTGTTTCATCAGTTGGTTATCAAGGGCAAAAAACCTGCAGCTGAAATATCCAGCTTTACGCCGGCAGAGCCGATTCTGCAGCGTCGTCCTGAGGCCGCGCAGGCAGGCCGAAAAGTTTTGAGCTGGAGGGCATCAGAGGATAAGGCGAAATTCGCCGGTCTGGTGGTGGCGGGCGGAACAGGTTCGGGATTAAAGTATCCGCATCCCAAAGGGATGTTTACAGCGACACCGCTAAGCGGCAAGAGCCTCTACCTTTCTCTTATTGAGAAAATGCAGGCCGCGGCCGGCGCCCACGGCCATCGCAAAATGTATCCGTTTGTCTTTATGTTAAGTAACAAAACTGCCGATGAGACCATCACCTTCGTGCAAAATCTGGATATTTGGAATGAAGTGAAAGACCGTATTATTTTTGTCATGCAAAAGCATATCCCGGCACTTTTACGCAAGCCCAACCACCCGCAAGACGACATGACGGTCTTACAGAGTAAATCGAGATTGAATCTGGGCGGGGCCGGTCATGGCGATGCTTTGGATTATGTACTTAATCCCGACGCGAATGCTGCGGGGAAAGTTTGGTCCGAGGAAGCCCATACTTTTGTAGAGACCCCTGTGGTGGCGTGGCTTGAAGGTATCGGTGTCGAGGTTGTCCAGTATATGAATGTCGATAATCTTCTGGCACCGATTGCGGATGAATATTTTGTTGGGGAACACGTCTTAAGCCGCGATGTGAAGATGGAACAAGAGGGGCGGGCCCATATTTCGCTGGCAATGGTTAAAAAGACGCTTTGGGATAGCTCCCGTCACACCTATACGGATCGACTGGGCAATGTCATTATCGTCGACGGGCGTAAGGAATCCGTGGATTACGCCGATGCCACGGATGCTATCAACGCCTGTATTTACGGTGACCCGAGCATACGGTTAATAACCCTGCGCAGTCTCTCCG
>JAHFGE010000117.1 GCA_023247575.1 Candidatus Omnitrophota bacterium | reverse complement strand
GGCTTCTGCTTTGGGTACACAGTTGCTCATTCCGTATGCTTCTTCCATGGCTGGCCTGCTTAAACCTCGAACTGACCAGGAACTGGATAAAATTGTTCCTCTCGAATTTGCCCAAAAGAATCTGGTGCTGCCATTGTCAAAGAATATGAATGTTTTGACATGCGCTGTGTTTGACCCTCTGGATTTTATAATGTTGGATAATTTAAAGATGCTCACCCGTCTTAATGTCAATTTAGTCATTGCCACGAGGACCGATTTAATCAAGGCCATCAATGAATTTTATTCGTTGCAAGGCGGGGAGACCATGTTCGGTAAAGAGGTCGAGAGGTCTTACACCGCTATGG
The DNA here is from genome assembly GCA_023247575.1 of Candidatus Omnitrophota bacterium. Classification (GTDB taxonomy): domain Bacteria; phylum Omnitrophota; class Gorgyraeia; order Zapsychrales; family Fredricksoniimonadaceae; genus JACQCF01. Next base: position 4,498 of record JAHFGE010000117.1, on the reverse strand, counting down.
AAAAGGCAGGCGTAAAAGAAGAAGGGGTGGATTTCGAAAGAAATCTGGAGGCCGAACTAAGTATTGAACGTCTCATTGCCAAAGCGGAAGAAGCGCCGGTGGTTAAACTGGTGGATTTACTCATTCGTCAGGCCATTGATGAGAAGGCCAGTGATATCCATATTGAACCGTTTAAGGATAAATTAGAAATCCGTTATCGTATTGACGGAGTGCTTTATCAAATTCCTCCCCCGGCAGGCCATTTGCATTTGCCTATTACTTCACGCATTAAAATCCTGGCGAGGCTTGATATTGCCGAGAAACGCCTGCCCCAGGAGGGAGCCATTTCGGCCAAATTGGAAGACAGGGTGGTCGATTTGCGTGTTTCCACCATTCCGACCATATGGGGCGAGAAAGTTGTTATGCGTCTTTTGGATAAAGGTGCTGTTAAATTGGAGTTGGCCAGTTTAGGTTTTGATGCCAAGCAGTTGACTTTGGTGCGCAAGGCCCTGGAATCTGCCTATGGTATGTTTTTTGTCACAGGGCCGACCGGAAGCGGTAAATCGACCACTTTGTATTCTGCTTTAAATGAAATTAAAGATCCTTCCAAAAATATTATTACCTGCGAAGATCCGGTAGAATTTAAACTTGATGGCGTTAATCAGGTGGCCGTCCATACGGACATAGGTCTTACTTTTGCCGCTGCTCTGAGGGCTTTCTTGCGCCAGGACCCTGATATTTTAATGGTGGGGGAAGTGCGCGACCTGGAGACAGCCCAGATCTGTGTACGCGCCGCTTTGACGGGACATCTGGTCTTAAGCACTCTTCATACGAACGACGCGCCTTCAGCGATTATACGTTTGATGGATATTGGGGTTCCCCCTTATTTATTGACGCCATCGTTGGTGATGATTATTGGCCAGCGTCTGGCCAGGCGTTTATGTCCTCAATGCAGGGAACCTTACGAAGTCAACGGTCAGAAAGTGATTGATTACCAGATTAAATCTGACTTAATTTATAAAGCCAAAGGCTGTGATGCATGTAATCATACTGGTTATAAGGGCAGGGTGGTTATTGCCGAGGCGATGGCTATTAATGATCAAATCCGTACTATGATTGGGAAAAACGCTACTTATGGAGAACTCAAGGATACGGCTCGTAAAAACGGGATGGTTACTTTGTTTGAATCGGGCATGAAGAGGGTGGAAGAGGGCTTAACCAGTGTGGAGGAAGTTTTGGGAGTAGCGACGATAGGGTAATGCTTTTTGTCATGATAGTAAGGGAATAATCTTATGCCAATGTTTACTTATAAAGCCAGAGACATGCAGGGCCATTTAAAAATTGATATTACAGAGGCTCTCAATGAAGGGGCTGTCATTGATAAACTTCAGGGGCAGGGCCTTATTGTTATTGAAGTCTCGGCGACATTGGAGAAAATGAAAAAAGAAACTATCAAAAAGCTGGCACAGCCGGTCAAATTCAGCCATAATGCCGTCAATCTCGAAGATCTTTTGGTTTTTTCCAGGCAGCTGGCCACCATGCTGGAAGCAGGGGTCACTCTTTTGCGGGCTTTCAGTGTCATTATTCCTCAGGTGAAAGGCAGACAATTGTACTATACCCTGGAACAGGTTCAGCAGGATATCCAATCTGGTAAATCATTGAGTCAGAGTTTAGTCAAGCACCCTAAAGTGTTTAACCGCTTTTGGGTGTCTTTGGCCGAGGTGGGAGAAGCGTCCGGAACCATGCCGCGGGTTTTAACCAAATTAGCCAATCACATGGAAGAACAGGCGGCCTTTCGATCGCTGATTATTTCAGCCTTGATCTATCCGGCCATTCTTTTTTGCGCTTGTATAGGAGCGGTGATATTTTTTGCGCTGGTCGTGGCTCCCCGGTTTGAAGAGATATTTAATTCCATGCATGCCCAGTTACCAGCCATGACGAAAATTTTGTTGTTGACTTTTAAATTTATAAAACAAAACCTTCTTATTCTTTTTGCCGCAGCAGGAGGTCTTTTTTATGGTTTGAAAAGTTACTTTAAAACCCGCTCAGGCGCCCTGGTAGGAGAACAAATTCTTTTTGGACTGCCGCTGCTGGGAAATGTTATTAAATTAATTGTGGTGGAACGTTTTACGTCGCAGATGGCCATCCTGGTTGACTCCGGGGTGCCTTTGCTTTTATCGTTGGAGATCAGTGAGCGTCTGGTGGCAAACCAGACCTATGGCCTTTTGATGGCGGAAATTCGCGAACAGGTGCGCGAAGGCAAAAGCTTAGGGGACTCCATGGACAAGTCCCAGGCTTTCCCTAACATGGCGGTGCAGATGATTAAAGTGGGAGAAGAGACCGGGGAATTGTCGAAAATGTTAGGGCATATTGCGGCTTACTATAAAAGTAATGTGGAGGCTTTCATGAAACGTCTGGGTATTATTATTGAACCGTTTATGCTGATATTTATGGCTAGCGTAATAGGGGTCATTGTGATATCTATCTTTTTGCCGTTGTTTAAGTTAGGGCAGGGCGGCACAGGCATGCATTAAAAATTTGTAAATGTTTAGCTCTTTGAGAGGATCGACGAGGTAAAGATTCTCTTGTCACCCCCGAATGTTTTAATCGGGGGTCCAGTAAATGGTATTTCTCGTCTGGATTCCCGATAAAAGCATTCGGGAATGACATAGTTTCTCTCAATCAGCTAAACAAATACAAAAATTTTATTGTGTAGTTATATATTGCATGGTATTTTATAATCATGATAATAGACAGAATCGTCAATCTTCCCTTGAAACATAGTTTTTTTCTTTTCGGTCCCAGAAAAACCGGCAAAAGTACACTCCTTCAAACATTCTTACCAAAAGACTCGGTGCTTTATTATGATCTCCTTCTCACGGAAGAATATAGAAGATTGGTTCTTGACCCTCAATTGTTCCTGGAAGAAATATCCCGCCGTCCCGTAAGGGCCACTCACGTCATTGTAGACGAAATACAAAGGATACCGGAACTTCTTAACATGATTCATTATATACTTGAGCGGCCCAATTCTCCCCATTTCTGCTTAAGCGGCTCTAGCGCGAGAAAATTAAAAAGAGGCAAAGGGAATTTACTGGGTGGCAGAGCCCTTTTAAGAAACCTTTATCCATTAACTCATTTAGAATTAAAAGAACGATTTTATTTGAATAGGGCCCTGAGTCTTGGAACGCTTCCGAGTATTTATTTGGCCTCTTCAGAACAGGAGGCCAAAGACAGCCTGCGCGCTTATGTGGAAGTTTATTTAAAAGAAGAAATACAGGCGGAGGCGTACACTCGAAAATTGGATTGTTTTATACGGTTTTTGGACCTTGCCGCGGATTCGAATGGAAACATTATCAATTATTCCACCATATCGCGTGAATGCGGGGTTTCTTATAATACAGTCAAGGATTATTTTCAAATTCTTGAGGACACCCTGGTGGGATTCTTTTTAAGCCCTTACGCCAGGGCGGTGCGCAGACGTTTAATTCAGCATCCTAAATTTTATTTTTTTGATACCGGAATTGCTAGAGCCTTTAAAAGGATATTAACTGTTGAGTTAATGCCAAAAACTTATGAATATGGGAGAGCCTTTGAACATTTTGTCATTGCTGAGATCATGCGTTTAAATTCGTATAGACAAAGGGATTTAAGGCTTTCATTTTACGGTACCGCCGGCCATGCCGAGGTGGATTTAATTGTGGAAACACCCCGTCATGAAACCTTTGCCATTGAAATTAAATCCAGCCAGAGACCGGAGATTGAAGCTCTGCGCGGGTTAAAATCTTTTAAAGCTATCTGTCCCCGGGCAAAACTGTTCTGTCTTTCGACCGCTCAACATAGACGCGAAGTTGAGGGGTGTTTGATGCTGCCTTGGCAGGAAATTTTTAGCGAATTAGGACTTTAAAACAGTTTGACAGTGTCCGAAAATCCTTCATTTAAATTTTGACAGAGGGAATTGCACGTGTTACTCTTTACTTAGAGATAGATTGTGCCTACTTAAGGACTTATACTTAAGGGCAAGTTGTCATACTTATATACATAAATTATATTTATCCGAAGGAGAATGGTTATGAATCGCTTAACTAAAAAGAGAAGTGGTTTTACCCTTATTGAAATTCTGGTGGTCTTGATTATTGTAGGGGTACTGGCATCGATTGCCTTACCCAATCTGTTTAGTAATATTTCTAAAAGCAGAAGTGCTCAAGCCTTGGCAACCATGTCAGGGTATAAAGTATCCTTGGAAGCATGTGCTCAATTACATCCAGGTGAAACTGTTGGGGGAACAGGTTCACTTTGTACACTAGCAAATCAGAATTTAAATGCAGGTCCTATTAATGGGTGGTCTTATTCAATACCTGCAGGAACAGCACCGCCAACGGCCGCAGAAGGTACAACTGTTGCTCCAACAGGAAACATTACCCTTGGCACGTTAACGTATACCTTAAGAGCCACTGATGGGACTAACACTATCACACTAACAAGAGGAGCGGGTGGTACGTGGACATGCTCTACTGGT
>JAHFGE010000116.1 GCA_023247575.1 Candidatus Omnitrophota bacterium | reverse complement strand
CATCAACTTTATCCGTATGGTCAATAATACTTTGGAAACGCTTTTGAGCCAGTGACAAATTATTTAACTTGGCATAAATCCAAGCTAGTCCTAAATTAGCTTTCCATGATAACTCTTGATTGCCACCTTGATCAATCACAAAGCTATAGTCCCCTAAGGCTTCATTAAACCGCTTCAAAATAAAATTGGTATTGGCCCGACCCAAATGAGCTTCCAAATAATGTGGTCCCCGCGGAAAATTTTTAATAAGATCCGTATAGACTTCCACTGCTGCCGGGTAATCTCCCCTCTCAATAAACACATTGGCTTCCACCAGCAATAAATCATCATTGGACAAATTTTTTGCTTTACTAAAATCCTGCGCTTCTTTTAAGATTTTCTCTGCCCTATTAAAATCCTTTGATTTTAAATAGCTCCATATTTCCCCCGTATAAGCGGTTAAAGCTATTTTTGCATCAGGATTTTTAAGGATTTTATCATAATAGGTTTTCGCGTTCTCATAGTCCTCTAGATAGTAATAAGCATCGGCCATATTCAAATAGATTTCTGTTTGATGTCCCGACTGGGGATAATGTACCAAAAATTTAACAAATCGCGTCAGGGCCCCACGATAATCTCCGACATCATAAGAACACTGGGCGCTTTTAAACATGGCGTCTTCGCTCAGCTGATGTTTAGGAAATTTGGCTACCAATTGGTCAAAAAATTCTCTGGCTTCGGTGTATTGTTTTTGATCAAAATAAGACCAGCCTAAAGAATAGTAAACTTGCGGCAGATAAACGGAATCAGGATAATCATGAAGCAGCTGCCGGTATTCTTTTTGGGCCTTAGGGTAATCGGGTATTTTTAAATAAACTTCCCCCCGCCACCATAACAATAATTCCTTATTATCATAGCTTCCAGTCAAACTATTGAATAAATTTAAGGCATCGGAAAGTCGATTTTTAAAAAAATAACACTGGGCTAAAAGAAATTTGGCTTGAGTGATTTTAGAGTCTTGTGGATAGTCTTGTAGAAATTGTTCCAAATAGCGAACAGCGACATCATGAAAGCCGTCATCAAACGCTCTCAAGGCCGTCGCGTACAATTCTTGTTGTTGGCTTTGAGCATAAGTCAAGCGCCAGATAGGTAATAAAAAAAGTAGCGCTATCGCGAGGTTACGCATGAATCAGCTTTCTCTAATTGTTAAAAAGGCTTTAAGATATTTTCCTGTATACGAAGAAGGATGTCTGATGACATCCTCCACAGAACCGCTAAAAACGACTTGGCCGCCCCGGTCTCCACCATCAGGCCCTAAATCAATGATATAATCGGCATTTTTGACCACATCCAGGTTATGTTCAATGACAACAACGGTATTGCCCCGGTCCACCAACCTTTGCAGAACTATAAGAAGTTTATCCACATCAGCAAAATGCAGACCTGTAGTGGGTTCATCAAGAATATAAAAAGTTTTTCCCGTTGCCGGCTTGCATAATTCACTGGCTAATTTCACGCGCTGGGCCTCGCCTCCGGAAAGTGTGGTCGCAGACTGTCCCAACCGTATGTAACCCAAACCTACATCATAAAGAGTTTGTAAAATGGTTCTGATCCTTGGAATATTATCGAATATTGTCATGGCCTCTTCAACTGATAAATTTAAAACATCAGCAATATTTTTACCCTTGAATTCCACCTCCAGGGTCTGATCGGTGAACCGCTTGCCATGACAGACCTCGCATTCCACATAGACATCCGGCAAAAAATGCATTTCAATTCTTTTAATACCATCTCCACCGCAAGCCTCACAACGACCGCCTCTGACATTGAAACTAAAACGGCCCGGTTTATAGCCACGGATTTTGGACTCCAGCAATTGGCTAAACAAAGTACGAATATCCGAAAACATCCCTGTGTAAGTAGCCGGGTTTGACCTTGGAGTGCGGCCGATAGGCGATTGGTCCACCACGATCACTTTATCAATATACTGCAGACCTTCCATTTTTTTGTGAACCCCTGGTTTGGTCTTGGATCCATGCAATTTATGACTTAAAGCTTTATGTAAAACTTCTTCAACGAGCGTTGATTTTCCTGAACCTGAGACGCCGGTGATGCATACAAATGTTCCTAAGGGGATGGAAACATCAATGTTTTTTAAATTATTTTCTTTAGCGCCAATGATCTTTAAAAATTTTGCACTTACGATATCCCGCCTCTGTTGGGGGATAGGAATTCGATAAAAACCATTTAAGTACTGCCCTGTCAAAGATTCCTGACAGTCCAAAAGTCCTTGGACTTGCCCTGCATAAACAATTCTCCCTCCATGCTCTCCAGCCCCTGGCCCTAAATCAATCACATAGTCGGCACGCCGGATGGTCTCCTCATCATGTTCAACCACAATAAGGGTATTGCCTAAATCTCTTAAAGCATGCAAGGTGGACAACAGCCGATCATTATCTTTCTGGTGAAGGCCAATACTGGGTTCATCTAAAACGTAAATGACTCCCACTAGCCCCGAGCCGACTTGGGTAGCCAAACGAATGCGCTCGGCCTCCCCTCCCGAAAGAGTCGAACTGCGCCGATCCAATGTCAAATATTCCAAACCGACATTGATACAAAAATCCAGACGACGGTGAACCTCTTTAAAAATCTCCGAACTGATGATCTGTTTATCCCTGGAAAGTTTAAGTCCAGTAAAAAAGGCCTTGGCTTCTTTAATAGAAAGCACAGTGATGTCCGCTATGCTATGATCGGCAATTTTGACAGCCAGGGATTCTTTTTTAAGGCGTTTGCCCCCGCAGACAGGACAAGCGGAAATCGACATAAAGGAGGAAATTTCTTCCTTAAGCCAATCGCTGTCGGTTTCCCGAAACAGACGTTCCAAATATTTCACCACCCCTTCAAAGGTTCGGCCCCAAATTTCATCGTCGGAACCGTAAAAAACAATATGTTTAAATTTCTTATCCAACTGGCTAAAGGGTAAGCGAGTGTCTACTCCATAAATATCCGCAATCTCTCTTAACACCGCGCGATAATACATCATGTAGCCGCGCTGGCCCTTTTTCCAAGGCACAATAGCCGCCGTCCAAGGTTTGCCGGGATCCGACACTAAAGCTTCGGAATCGATTTCCATCTTAGTTCCTAAACCATTGCACTCAGGACAGGCCCCATAAGGAGAGTTAAACGAAAAAATCCGCGGCTCGATTTCACTCAAAGATGTGCCGCAATCGGTGCAAGCGTAGCGCTCACTAAAAGTTTGATCAGGTTTTTGGCGGTTAAAATCAACGATCATGATCCCTTCGCCGACCTTCAAAGCCGTCTCCACCGACTCAAAGAGGCGTTTGCGGATATCCGGTCGTATCGTTAAACGATCGATGACGACCTCTATATGATGTACTTTGTATTTCTCGAGTTTGATATTCTCCTGCACATCATAGATGGCACCATCCACGCGTAGGCGTGCAAAACCAGATTTGATGACCTGGGACTGAATTTGGCGGTACTCGCCTTTACGCCCGCGAACCACTGGAGCCAAAATATTGATTTTCGTCCCTTCTGGCCAATCCAGAATTTGTTCGACGATTTGCTGAGCACTTTGCTGTTCAATTTTTTTACCGCACTGATAACAAAAGGGTTGGCCAATACGGGCAAAAAGCAGACGCAAGTAATCATAAATTTCTGTTTGAGTGGCGACTGTCGAGCGGGGATTACGACTGGTGGTCTTTTGTTCAATGGAAATGGTGGGAGACAACCCTTCGATATGCTCCACCTGCGGCTTTTGTATTTGATCCAAAAACTGCCGGGCATAAGCCGAGAGGCTCTCTACATAACGGCGCTGGCCTTCCGCATAAATGGTATCAAAAGCCAGCGAAGACTTCCCTGAACCGCTTAAACCAGTGACCACCACAAATTGATTGCGGGGAATGGTTAAGTCGATATCTTTAAGGTTATGTTCCTTCGCACCACGAATAATAATGGAGTCAGATTTCATCAACAGTTATTCTATATAAGCAACTATTATTTGTCTATATAACCCTTTGACGCGTTCCTCACTTCGTTCGTCACTTGCTCAGGGTTGGTTCGACCTACAATGGTGAGCGAGTGAGTCCAAAGGACGAACGAGTCGAACCAAAAAAATAGCCCCGACTGTCCCGCCTTGGCGGGACAAAACGTCGGGGCTATTGTTTACCCTTGCCTTAAAAGGCAAAGATTTATTTACGCCTCTTGGTTCTCCTAGCAGATGATCTCTTCTTACGAGTACCACCACGAACCATCTTCGCGCAGGAAACGTCCCCTTTCTTATCAATAAAATAAAGATACCCTTCTTCTCTTCTGACGCCTACCTTCGCGACTTTTTTGGGCGAGCCGCCTTTGCTGCCGCCACGGGCCATTTTGGCACAGGAAATATCTCCGTGCTTGTCCAAGAAATACAAATAGCCCTTTGCTTTTTTGATTCCGACTTTAGCAACTTTTTTTACAGCCATACCTTCACCCCTTTCTTTCAATGAGTCCCGACGTTACGTCGGGACGAATTAACCCCGCAGTTTTTCTGCGGGGGTTTGTAATTTCTACGTGCCTATTCTAACTTGACCTAAATACTGCTTTAAAGTCACAATCGCCGATAAGACAGCCAGGTAACTGGTCTTAGGATTATCTGGGCAAACCACATTTTCCGTTTTAGTGACCAACCGGCCAAAAGCACCGATGACCTCAATCTCATGGGAATTAACTTTAAATTCCGGCGAAGTCGTAATCCGAATACGTAGTCGATCTTTAGTCGATGAGGCTAGAGCGATGGTAGCGGCGACATTAATATTTTGAGGAAAACAGTCCACGGCTTGCTTGACATTGCCTTCGAATAAGACCGTCTCTTTATTG
>JAHFGE010000115.1 GCA_023247575.1 Candidatus Omnitrophota bacterium | reverse complement strand
GTCAGCAATGATACGGGCGTCCGTCTCGGAAATATCTTTGATTCTGCCCTTGATCTCTTTTAAAATCGGTTGAAAGACATCCATCTCATAATTGCTTTTTACTTCCTGTACAATCGCTGCCAAACGTTCCAAGCCCATACCGGTGTCAATATTTCTAGCTGGTAAAGGCTCCAACACGCCACCATCTTTGCGATTAAACTGCGTGAAAACTAAATTCCATATTTCGGAAAACCGCCCGCAAGAGCAATCCGGATCGCAATCCTTGCCCTTAGGGCAGCGGGGATTGACGCCATAATCATAAAAAATTTCCGAACAGGGGCCGCAAGGACCGTTAGGACCATCGCTCTTGGCATTGGATGGCCAAAAATTGCTTTTGTCTCCTAGTTTAATAATGCGATCCTGAGGAACTTTAATGTCATTGGCCCAAACGTTGTAGGCTTCCTCATCATCCTTATAAACGGAAACCCATAGCTTATCTTTAGACAGTTTCAAGTCGATCGTTAAAAATTCCCAGGCCCAAGCAATAGCTTCTTTTTTAAAATAATCCCCAAAAGAGAAATTGCCCAGCATCTCAAAAAAGGTATGATGCACATCGCTTGGACCGACTTTATCGAGATCATCGGTGCGCAAGCATTTCTGACAGGTGGCGGCACGCCTGAAGCCCTCCATACGGCCCAAAAACTGCGGCTTAAACTGCTGCATACCTGCGGTGGTAAAAAGCACGGTCGGGTCATCTTTGGGTACCAGCGAATCGCTGGCAATAATGGTGTGACCTTGAGATTTAAAAAAGTTTAAAAATTTGGTTCGAATTTCATTGGTGGTCATAGCTGCTTAACTACCTTCATCACCACATCCATCCCAAATCCCCGACGGATTAAAAAATCATACATGCGTTTCTTCTTTTTTTGCAGCTCAATCCCTTGCAGTCTCTGCCATCGACGTTTAGCTAATGCCAAGGCGGTCAAAGCCTCATCGGTTTCACCCCTGGCAGCCCCAACGGCTTCCTCGATGAGGGCTTGGTCAATTCCCTTGGCTTTGAGCTCTGCAATAATCCTTCTAAAACCAAACGGCCGGGCTAAACGATACTGAATCCAGCTTTTCGTAAAGATCCGGTCGTCGAGTAATTTGGTGTTTTGAAGCCACTGTAGAGTCTCGTCAATCTCCTGGGCTTGGAAACCTTTGATTTCAAGTCTTTCTTTGATCTCCGCAACAGAGCGGGGACGAATCTTCAAAAATCTTAATGCCGCCTGGCGGCAGGAGGCAGCCATCTTTTAAGCTTTTTTGTTTTTCAGTTTCTCCACGATCAGCTTCTCAATCCTGGCCATGACTTTTGTGTTCTCTTTCAGAAATTTGCGGGCGCTTTCACGGCCCTGCCCGATTTTTTCATTCTCAAAAGACAGCCATGTCCCGCTTTTTTGAATGATTTCGTGGGTGATGCCTAAATCCAAAATGTCGCTGGCTTTGGAAATTCCTTCATCAAAATAAATCTCAAACTCAGATTCCTTAAAAGGCGGCGCCACTTTATTTTTGACCACCTTGGCCTTGACGCGGTTGCCGATAATATCTTCCCCGACTTTGATGGACTCTATTTTGCGAAGATCAATACGCACCGATGCATAAAACTTCAAGGCTCGCCCACCCGTGGTCGTTTCGGGATTGCCAAACATCACGCCGATTTTCATGCGGATTTGATTGATAAAAATCACGCAAGCTTTAGATTTACTGATCGCCGCCGTCAATTTACGAAGCGCCTGGCTCATCAGACGGGCCTGCAGGCCCATGTGCGCATCGCCCATTTCCCCTTCAATTTCCGCCCGCGGTGTCAAAGCAGCGACGGAATCGATGACCACTAAATCCACCGCATTGGAACGCACCAGGGTTTCGGCAATTTCCAAAGCCTGCTCGCCGGTATCCGGCTGAGATACCAAAAGATCATCCAGTTTAACGCCCACTCGGATGGCATAGCTGGCATCAAACGCATGCTCAGCGTCGATAAAAGCGGCTACACCGCCGGCCTGCTGCATTTGTTTGATGATGCTTAAAGTTAACGTAGTCTTGCCCGAGGATTCGGGACCGTAAATTTCCACTACCCTTCCGCGAGGCACACCCCAGACACCCAAAGCGGCATCCAAGCTCAAGGAACCCGTTGGAATAACCGGAATATCGACGATCACTTTGCTGTCCATACGCATAATCGAGCCTTTGCCAAACTGTTTTTCGATTTGCGCCAGGGCCAGATCCAAAGCCTTTAAACGGTTTTCTTTATCGGTGGAAATTTTTTCCACCACAGCCTTTTCTTGAACCATAAAACCTCCAATGCTTTAAATGAATGAATGTGGGATTATACCTTGCAGGGGATTATATTGTCAATCCTTCGATACTTCGACTTCGCTCAGTATGGTTCCAAATTAAATATGGTGAGCCTGTCGAACCATTCCACTCAGGATTGACCCTGCCTCGCACCGAGTGCCTTATCAAGGTGCTCGGCACGAGGTGAGTGTTATCGAAGGGTCAATCTTACAAAACTCACCGCGGCAATGGCGGCTGTTTCTACTTTTAAAACCGTATCTCCCAAAGAGACCGGCACACAGCCAGCCTTTAAAGCCGCCTCTGCTTCTTGAGGAGTAAAATCCCCTTCCGGCCCAATAAAAATTGTTACAGGCAAATTGCTCTGGGCTTTGAGGAGGACATCTTTAATATGTCGGGGATGGTCATTCATTGACGGGAAAAGATGAAGGCCTTGAGGGTTAAGATGCGCCAGCACGTCTTTTAATTCTGTCATGGGAGTAATGACTGGCACCATCAAACGATTGGATTGTTTGGCGGCATTAATTGCCACCTTCTCAAAACGGGCCAATTTAGCCGGCATTTTCTCAAGAGGGAAAACCACTTGTCCCCTTTGGGTTTTTAGAGGAATGATTTTCTCTACGCCCAATTCCGTGCACTTTTCAATGATCCATTCGAATTTGTCTTTTTTGGGCACAGCGCAGGCCAAGACAAGCTTGAAGTTTTGGACGATAGCCTGGCGCACCGATTGCACACTGACTTTAATACCGTCCTCTTGGATGGATTCAATAACAGTGTCTGCTTCCTGGTTTTGTCCATTAAAGATTTGGATCACCGCACCCTTTTTCAAACGCAAAACGTCTTTGAGGTGATGGATTTCGCCGCCGTCGGTGATGGTTAAATGTTGATTAAGGAAATCGGCGCTGGCTAAGTAGAATCTATGCATAAGTCATCATTCTCTTTCTTAAAAAGGCACAACCAGAATGACTTTTTAAATATTTCTCAAAATTTAAGGCTAAAGTCTGCTCTCTAAATACCACATATGTTTCTAATTGCCAAGGAGAATATTTTCGAGTGTAAGCATTGAGCGGTGGATTTAAATATTCGGACATACGCCGCTCAAGGTCAGCTGTATAACCTATGTAAATCTGATGATAAGCAACTCGACTGCGTAAAATGTAGACAAAATAGTTCATAAATCCTGAAAGAGGGGGAAAATTTTCTAAAGGGGAAATTATCTTGTCGGTCTTCGCCAAAATACTTGCGTTTTTGGCTTCGCCCGACACCAGGCTTCACACCTGACGTTCGATAACCATAGTTTGCTGGCCTGCCAGGCGAAGTTCGAACGTGAAAACATTCGAACGAAGCCTGGTGGATCGGGGGGGGATCGAACCCCCGGCCTCATCGTTGCGAACGATGCGCTCTCCCAAACTGAGCTACCGACCCAATGATGTCTTTAAATAGGTCGGTATATTAACAAAACTCCTCAAGCTTGACAAGAGCATTGAAATATTCAAAGCGTCCGGCAAATCTTTGCGGCGTTTATCGAAATGCTCCCCGGAATCTACCGCGGGCGCCCGCCTTGTAGACCCACATTTCGAAAAGGGGTGGACGCCTTGAATATTCAATCACCTTCCCTATTCAGGTTGAGATTTATAGGCCTCCAGAACTTTTTGAGTGATATGGGAACGCACTTCATTATTCAAGCAGCGTACCCGATCATACCAGCGTTCATTCTTTCCCTGTTCCTGCGGCATAGACACAAAAAGTCCGTTTTCACTGGTAATGACCCGAAAGCCTTTAATCAATAAGGCGTCATTGACTCCCAAATCCACAAAGGCCTTGATACGGTTACCATCAGGCAAACGATGCATTTTCATGATTTTAAAATCCAAGGCTTCGAAGGACATAAGGTCTCCTTAATTTAGTCCCGATTCCCATCGGGACAAATTAACCCCGAGCCTATAGCGAGGGGTCTTATTTCTTCACTTGATCAGTTGCGGGATCATTAGCAGCTAACGTTGCCGAAGCTGGGGCTGGCGCTGCGACGGTAGTGGCGGTATCGGCTCCCTTAGGAAAACATTTGTGGCAAGGCTTTAAACCTTTTTTCAAAGCCTCTTCGATAGATATCGGTTTAGCGCCTTTATTGGCAATTAAAAGGCAATTGGCCTTGTGATACTTTTTGCCATTTTTGGTGACATACACATCCTCGGCAAAAGCGAATGTGGAGTTCACCAGCAGCATTCCTGCCAACATCATGATTAATACTTTGTTCATATCTCCCTCATTAAGGTTTAAAGGTTGAACCATCAAAACAGGTGCAGTCTAAATTGAATTTGATTTTTTGTCAATAAATATTTTTACTTAACATCAAGTACAATAACCTTTCATCAAAAATTGTTGCATTTTATGCAAACGGTAGTATACTTCTTACGTTTTGGCAGTATTCGTTTAGCCATTGTGTCATTGCGAGAAGGAGTGATTTTTACGACGACGAAGCAATCTTTTTAAGTTTAAGAGATTGCTTCACTCCCTTCGGTCATTCGCAATGACACGAAAAATACAAAGGAACCAACTATGCTCATCGGCGACATCATCCATCAAA
>JAHFGE010000114.1 GCA_023247575.1 Candidatus Omnitrophota bacterium | reverse complement strand
TCGAATTTGATCCCCTTGACTTTGCCAAAATTTCTGTGGCAGCCTAAAAACAGACCAGAAGAGGCAGGGCCGATAAAAAACAGCGTACCCGAATAATTCTAAAATTTTTAAACTTTCCGATAAAAAATTTTGTGATTGAAGATTTTTTATAGTCTCTTGCAGCAAGGGGATATGGTGAGCATGTGGAGTGACTAAAACCCCGCCCTCGTAAATAGTCAGCCCCTTACCTCGGCAGAGACTAAAGAAAGCAAAATCACCAAAAGTCCCCACTTTTTTGCCCTTACTTTCAGCCCCTAACGCTTGAGCACAGTCTTCAATAAGAAAGATGTTTTGTTTTTGGATGATTTCTCCAATACCCCTAAGATCAACCGGAATACCTGCCAGATGAACAGCGATCACAGCTAAAATATCCTCATCTTTCTGGCAGATATTTTTAAGTTGTCCTTCCTCAAAATCGAATCGATCAGGTTTAATATCGCAAACTTTAATTTTTAAACCTGCCCTCACAATGGCTAAAGCCACCAACGGACAAACAAAGGAAGGGATAACAACAGTTTTTTTAGGGGATAGTTTCTTCATCGTTTCAAGGATAAAATACAGGGCGGCCGTCCCCGAATAGGTCACGGCAGCATAAGGAAGCTGCAAATACCGTCGAAAATCACCTTCCAGACTTCCAGGCGGATGGAGCCTTAAAAAATCTCTTAACCCCATTTTAAAACCAGCGGTTGGCGGAATCTCTCTTAATATTCCCATGTTTTTACTTTCCCAGCCGATGTTTATCCTTTATCATAGCACCAATGGATCAGAAAGGTCTGACGTTTAAAATTTTTATCTTTTTAGTCCTCAATGACTTTTTAGAGACAGGAGCCCAGTCGCTTTTTAAAACAGCGGCTGTCTCCCAAGAGAATTTTCACATCAGCCAAGGCCACGATGTTCTCATTTTTATTGGCCATATGATCACCTTTCCTTTGGTATGGTTGGGATTATTGGCCGTGGTGCTTATTTTTACCAGCTGGTCAACCATTCTTTCAAGAATTGATTTAAGTATGGCCACCCCTATTGCCAGTTTTTCTTATGTACTGGTGGCCGTGGCGGCAGTGGTTTTCTTTCATGAACATGTAGGCTGGTTACGCTGGACGGGGATTTTATTTATTTTGGCCGGTGTAAGCCTTGTTTCCACCAGTGCTCCTAAAAAGCAAGACTTAAATTAGGTTCGTATGAACAAACAAGAACTATTTATTATTTTCCTTATTGTTCTAAGCGGTATCTGCGATACCCTCAACCAGCTGTGCATCAAATCATCCATTAACACCATTGACATGCATGTGGCTAGCCTTAAAAAGGCTTTTATTCTCGTCTGGAAAATAGCCTGGATGCCCTTGGCCTGGCTGGCTTTTATTTTTAGCTGTACCTCGCTTATTATATGGCTCTATGTCCTTTCCAAAGCTGCACTGAGTTTTGCTTACACGGTCGATAGCATGCACTATATTTTCATTGCTTTTGCCAGCAGTTTAATCCTGAAGGAAAAAGTAGAGCCCAAGCGCTGGCTTGGCACTATCCTGATCATGGGGGGGATTATTCTCGTCACCTTAACGGGTGCCGATTAGTATACGATTTCATTTTGCTTACTTCAGATAATCTGGTTGCAGCACTTTGGCGGCTATATCAAAAACGCGATTGAGCAAAGGGTTGCGGTGTTTCAGATACACATATAAAGGAATCTTATGTCCTCCCAGCCTTATTTTAGGTCCATGATCTGTTTGTCCCACCTGGTAATGCTTGATACCGTTATTTAAACACCATTCGATATTGTAAAGCCAGCTTAAGAAATACAAAGGAAATTGCTCGGTGAGGCCATAATCCATACCAATGAATTTATCGATAAGGGTATCTTTATAGATGAGGCAAAAATTAAAGGCAGCTAGCTGGTTGTTACAGTAATAGAGAAAAATTTTCGATGGCATGAGCCTGCTGGCTGTCAGGAAAAACTCCTTGGTCAATTTCTCAAATTTCGTGGTTCCGGTACGATAGGTGTTAAGATACAAAGGATAAATATCATCAATAACAGCTTCTGCGGAAGAAACTACTTTAACCGTGAAAGAGCCGGATTCTTTAGCCTTCTTGATTTTACGTTTGAGATCCTTGCGGGTGTTACGGCTGAGGCTGGCTAAATAAGCATCCATGGACGCAAAGGGAAGATCAACAATTACCGATGGAAAACTATCGGTTTGAAAAAATTCATGATTTTTTGATCGAGCCAATAAAGCCATATCTTTTTCAAGAAAATCTTTAAAACAAACCAGAGGAATTTTTTGCTGCCGGCAAATATCTTCCAGCCCTCGCAGCAACTCATCAAACAAAATATTATAAGGGAGAGACGGTGTTCTTATGCCAATAAAACCATATTCTCCGAAAGAAGTACCACAAAAAAGGGTTTTTATGTTCAACAATCTGGGCCAAAGAGGGCGAAGGTGTTTGACAATATTTCTAGAGATCTTTTCCAGGCCGACCGTTAAATCAAAATCGAAGGTAAATAAGGGGGCAAGTAAAACCAGATCGGTTTGCTGGTAGACCAGAAGATAAAAATAAACAAACCCCTCAAGACGGGACGCTTCAAGAGTTCGAAAAAAATCGTAACCTTCAGCAACATCCTTCACACAATTTTGAAAATCATCTTTGGATATATTTCCAATGGAAGAAACGATTTTATAATGAGTGTCCTTCATAGACCCTTCGACAAAAGTGGCTTGATTTGGCCCGCCCAACCAAAGAACGTAAAATTATAACCATATTTTTGTTTTAATCTAACCTTAAAATTGAAAAAATGGGGATACTCTGAGCTATTAATAAGATTTACTTAAAAGGAGCCTTTGGCTAAAATAGACCTCATGAAACGTCATGTAACCCGTTGTGGTTGGTGCACGGATGACCCTGTGTATATTCAATATCATGACCAGGAATGGGGAAGACCCCTGCATGAGGACCGCCTGCTTTTTGAATTTTTGGTTTTGGAAGGCGCCCAGGCAGGTTTAAGTTGGCTTACGGTTTTAAAAAAACGGCAGAATTACCGTCGAGCCTTTGATTATTTCGACCCTGGTAAGATTGCTTGTTATGGCCAAGGAAAAATTAATGAACTTTTTTCTAATTCAGGGATTATTCGTAATCGATTGAAAATAAAATCGGCAATAGAAAATGCCAAAGCTTTTTTGCGGATACAAAAGGAATTCGGTTCCTTTGACCGTTATGTATGGGCTTTTGTCAATAATCAACCAATAAAAAATAGATTTAGGAATCACAGACAGCTTCCTTCTCAAACACCTGTCTCGGATGCCATCAGTACTGATCTTAAAAAAAGGGGATTTAAGTTTGTCGGTCCTACGATCATTTACGCATTCATGCAAGCGGTGGGCATGGTCAATGACCATACCACGGATTGTTTTTTAGGAGAGTCGAATTTCCCGCAATTCTTATTTTCAAGTTCTTCTTACCAGATATAATAAGCATATGCCTCGCGTCATAAACTTTATCCATAACACTCGGCATTCATACCGAGTTACAGGCTATTTATAATGAGGTAACGAGATATGAATCTTTTTGTGCGCAAACCCATCAATCGCATTGTGGCCGAATCTGAAGGGGGGGAACACACCCTTAAGAAAACTTTAGGCCCTGCAAGTCTGGTCGCTTTAGGTATCGGGGCTATTATCGGGGCTGGACTTTTTTCGCTGACCGGTATCGCCGCAGCCGAGAATGCTGGCCCAGGAGTGGTTCTTTCTTTTGTGGTGGCTGCCGTCGCCTGTGTTTTTGCTGCTATGTGCTACAGTGAATTGGCTTCCATGATTCCCGTCGCTGGCAGTGCTTATACGTACACCTACGCCACCATGGGGGAATTCATTGCTTGGATCATTGGCTGGGATTTGGTGTTAGAGTATGCGGTGGCTGCTTCAGCGGTCGCGGTCAGCTGGTCAAGGTATGTGGTCTCTTTTTTAAAAGGGTATGGTATCCATTTGCCTGCACAGTTTACGGCCTGTCCTTTTGATGCCGCCCCAGGTATGGTCAATATCCTGGCGATGATGGTGATCATCGGTATTTCTGTTCTTTTAATGGTGGGGATTAAAGAATCAGCCAATGTCAATACGGTTATTGTCATTGTGA
This sequence comes from Candidatus Omnitrophota bacterium, assembly GCA_023247575.1. GTDB lineage: Bacteria > Omnitrophota > Gorgyraeia > Zapsychrales > Fredricksoniimonadaceae > JACQCF01. Next base: position 743 of record JAHFGE010000114.1, on the reverse strand, counting down.
AGGTAGCGGTGGTATTGACCTTTATTCTGGTGGGCTTTCATTATATTCATTGGAATAATTACCATCCCTTTATTCCGCCTAATACCGGTATTTTTGGAGAATACGGCATCAGCGGCATCATGCGTGCGGCAGGAGTCATTTTCTTTGCTTATATTGGTTTCGATTCGGTCTCGACTGCAGCCCAGGAATCACGACGGCCATCGAAAGATATTCCCATTGGCATCTTGGGGTCTCTGGTTATCTGCACCATCCTGTATCTGGCTTTCGCGTTTGTTTTAACCGGTATGGTCAATTACAAAGCCATGAAAGGCGATGCCGCTCCCGTCGCTACTGCTATTGGCATGACACCTTATCCCTGGCTTCAGACAGTGATTACCTTCGGAGCCATCCTGGGATTGACCTCCGTTATTCTGGTCATGCTGTTGGGTCAATCACGGGTGTTTTTTTCCATGTCTCGTGATGGACTTTTGCCTCCCATTTTTTCCCAAGTTCATCCGGTTTGGAGAACGCCTTGGAAATCGAATTTGATTTTTATGGTCATGGTAGGGCTTGGCGCGGGCTTTTTGCCTATTTCCCAACTGGGGCATATGACTTCCATTGGTACCTTAATGGCTTTTATCATCGTTTGCGCCGGGGTCATCGTGCTTCGTTATATCCAACCGAATACGCCCCGTGCTTATCGCACGCCTTGTGTACCGCTATTTCCCATCCTTGGTATCCTGGTGTGTTTCTCCATGATGTAT
>JAHFGE010000032.1 GCA_023247575.1 Candidatus Omnitrophota bacterium | reverse complement strand
TTCGACTATTCCGGATTGTTCTCCAATCATGATCCATTAGCCCATGATATGTTAAATTCGGCCCAAGAAACCGATGATCGTGCCTGGCGTCTTCCTATTTATCCGGAAATGAAAGAATACATTAAATCTCCCATCGCTGATTTAAAAAACATCAGCACTATCCGTGGAGGGGGGGCTTGTACAGCGGCAGAATTCTTACATCAATTTGTAGGGGATACGCCCTGGGTGCATTTGGATATTGCCGGCAGTGCCTATGTGGAAGGCCAGTCCCGGCTTTATTTTAGCCATGGGGCAACCGGTGTTGGGGTGCGTTTATTGACACATTATTTGTTGCATCATTAGCAAGGAGGGAAATATGTTCTTAGTCTTCATTGTCATCGCTGTTTTTATTTTCTTTTCCGCCATCAGAATTATCCAGCAGTATGAAACAGGGGTTGTCTTTCAACTGGGCCGATATTCAAGGACACTGCAGCCGGGGCTTAATCTAATTATTCCTGTCATTGAATACGCGCGGGTCATTGACATGAGGATTCTGACCCAGGATATTCCCAAACAGCAAGTCATCACCAAAGATAATGTGCCTGTCTCTATTAACGGTGTGGTGTATTTTAAAGTGGTGGATGCTCAAATTGCCGTTATTCAGGTACAAAACTTTGTTTATGCTATTTCCCAATATGCTCAGGCTGCTTTAAGAGACGTTATCGGTGGTATGAGCCTTGATGATCTTCTGGCTGAAAGACAAAAAATCGGAGAAGAGATAGAAACAGTCACTCAAAAGGAAGCCAAGTCCTGGGGTTTACAAGTGACAGCTATTAAAATTCAAGATGTGGATATGCCGGAAGAATTAAAAAAGATGATGTCACGGCAGGCTTCTGCGGAAAGGGAAAAAAGAGCGACGATTACTAAGGCTGAAGGAGATAGATTGGCGGCTGTAAATTTGGCTGAAGCGGCCAAGACAATGTTTCAATCTCCCGGGGCCATGCAATTAAGAACGCTTCAAACCATCGACGGTCTTGGGCCTACGCCCTCCAATACGGTCGTGTTGGCCGTTCCCGTTGATATCTTAGAGTTGATTCGATCATGTACCATCAAACTAAAGGAAACGAAGCAGGATTAGGGATCAAGGAGAGAATGCTTCATGAATGATCGTACTGAAACCGACAGTATGGGTCAGGTACAGGTTCCTGCCAATAAATACTGGGGAGCTCAAACTCAGCGTTCCTTAGAGAATTTTAAAATCGGCGGCGATCAATTTCCTCCAGAATTGATCCGAGCCTTAGGGATCCTTAAGAAAGCGGCGGCTTTAACCAATACAGAATTGGGAATTCTGTCGGCGGATAAAGCAGACTTGATTGTACGTGCTTGCGATGAAGTCATTGAGGGAAAACTCAATGACCATTTTCCTCTTGTTGTGTGGCAAACCGGAAGTGGTACCCAGACGAACATGAATGCCAATGAGGTTATCTCCAACCGGGCCATTGAACTTGTCCATGGTGTGATAGGCAGCAAAAAGCCCATCCATCCTAATGATGATGTTAATAAGTCTCAGTCTTCCAATGATGCATTCCCAACGGCCATGCATATTGCTGTCGTTACGCAAATCCATCAACGTTTGATTCCCATGGTTAAGCTTCTTCGAGATGCCTTCCAAAGAAAAAGCGAAGAGTTTAAGGACATCATTAAAATTGGTCGCACACATTTGATGGATGCTACTCCTTTGACGTTAGGCCAGGAATTCTCCGGGTATGTGGCGCAATTAAATGGCGGCTTGGAACGTATTGAAGGAGCGCTGCCAAGATTGTATGAATTAGCGTTAGGAGGCACGGCTGTCGGCACGGGGTTAAATACACATCCAGATTTTGCCGTTAAATCCGCTGGCAGAATTGCCCAGTTGACGGGTCAACCGTTTATATCCGCCCGCAATAAATTTGAAGCTCTGGCGGCTCATGATGCTTTAGTAGAGTTCTCCGGGGTTCTTAATACCTTGGCTGCTTCTTTAATGAAGATTGCCAACGATATTCGCTGGCTGGGTTCTGGTCCACGCAGTGGTATTGGAGAACTGCATCTGCCCGAAAATGAACCAGGGTCTTCCATTATGCCAGGTAAAGTCAACCCCACTCAATGTGAAGCCATGACCATGGTTTGTGTACAAGTATTCGGCAGTCACACCACCGTGACTGTTGCTGGAGCCAGCGGAAACTTTGAACTTAATGTCTATAAACCCGTCATTATTTTTAATGTGCTTCATTCGATTCGTTTGTTATCCGATGCCTGTGAGAGTTTCACCCAGCATTGTGTGGCCGGTATCGAAGCGGATCGGGTCAATATCGAAAGACATGTGTGGAATTCTTTAATGCTGGTTACTGCCTTGAATCCTCACATCGGCTATGATAATGCCGCTAAAGTGGCCAAGAAAGCTTATCAGGAAAACACCTCTCTGAAAGAAGCAGCCGTAAAATTGGGTCTATTGACTGCGGAGCAATTCGATAAAATTGTCCGTCCGCAGGACATGACCAAACCTAAATATGAGCAATAGTAAAGAAAAAAAACTTATCATTATTTCCTCGTTTGAAGACGCCTCGATTTTGCGTAAGTTTACCATTCTTTTTCTTCTTGCTTCCATTGTCCCCATGGCGCTTCTTTATTATGTTTTTGAGCAATTTCGAAACACTGGGCGTATTGATATATCAAGTGCAGGATTCACGGCGGCGATGATCTTTACTGTTCTCGGGGTTCTGACGGGATATTCTTCCATACGTGCCATGCTTGTTAAAATCATCGAAATATCCAAAGAAAACCGCAAGACTATTCAAAAATTTTTAAGTACGGAAACTATTAAGGAGATTGATAAAGAAGAGAACGAAATATCCGTTTTAAGCCGTTCTTTTTCCACCATCACCAAACAACTTGAAGAAAATATCCAAAGCCTTCAATTGGCTAAAAAAAATCTCATTTCCGTTATGACCAAGGTGGGAGAAGGCATCTCCCACATGGAAAATATCGATACCTTTCTCCAATTAATCGTTGAGACCATGACGAACGCTTTAAATGGTCAAGTGGGTACGTTAATGGTTGTTCATGATACTAAAACAGAGCTCATGATCAAAACCGTTTATGGTGTTGATTATGATCCTCAAAAGCCTGTGTCTATCAAGTTGTTTGAAGGGTCGCCATTGACCAAAATGATTAAAGAAAAACGTCCGCAGGTCGTCTCAGGAATATTTTTGCAAAATCCTTACGACCCTAAGTTAAATGTTTTTTTCGCCGGATCTATGCTTTGTGCTCCTTTGGTTTACCGTGATCGCGTTAACGGCATTATGACTTTAAGCAGAGGTGAGGATTACAACGGAGAATTTTCACAGGAGGACACCAACCTTCTGTTTAATTTAGCTTCTCAAACGGCCGTAGCTTTTGAAAATTCTAAGCTCAATATTGATATTGAAAAGACGTATTTCGAAACTATTTCTGCCTTAGCGATGGCGGTGGATGCCAGAGATAAGTATTCACGTGGCCACGTGGATCGTGTAACGGATTATGCTTTATTGATTGGGAAACGATTAGGGCTTGATGGGAATGAACTTAAAGTATTACGGGATGGAGCCCGTATGCATGATTTGGGGAAAATAGGCATTCCTGATGAAATTTTAAAAAAAGAAGGCACTTTGACGCAGGAAGAGATTATTCTCATGCGCCGTCATGTGGAAATTGGAGAAAGTATTATCAAGCCCGTTCGTTCTTTAGCTCCTTTGTGCGATCTTGTACGCCATCATCATGAGAAGTTGGATGGCAGCGGATATCCCGATGGATTAAAGGGGGAGGAAATTTCACCTCTGGTGCGGATTCTGACCATTACCGATATCTATGATGCTTTGACGACGGAACGGCCTTACCGACCTAAATTAGCTTCTAAAGAAGCTGCTCAAATCTTACGTTCTATGAAAAATGAATTAGATCAAGACATTGTGGAAGTTTTTTTAGAGGCGTTGGAAGTGAGGTCTTAAAATAACTTTTCTATGAGCTTAGAACAAAACCAAGAACGTCGTGACAGTGTGCGAGCCAAGCGTATTGTTACCGTCAGACACCGCCTGGTCAAACACAGAGGCCGCAAGGTAACGAGCCCATGGCAGATATCAGTCACTGAAAATATGTCTTTAAGCGGTCTTTTGTTTGTGAGTCCTATGGCCTACCAGGTCGGTGATTGGGTGGAGGTGGAAGTTGTCATGTCAGGGGTCTTAGATATTTTTAAAGGTTATGGAGAAATCGTCCGTTTAGTGCATCATAAGGCCGGCTATTACCATGTGGCTATTAAATATGTAGATTTAAAACGCAGGTCGAAAATCCGTTCGGCTAAAAGCCTATTAAAAAATCCTTCCTAAATTAACATGCCTTACGATCCTGAAACAATAACGGCGGATACAGATAAAAAAAGTGTGTTTGGCGTCATTGTCCATTCTTTTTTTGTTATTCCTTTTTTATTGGCTATTTTTAGCGTTTTGTTATTTGTTTCCGTACGCCTTTTGACTATGGAAAAACGCAGTGTAAACGATTATTTGCAAGATGTTACGACCGGCGGGTTAACCAAGCGCTGGCAGTCTGCGTTCGAGCTTTCTCGCATTTTATCTAACCCAGCCATGGTGCCTCGCGATGAGCAATTCATTAACTCTATGATAGCGGCTTTTGAAAAATCTAAAAATGATGATGACCGTGTCCGCCAGTACCTGGCCTTGGCCATGGGACGAAGCGGCATTCAAAATTTTGTGGATGTCTTGATTAAAAATACCTCCAATGAAAAGGATGAGAATTTGTATGCAATCATTACCAGCCTTGGTATACTAAAAAACTATAAAGCTGTACCGGTTCTTTTAAATGTGCTTAATCATGATAATGCTCATTTGCGTTTGGCTGCGGTCATTGCTTTAGGAAATATTGGGGATTTCAAAACCGTTGAGTCATTAAAGCGGATGCTCAATGATCCGCAACCTAATGTGAGTTGGGATGCAGCGATTGCTTTGGCAAAAATGGGAGACGCTTCAGGTAAGACGGTTATTTTGAATTTGTTGAATCGCCGTTATTTAGAGAAATTTCCTCAGATTGGTCCTCAAGAGCAGAGTCGGATTATCATGGTCGCTATCTCAGCAACAGCCAATTGGCATGATTCTGACATCAATAACATTTTAAAAGAACTTTTTACTCATGATAAGAATATGAATGTGCGCGCTTTGGCGCATAAAATCTTGTATCATGGCTGATATTAAACCACCCGTAACCAATACTTCTAACACAAAGGCAGCAGCCAATCCTGCTGGTGACATGGACCGTCGCTCCTTTATTAAATGGTCTGTGGTGGGCTGGAGCGCCTTTGTAGCGGTGGTGGCCGGCTATGGTTCCATGGTAGCGCGCTATCTGTTTCCTAATGTGCTTTTTGAGCCGGTACAGACGTTCCGCGCTGGTGTACCGGAGGACTACGAAATAGGCGTTTCCGAGCAATTTAAAGAAAAATATGGGGTATGGATTGTGCGTGATAGTGAAAAAATCTTTGCACTTTCAACAGTCTGTACTCATTTAGGCTGCACTCCCAATTATTTACCAGTTGATCAAAAATTTAAATGCCCCTGCCATGGCAGTGGTTTTTATACCACAGGTATTAATTTTGAAGGTCCGGCTCCTCGGCCCTTAGAAAGATTTAAAATTTATCTTTCTGATCAGGGGGAAATCATCGTTGATAAAACTAAGAAGTTCCAACAGGAAAAGGGGGAGTGGTCTGATCCGGAATCATTGATCGTCGTGTAGGGACACGGCCCGTCTCGCCGAAGGCTCGCCGAGGCGGACATGCCGTGCCCGTACAGGAAAATTATGAACGCAAATCCAAATAAACCTTCCATGTGGGAAAAATTTCAGAGCACCCAATTTTACCGTTCGGTTTTTCGTACCGGTATACGGGTGGTTTCCCACCGTCAGCGCATGATGATTATGCTCAATAGCGTCTTTCTGCATCTGCATCCGGTGCGCTTGCCCAAACATGCCGTTAAGGTCCGCTATACCTGGTGCATGGGTGGTTTGTCGTTCTTTTTATTTTTAGTCCTGACGGTCACAGGTATTCTACTGATGTTTTATTATCGGCCGACCATTGAATATGCTTACGGAGATGTAACGGATTTAAGCCAGCAGGTGCCCTTAGGGATTATGCGGGAAATCCACCGCTGGGGCGCACATTTAATGGTGATCACCGTATGGCTGCATATGTTCCGTGTATTTATGACGGGTTCTTATAAACCGCCAAGGGAATTTAACTGGGTCATTGGTGTGGTTCTTTTGGTTTTAACGATGCTCTTGAGTTTTACCGGCTATCTTCTGCCGTGGGACCAATTAGCTATCTGGGCTATTACCGTTGGTTCCAATATGGCAGGAGCCACACCGTTATTGGGCATGAATGGGCCAGGTTCAAATTTATTAAGTATTGGTGATGTCAATTTGGTGACACCGGTCTCGGACGCACGTTTTGCCCTCTTAGGTGGCCGTTTTGTAGGGGAAGCTGCGCTTTTGCGTTTTTATGTTTTACATTGCATCGGTTTGCCGTTTATCATCATGATTTTTATGATTGTGCATTTTTGGCGGATTAGAAAAGACGGCGGCATTTCTGGACCAACGTAATCTTATGGAAACCATCAAACATTTCATCAACACCATAGCGGCGCCAAAGATCCTTTTTAATATCGTTGTTTTGTCTTATTTGATTATTTTCCCGCCGTTTAAATTTTTCCAGAAAATTCACGATGCCCTTGGGGTCAGACGCCTATGGACGAAAAAGGGCGGTATGGCCATTTTTAGTTTAATGTTTTTGGCATTTGCTTTTGGCCTCACGGATGGAAATTTCCGTTTGATTGTTCTGAAACCAGATAATGTTCCGATTGTCGCTCTGTTATTTTTAGTCGTTTTCTTTGTGTGGCTTGCCTTACACCAGGCGCAGGACAATGACGATGCAATAGCTAAAGGAGGTAAGCCAAAAGAATGGGCAGAGTCACGGGAGAAAGTTTTGGTTTTTCCGGATCTGGTGTATATCGAATTCATCGCTTTAATGATCGTAGCGGCTTTATTAGTGGTTTGGGCCATTGGTTTGCCGGCCCCTTTGGAACAGGCGGCTAATCCGACTGTTTCTCCCAACCCTTCCAAAGCTCCCTGGTATTTTTTAGGTTTACAGGAAATGCTGGTCTATTTTGACCCTTGGATTGCCGGCGTGGTCTTCCCGACGGTCATTTTGCTTGGGTTAATGTGCATTCCTTATATGGATAAAAATCGTAAGGGCCTTGGCTATTACACTTATCAGGACCGTAAAACGGCCATCAACATTTTTATGTTTTTCTGGCTGGTATTATGGATGTTTTTAATTTCCATTGGGACTTTCTTACGCGGTCCCAACTGGAATTTTTTTGGCCCCTTTGAATACTGGGACCATAATAAATTGGAAGCCCTAAATAACATCAATCTTTCCGAACTAGTTTACATGATCTGGTTAAATCAGGGGTTACCTTCCAATATTTTATGGCGCGAAGCGCCAGGATTTTTGATATTAATTGTTTATTTTGGCCTTTTACCGGCCATTTTAGCCAAAACAATTTTTAAAGATCTTTATGCCCGTATGGGGGTGGTGCGTTACAGCATTTTCGCAGTGCTTTTTTTAATGGCCTTGACATTGCCCATCAAGATGTATTTGCGATGGTTGTTTAACATTAAGTACATTGTCGCGATACCCGAGTTCTTTTTTAATATTTAACGATTGTCATTCCCGAATGTTTTAATCGGAAATCTAGCTCATGGACTAGGTCCCCGACTAATACGTTCGGGGACGACATAAAAAACTTATGTCACTTCCACCATTACCTCCCGAATCCTATTACGATCCTAAAAAGTTAGATAAAATTTTTGCTTTTGTGGCTATTGCCCTTTTATTGTCTCTGATCGCTTTGTTTGCTAAGGACTATTCTCGCCCATGGAAAGATTATCAGCGTCAATTTCACGCCTTGGAAATTGAAAAAGCCAGAGTCAAATTGGACCAACTGCAGCTCGATTTATCTAACAATGAAGAGCATCAAAGGGTCCTTAAAGATTTAAAAGCTGCGCAAGTCAATTTACGCCAACAATCTTCTCAGCAAGAAGCGATTAATCGCCAAATGAGGGCGGCTGAAATTATTCAGAAAATCCATACTAAGGAATCTCAGTTTGCCAAGGCCCAGTACGGGGCACTGAAATACCGTTATGAAAAGGCTGTACATGAATTCTCCCCCGATGCGGCTCAATTAAAAAGCCAATGGGATGCCTTAGCAGCAAACATTGAAAATTTACGCTTAAGTATCGAATCCGATGATACCAGTATCAAATCTGCAAATGATGCTTTAGCTCTCCTGCAAAAAGATGTGAAAGAGTTGGAGAAGCAAAGGGCTGGGTTTGCCAAAAAGGGTGAAATCATCGAGCATAGATTAAAAAAAATAGATCCTATGCGGATGAGTGCGGCTAATCAACTGGCAGACATGGTGAGGGACTTGCCCTTTTTGGAATTAGCCAACCCCAATTATAAAATCCGTCAAATTGTCCTGAAAGACATTCCTGAGGACGTCAATTTCATGCGGGCCCAAAGGGTGGATCGCTGTACAACGTGCCATTTGGGGATCGATAACCCTGATTTTGTCAATGCGCCTCAGCCATTGACCGCACATCCACACCCGGAACTTTTTATGAGCAAAAACTCCCCACATCCCTTAGACCAGTTTGGGTGTACAACCTGCCATAGGGGACGCGGCAGGGGAACAGATTTTATTTCCGCGGCGCATACCCCTCAAGATGAAGAGCAGAAGACAAAGTGGGAGAAAAAATATGGCTGGGTTGAGCTCCATCATTGGGACCAACCCATGTTGCCAGCGTCTTTGACCCAGGCCGGATGTTTTAAATGCCATGAGAATCAAACGGTGATTAAGACAGCTGAGAAATTAAATTTAGGTCTTCATTTGATTGAACGCGGCGGCTGTTACAATTGCCACACTATTAAAAAATATCAGGGTTGGTCTAAGAGTGGCCCAAATTTGGAATTTATTGCTTCCAAATCTACCAAAGAGTGGGCTTATCACTGGATTGATGATCCTAAATCAATCCGGCCTAATACCTGGATGCCTTCGTTTTTCCACCAGACCAATACCAGCGACCCGCTATCGATGAAGCGTTCCCAACAAGAGATCCATTCCATCGTCGAGTATCTGTTTGCTAACAGCAAACCCTTTGCGTTGGATTCAGCAGTTCCTTCAGGAGATGCCAAAAAAGGTAAAGAGCTGGCGGCTTCCTTAGGATGCCTGGCGTGTCATAATGTAGGGGCTCAGCCCGGCCTCGACGAAGGCCCGCAGGGCCGAGGCGGGCATGCTGAGCCCGTACGCACACGGGATTCTTTGCGTCGTGAGTTTGGACCCAGCCTTGTTGGTCTAGGCAGTAAAACCACTCTCAACTGGCTCTACCAATGGTTAAAAGACCCCACGAAATATCATCCGGATACCCGCATGCCGAGTTTGCGTTTATCTGATCAAGAAGCGGCGGATATAGCCGCTTACTTAATTCAAGATAAATCTCCGATTGTTGATAAGCCTATTCCGGTCGTGGATGATAAAGTGCTGGATGGCATTGTGCTGGATTTCTTAAAGAAGTCTTCCATGGTCAGCGAATCAGAATCCAAGGTTAAAAAGATGAGCCGGCAGGATAAACTGGTTTTTGCCGGTAAACGTTTAATCAGGGAGTACGGCTGTTACGGTTGCCATCAAATTCCCGGCTTTGAAAATGAAAAGCCCGTTGGTACTGAATTAACAGAGGAAGGCTCCAAAGACGTGGAGCGTCTGGATTTCGGCTTTGTTAATATCGAGCACAACAAGGAAGCATGGTTCAAACAGAAGTTAATGAATCCGCGTATTTTTGATCAAGGTAGGGTGCTAGAACCGCTCGACAAAGCAAAGATGCCTAATTTCGATTTTACTCCCCAAGAAGCTGAGGTTATCACCACGGCTTTAATGGGCTTTGTCAAAGACCGGCCCAGCCCTTCCAAGATGGCTGATCAAGGGGTGAAAGCTGCCTTTATTAATGAAGGGGCCAAGACCATTCGCCAGCTCAATTGCCAGGCCTGCCATATCATTGACGGGGAGGGAGGGGGCATACAAAGCACAGTGACGGACAAGAGTTTCTCGCCACCCAATCTTTTTGCGGAAGGACAAAAGGTACAGCCCCAGTGGCTGTTTGAATTCTTGCATGCACCGACGCCGATCCGTCCATGGCTTCAGGTGCGTATGCCCACTTACAATTTCCATGCCAGTCAAATTAATTCCATTATCAAATATTTCAACTACCTCGATAACCAGGAGTTTCCTTTTACCGATATCTATCATCCGCTGCTAAGCTCCGAAGAACTAACGGCAGCCCAAAAGATGTTTTCTAAAGATTATTTCGATTGCACCCATTGCCATATTGTTGGTAACAAACTGCCGGCTGGAACGCCAGACAATTGGGCGCCCAACTTTGCCTTGGCCGCCAAACGCCTTAAACCCGAATGGATTGTCAAATGGATTACCAATCCGCAGGATTTTCTCTCCGGCACCAAGATGCCCACCTATTATGATCCTAAGAATTTCGATGCTTCGGCGCCTGGTGATATTTTAGGAGGCGATGCCAAGCGTCAAATCAGGGTCTTACGTGATTATCTGTTGACGATCTCCGAACATCCGTTGCAAGTAAAACAAGCTGTTTCAGCGCCGGAAAAGGCTGAAGATAAAACCCTCGACATCCATGCTCGTTAAAATCCCTTTGTTATCTTTACTGCTGTTTGGAATCACTTACCCCTTATGCTTCTGGCTTTCCTTTCGTGATCCTATCCAACATCATTTCCATCGTTTCCATTTAGGCTGCCCCGCCTTGGTGGGGGGATTAGCCGTTGGGTGGATATGGTTTTTACCTTTAAGTCAACCTTTAAAGAATTTTGGCTTGATTTGGCTTATGCTATTTTTCTTTTTAACCGCTTTTTATTGGAAGAAAACAAAGGTCAACCTCTGGATCATTTCCTTCCTTGTTTTGTACGGAATCAAGCTCTATGCTAACTTATGTGGCCAGTGGCTTGCTTTTCATCCTGTTGAAATCGCTGTGAGCCTATTGGACGGCTTGATTGTTTCAGCGACTTTTTATGCCATGAACCTGGGGCATTTTTACCTTAACGTGCATGGGTTAAAAATTAATCATCTTAAAAACGCGGTGCAGGCCTTTATTCTATTGGTGATACTAAGATTAATTTGGGATATTTATTCCGTACAGGCCTGCCGCGTTATGGACAATGGGGAAGAAATCAAACTCGTACATTTTTTGTTGTCGACGGATGGTCTGTTATTATGGGTAGCCCTATTTTTTGGCACTCTTTTTCCTTTTGGAGCATCTTATTTTGCTTTCGGCACCCTGAAATTGAAAAACACCCAGGCAACGACGGGAATTCTTTATGTGATTCTGGCGGCGGTACTTTTAGGTGATTTGGCTTACAAATATTATTTGTTAAAATACGGAATAGCTTTATGACCATCTCTCGTTTTTGTCCTCAATGTAAAAAGTACGCCAGGCTAAACATTTCCAACGGACAGGTCCTCAGTTGTCCCCATTGCCAAAATCAATGGGGGACCATGGAAAGCAAAGAGAACGTTTTTGAGCGCTGCCCCATCTGTACCTGCCGGCAGTTTTATATTGATAAAGATTTTAACCAGGTTCTGGGATTGGCTGTAATTGCTGTTGGTATTGTTCTGGTGCCCAAAACTTACGGATTAAGCCTTCCTGTGGTTGCTTTTATTGATTGGATGCTGTATCGTAAGGTAGCGAACATGGCTGTGTGTTATCGCTGCGGCAGCGAGTTTCGGGGTTTTGCTACTCCTAACCAATTAAAGCCGTTTATGCACCCTATTGGCCTTAAATACGACAGGTACAGATAACCACCTCAACCTCCAGGGTTGGGGAGGTCTTTTATGAAACTACCTTTGCATAAAACCAAGATTGTTTGCACCATCGGGCCTTCTTCTAGTTCATTGCCAAAATTAGAGGCCATGATTAAAAACGGGATGAATGTGGCCCGCTTGAATTTTTCTCATGCCTGTTTTGAAGAACACCGTGAGAATATCCGTAACATTCGAAAAGCCGCCAGTCAACTCAAACGTTGTGTCAATATTCTTATCGATCTTCCCGGAATCAAAATCCGCATCGGTGAGCTTAAAAATCCGTCGATTCTATTAAAAGAGCATGACAGGGTAGTTCTGACGACCCAAAAGGTATTAGGGACGCCTGCGCTCATATCCGTCGATTATAAACGTCTACCAGAGATCGTCTTTAAGGGAGGCATCATTTATATTAATGACGGGTTTATCCAGTTGAAAGTCGAAAGAGTGTTCAAGCATGAAGTTCACTGCTCGGTTATGATAGGAGGCATGCTGCTTTCTCATAAAGGTCTTAATTTGCCGGGTGCTCATTTATCCATGAATCCCATTACCCAAAAAGATTTTGATGCGATTGAATTTGGATTAAAAGAAAATGTGACGACCTTTGGGCTTTCCTTTATAGAAAAGGGAGAGGATATGAGAAGAGTCAGAGAGTTTGCCCGCAAAAGAGGGAAGGATGTTTGCCTGGTGGCCAAAATTGAACGTAAAAAGGCGGTTGATAATTTTGATGAAATTTTAGCCGCTGCCGACGCCGTTATGGTGGCCAGAGGGGACTTAGGCATAGAAATTCCCATGGAGCAAGTCCCCATTGTGCAAAAGCAACTGATTGGAAAGGCTAATCTCATGGGCCGTCCGGTGATCACAGCCACCCAAATGCTGGGATCAATGACGCAGAATATACGTCCCACTCGGGCCGAAGTCAACGATGTGGCCAATGCCATTCTGGATGGCACTGACGCGGTGATGTTGTCTGCAGAAACGGCGATCGGAGACTATCCGGTGGAAACGGTAAAAACCATGGCCAACATCGCGGTGTCTACC
>JAHFGE010000113.1:1823-4936 GCA_023247575.1 Candidatus Omnitrophota bacterium | reverse complement strand
CTTGGGAAAAATTGATTGTAAATGTCCCTGTGGTTCGACAAGCTCACCATGCGGGACATTTGTTCTTGGGAAAAATTGATTGTAAATGTCCCTGTGGTTCGACAAGCTCACCATGCGGGACATTTGTTCTTGGGAAAAATTGATTGTAAATGTCCCTGTAGCTCAGTTGGATTAGAGCAACAGCCTTCTAAGCTGTGGGCCGGAGGTTCGATTCCTCCCAGGGACGCTGATTTATAAAAACCAGGGGGGGGATTGATATGAACAGAAATATTTATCTTGGCGTCACGTTAATAGTTGTATTGGCTCTAGCGGGCTGTGCGCAGAATAAAACCAGAGTCGCCGAAGGGGCCGGTATCGGCGGGGTGCTTGGAGGGGCAGTTGGCACCATCCTCGGTTATCAAAGTGGGCATCCCATGCAGGGACTGGCCATTGGGGCCGCCGCGGGTGCGGCTGGCGGCGGATTGATTGGTGCACAGATCAAGAAGCCTCAGCCACAGGAAGGTACCGATGCCGGGACACCGGCTGCGTCAGCGCCCTTGAACATGCAGGATGTTATCAACATGGCCAAGGAAAAAGTCTCCGACGCTGATATCGTGTCCAAAATTCAGGCCACGAATTCCAAGTTTTACTTAATGACGAGTGATTTAGATTATTTACACAACCAAGGTGTCAGCCAGCGTGTGGTTGATGCTATGCAGGCGACCACTAAGCCGGCGACGACAAAATAAGAGTGGTACATGGTGGGTGTAGCTCAGCTGGTAGAGCGACTGACTGTGGCTCAGTAGGCCGCGGGTTCAAATCCCGTCACTCACCCCAGTAATTTTTCTGCGGAATCTCCGTCGAGATACAATAAGCCGTGATCATCAATGATGGTTGCGGCTTTTTGTATGGCCTAACGTTACAAATGGTTAGGCGACTATTTTCTGATGGATTTTGCCTTTTGATCCAACCCGCCAGCAGTTTCGATTAACCCCGCCGGATGTATCCAAAATCCGCTCAAAATGTATCTGTTTATCTGCGTTTTTGCATATTTAACAGGCCACACATTTAACTGCGGTTTGGGCGATATAACCGCCGATTTTTGAATGTGTTGGATCAGCGAATGACCAGTTAAATGGAATCGGCTGATTATCGTGGAATTTTTGGGGCAGTTAAATGAGAATCAACCCTTCGACTAACCGCTCAGGGTTGATACTGAGCATCGTCGAAGTATCAATTGATGGCTTTCCAGAGGGAAATTTGCCGATCCCAGTCGGATTCAGCGGTAATCGGAAGGATATCTTGGACGGTAATCTTGCGGAGCTTATCAGAGTCGTTGAGAAGGATTTCCTCCTGAATGGAAGGGGCGAGGTTGATCAAATTCATGATCTGACTTAAACGGGCTTTGGTGATGTTGAGCCATCGTGCGGCCTGCGTGAAGTCCTTGGCGCGGCCTTCACTGATGATTTGCTCGACCTGATAAGCAAGCAGAAGGCTTTTGCGTAAGCGCGGTTCATTGTGAATTGCCCTGCCGTCGTTGTGCTTGACGCGAGCGTTCTTTAGCTGGGCGAGCGGCACGGTAAAATCAAATTGAAGCGACATCTATTTTTCCTTTTTCGGATCAAGATTCATACTGCATAAAAACTTGATGCCCGTTTCATTGAAGGTGAGGCTCAAATTTTCCTTCGCGGCATCGTAGTCAATCTGTTTGAGCAAAGTCTTGAGGAACCGCGCCTTTTCCTGCGGGAACAATTCATTCCACAAAGGCGAATTGATCAAAAAGGCCTGCTTCAGTTTTGACATTGTAACCAACTGGGCCGACGGCTCGATTTCATTAATCGCATTGAGAATATTCTTTAGAGCGCTGTCGTCATTGAGAACCTGCCGTATCAGCTCAACGACCTTGTTCTCAGCATGGTCTGCGTTTAACAAACGTGTAGAACACGATTGGTATCCGTGCTTTTGGGCCTTGGCGCAAAGGTAATAGTGGTATTTACAGCCTTTTTTGGTTGTGTAAATGGCAAACATTGCGCTGTTACAGCCTTTACAGCGCAAAAGGCCGTTGAGTACGCCATTGGTCGTTTCTTTGTGAGGGGATCGCCGTTCGCGCCGGTTGGTATCAACGATGGTTTGGGCTTTTTGAAAAGTCTCAAGCGAAATAATCGCTTCATGCTGGCCGTCGTAAAGTTCGTTGTGATATTTGACTTTGCCCGCATAAAGAACATTTTTGATTATCAGTTGAACGCCGCAGTTTGTAAATGCGATCCCGCCGAATTTATGCCCCTTGGATGAAGTGAACTGCTTGGTCTTGTAATTCTTTTCATTCAAAATCTTGGCTACTTCCAGAAGCGATTGTTTTTCCAAATACAGACAAAAAATCTCTTTAACGAGCTTGGCCTCGATAGGATTAAGGACAAGTTTGTGGGTTTTAGTGTCAAGGTCATAGCCTAACCCAGGCCGACCTCCGATAAACCGGCCTTTCTTTTTCGCGGCGGCCATTTTGTCCCGTGTTCGCTCGCTTATAATTTCGCGTTCAAATTGAGCGAAGGAGAGCAGGATATTTAATGTGAGCCTACCCATTGAGGTGTTGGTATTAAAATGCTGAGTGACAGAAACAAACGTCACCTGATGCTCATCAAAGAATTGTAAAAGTTGGTTAAAATCCAATAAAGACCGTGAAAGCCGGTCAACCTTGTAAACGACAACGCAGTTAATTTTCCCTTCCTTAATATCGTCAATCAGCTGCTGAAGGGCCGGGCGGTCAGTATTAGCCCCAGTGAAACCGCCGTCGTCATAACGGGTCGCAAGCATCACCCAACCTTCAGTCTTTTGGCTTTGGATGTAACTTTCGCCGGACTCACGCTGGGCATCAAGGGAACTAAACTCCTGTCCCAGCCCTTCAGCAGTTGACACGCGGGTGTAAATCGCGCATAGGATTTTTTGTTTGGTGGCTTTTTCGTCTTCCATAATTACTCCATCAATCCAAAGAACAAAAACCCGTTCCAAATATTTCCGGTGATGTCTTTAGCTATCCCGGAAAGCGAACGGTAAACCTTGCCCTTATGCTCGAAGCCTTTTTCTAAAACCTTGACTTCGAGCTTCCTCCCTTTATATACCTTGGCAATGATGGTGCC
>JAHFGE010000113.1:0-1813 GCA_023247575.1 Candidatus Omnitrophota bacterium | reverse complement strand
GGGATGGGCAGGCGCGGGTCTCGGTTGGATTTTTTGGCATCGCCATTTTTCGACCGTACACTTTTGTTATTGACCGGATCGTGCTTCTTGATCAGCGCATCGGCTTTGTCTTTCGCGGTTTGGCTTAATCCGCCGTGTTTCTGTTCCTGCAACTTATAGACGATCCTTTTAACAAGGAACGTCCTGTTGACAGGAACCACTTTCTTCGGCCCGTAGAGCTTTTGGTACTTTTCTTTCAAGTCCTTGAGCGGTTTGTCGCTTAGGGCCGACACTTCTTTCAATAATTCTTCTTGGTTTGGCATGTCTTAACCCTCCTTTCGTTACTCATATATAGCCATACAATCTGGCACATAGCAAGGTGATAAGAGAGGCATTCTCCGTCGGTGGATGCCTTGCTATCTGGCAAAACCTATGGATGTATTGTGATGAGGAGGTGATGGCAAATGATAGCCGTAATTGAGGGAGAAAACGAAGTACGTTTAGGAGCCGAGGAAAAGCTGATTGCTCTCAATATCTTATTGGTGATTTATATGCACGACAAGCGGTATCTTGAAGCCTTGGATGATATTGAGGAACTTTTGGCTGATCCCGAAATGCAAAGTCATAGGGAATATTTGCTTTTAAAACGAAGTGAAGTTAGGCAGGACTTGGTGAGTTTATCAAATAAAAGAAAACCCAAGTTGCTACAGCTTATTTTCGACATTTTTCATAATCCGGCTTAAGGAAGTGTTTAAAGCCCGAGCTATTTTATGGGCGACCGCCACACTGACAGAAACCTTCCCACATTCAATCTCACTAAAATAACTTCGGTCAATTTCCGCTTTATCTGCAATTTCTTCTTGGGATTTACGCAGTCTATTGCGTTTTTTGCGAAAGGTTGTGGCCAATTCCTCATTGATTTTTTCGAGCTTGATTTTGGCTGGCATAGTATTTATACTGTAGGCTATTGCCAACAATTGTCTATTGGCTACAGCCGACAAAATGCCGACTAGAAGCATGTGTGGATAAAGAATTAACAGAAGAATTTACTCTAAGATTAGGAGCGCCCATGATTGCCTTGGAACGCATTACACGAGGGAGGCATTTACCAAAAGTCTTTGCGGAAGCGGCGTTGGATGAATTAAGGAAGGCTCAAAAACTGATAGCGAAGTTGGCGAAGAAGAGGAAGGAGTGATTTCTGTTTCGTTTATTCGAAAGATTTAGGAATAAGAAAAAACAAGATGTGCCGTTAGCGTCTGTTTTAGTCATTGAGGACAGTGAATCCGATAGAAGACTCATCAAACATCCCAGTTATTTTTCTGACGGTTGTTGAGGCCGGGGAAGCGATCCTCGAATGTTATGGTGCCGGCGCGGAATCCTATATGCATAAACCGATTGATGCGAGGCTCCTTATTAAAGAAGCGCAATTAATATTAGCCGAAAAAAAATGAAAGAGGGGAGCCCATTAATGAAGAATGAAACTATGAAAAAATATCCTGCATTAAATACTATTGCTGTGTTGGTGGGAATCTTTGCGCGTATTGTTATCGGTATCTCAATTTTGAGTATGCTCTGCGGAGGCGCGCTGAGTTTTACCGACTACTCCTTTAGTCGATTAGCGGGACTGATGTTGTTGGGCGGAGGATTGGCCGGAATAGTGTTTGGGTTTTTTCTTCTTGTCTATGCTGAATCTATCAAAGTTGTTGTCGACATCGAAGCGAATACTCGAGAGTCGGCGGATGCATTGGCGCTGATCGCGAAAAATGGCTATAATACACAAAAGGTCAATCAATAATGAAAGAAATAACGGCAGAGATCAGGAATAAACTCCAAC
>JAHFGE010000112.1 GCA_023247575.1 Candidatus Omnitrophota bacterium | reverse complement strand
TTTTGTAGAGACTCCTGTGGTAGCGTGGCTTGAAGGTATCGGTGTGGAGGTTGTCCAGTATATGACTGTCGACAATCTCCTGACACCGATTGCGGATGAATATTTTGTTGGGGAACACGTCTTAAGCCGCGATGTGAAGATGGAACAAGAGGGGCGGGCCCATATTTCGCTGGCAATGGTTAAAAAGACGCTTTGGGATAGCACCCGTCGTACCTACACGGATCGACTGGGTAATGTCATTATCGTCAACGGGCGTAAGGAATCCGTGGATTACGCCGACGCCACGGATGTCATCAACGCCGGTATTTACGGCGACCCGAGCATACGGTTAATTACCCTGCGCAGTCTCTCCGGCTCGGTGCCGATAGAATTTTCCGTTGCTTACAAAACAGACACAGACGATACGGGAGAGGAAATTCCCATTTATAAATTCGAACGTTCCAGCGGCAATAAGAAACGCTACGGCATTGAGATGGGCTATGAGGCTGACGACGTCTTTGTTCCGATCAAGAAATCCGCACAGGAATCCTCCGTTGAGACGCCGGCCACAGCCAGGGGCCATATGCTTAGTCATTGGAGAAAACTGTTGACGCGCGCGGTTGCCGAAGTCTCCATTCCTGACACCCTTCTGGTTGAATTGCCCTGGAGCGCCGATTACATGAGCGCACGTGAATTGCGCCGTAAGATCGATGAGCTTAATTTAATTTCCTTACTCCATCCTGACAGGGGGCTGGTAGTCAATCAAGATTTCAGCCGTGTGGATATTATTACAGATCTTCTTTATCGTCGGGGACTTGCGGCTGCGGTTGGATTTGAACCTGACATGCCCAGGCGCCTTGCATCCCTGAAGGAATCTGTTCGGATACAGGCCCGCGGCCGTACACTGATGGAAATTGATTTCCTGAAGTTCAGTGGGGAGCCGCAGGGCTGGCGTGATTTTGTCGATGGTATTCATGCCGGCAAAGCCTTCAACCTGGATATAAGTCGATTTGCAGGCTACCCGACCAGTTATGACGCGTTGATGCTTTCCTTCGGGTTATTCTCTATGAGTCTTTCGTCATTGTTTTCTCAGCCGGGGAGCGCTGACACTGATTTGGCGCGAGATATTAAAGAGGCGCTGAAAAACGCCTTTACCCACGGCAACAGGATGGATTTTACCATGCCTATTCTGATTGATGTCGATCAACAGCAGCAGAGGATCAAGGTTTATGACGTTCATTCAGATCGCGGGATGTCAACCGGGCAGACGGAATATTTCCATCAAATGACGGGCAAACATAAAGGGATAGTGAATATTCAAAGCAGAGGGTTATGGAATTATGAACGCTACGAAGCGTTTGATCCGACGCACAGTAAAAAAGTGGGCATGGTCAGTGTGCTGGCAAAGTGTCCGGAGTTATTCCCGGATGAAGGACCCAAGAAAGACCCCGCGCGTTCCCTGCCTAAAGAACTTATACCTATAGAATGGCGCGGCCTCACACCCGAGCAGTTGCGTCAGAAGGCGCTGGAGCATTTGGATTGGAATCAGCTGACCGATATTCCCGCTGAACAGGTGGATTTGGCGGCCCGTGCCCTGGAAGGCATAGGCGACAGCCAGGCAGCAGCGAAACTGCGCTGGATGGCGGATGCCGGATTGCTCAAAGGTGCGCCGTTAAGAGGCCTTTTAGCTACGAGTGTTATCCATGAAGGCAAAGAATATATCTTAGTCAGCACCTATTATCCTTCCTTTAATACCCTCCTTGAGACAGCCTTAAGCTTTGGCCATGAAATCCGCGCCCTTACAACCCATGGGGATGAATTTAATCTTACTGATGAAGACAACACTGCTCGGGAACAAAAGCTGTGTGCATGGTTAACAGAAAATTATCCATGGATTGCGCTGGGCGCGTTGATCGTCGCTGTTGCCGTGGGTCTCTTGGCCGTCGCCCCTGGCATCCGCAAATTCTTCGCCCGTCAGAAGCCGATGCAGGCGGAGGTTGGTGGGGCATCAACGTCTAGTTTGCCTGCGATTGTTAAGAAGGATGAGAAAAAAAGCCAGAAATATTACACTGTAAACCATGTACATAGTCATCAAATCAATGTTCATAGTTATGTCCTTTCTCGGTTGGCCAATAGTAATATAGCAGATCCCCATACCAGCACAAAACAAAAAACGCTAAAAACGAATGCTCCAAAACTTAATTCTCCCACGATAGCCCGATTAATAAGGGTGCTGCCAACAAGGAGATTACCGAGGTTAATAAGGCCTTTGGCTAATTCCGATGACTGCTTGCTGTTCAATCGTGTTGTTAATTTGACTAGAAACATTAAAGTGTACCTCCGGAGGATTTTTAAGGGGAGGGGTTATACATTTGGCATGGGGAATGCCAAGGTTTGGCTGACAACAATGACCAGCTTAGCATTGCTGGGCGGCACTGTCAATCCCGCCTTTGGCGGGGTTGGCGGGACCAATGCCCAGCCAATGCAGGCTGTTCGTGCTTGGTCGATTACGCCATTAATTTTAGTTACGGGATTAGCTATGAGCATTGTCGCTGTTGCCGTGGGTCTCTTGGCCGTCGCCCCTGGCATCCGCAAATTTTTTGCCCGTCGAGATTATTCTTTACGTCTTCGGTATTTATTGGAATCTACGATAAAGAGCGTTTTATCGAATTCAGCGGCGGGATTCTTCATGAAAATGAATTTCTTCGTTTTGGATTATGCTATTGGCGTAGTGAATGCAGGCGGCAATATCCTCTTTGGTGATCGTTGGGAAATGTTCATTGATGATTTGGTCGAAAGTTTTCCCATACTCAAGGAGCTCAAGAATTTGATACACCATAACGCGATGGCCTTTGATGCATGGCTTTCCGTGACAAATATTGGGATTGACAGATATACGATCGAAAGTGTTTTTAGCTTTATCATTATTATGAAGCATAGAATTGCACCTCTTGGTATTTATATAGCATTCTTCAGTAGAACTGTCAAGGCTTTAGGCGTAATAGGTCTAGCCCTGGGCTTTGCGCCGTCGCTGCCGGTGGCGCCCCTGGGTGGTCAGGGACATTGGATAAGAGATTTGTCAGCAGACAAAGACCCCACGCGTTCCATTCCTGCGGGGGTACAGGCTGATCATCAGGAACAATTGGAGCGTTTGATTCACATGCACGGTTCGCTGGAGGCGGCGATGCAGACCAGCGCCTACCAGGTGATGGTGATTGATGAGGAACTTAACCGCAAATCCAGCTGGGATTTTGTGGACGGGCATGGGCCCCAAGTCTATGACCCGATCCAAGGGGATTTGCGGGCTATCGATGGCTTTGACCGCTTGGTGCTGTGGCAGTTATCGGAAGTCATCGAGCAGGCCAAGCAGGAAGTCGAAAGGGAAACGAGGCCGCGTTACCTTGCCTCCTCCCTGCAGGAGAAGAAAGGCATTGATCAGATCATTTATGAGGCGCAGATTAGAATGGCGGTCGAGATACATCTGGATTACAACCGCTGGGTGGCGGCTTTAAAGACCAATCCGCTCGCCGAACCACGTTTACCGATTCTCAAGGATAAGTTCACAGATTTTCTAGGACATGGCCATCGGCCAGGGGTGCTGGCCATTGTCAAGGAGACGCTCGCTAAGGAGAAAAATCCCGCCAAGCCGCGCGAAGGGCATACGGAAGCGGATGCCACAGACCGAAATCCGCGGGCAAAAGGCAAGGAGGTTTCCCCCGAGGAGATTAACAGGACCATTGACATGGCTTTCAAGGGCAGCAGAGCTGAACTTATCAGACAAGGCACGCCGGCCGACGGAAATAAGAAGGCGGCCAGGGACAGCGAATACGCGCTGGTGGTCAAAGCAGGCGAAGAGCTTAAGAGATTGCGGCCGGAATTAGCCGGCAAGATTGATCTCGAGAAAATAAAAGTTTATATCGCCGATCCCTTAATGCCTCTGACCATTCGGGACGACTCCGCAAACCCCGTTATTGACATCCCCTCTCTGCCGGGGCTGGTGATCGATATCGATAACAAGGAAAAATGCGCTTTTGCTCATTGGGGAAGAGGAGGCAGCAACTTTAATCATACTCAACAGAACATCTTTTTACCGCGCGGCTTGGTTGATTTCATCGAGAGAAAAAGGGGAGACAAAGGCAAAGAGGCGTTGATGGCGTTGATTGTTCATGAGTGGTCAGAGCTGCTGGGGCTCTCTCATCATGAGGCCGAGGAGTTGGAGCGTCAAATTACCGGCGCCTCTATAAAAGTGCCGGGCGCAAGTTTATTGGACGATACCATTGGAGAAGCCTATACAGAATTTAAAGATAAAATGCAGCGGCTGCGCAAAAAGATACAACACTGGCCGGGACCGCGGCGTATGAAAGACGCTTATTTTAGGATGATGGTCAAAGGAGAGGAGTTCACCGAGGATTCCTACACAGCAGAATTCGGCATCAGCGGCACAGAAGCCAGGACTGATTTAAGAGATCTTGCTTCGGTCGATAATGAGCTGCATCCGCAAAGACATTTTGCCGGCATCGATGAAGTTCAAACGGTGGATCAAGCCGGCAGACAAAGATTGATATACCGCAGGATTGACTTTGGAGCATCCAAGCATATATTCCGGTCTTACGATATCCGGGGAATTGCCCAGCCGCTAAAAGTTGAAGATCGACACGCAAAAGAAGTGAAGCAGGAACTCACGCCAAAGCTCGTATTTTATTTAGGCAAAACATTTGCCGCGATTTTAACCCATAGAAACAAGCCCAGGAGCCCGCAAGACATGACTGTTGCTGTGTCACAGGATGTGCGCGGAAGCGGAAAAATGATCAAGGATAATATATTCATTAAGGCCGTAGCCTCCTGCGGCATCAACGTTATCGACGTTAAAATGGCTTCCACCCCCATGCTGTACTTCTCGATTATCTACTACAATTGCGATGGCGGAGTTTCCATTACGGCCTCGCATAATCCCGCCGAATTCAACGGCATGAAACAGATTGCCGGCGTTAGTAATCTGGATACCAAACAGGACATTTGGCCGGTTTTAGCCAGCTTTGATTTTGTTTAT
>JAHFGE010000111.1 GCA_023247575.1 Candidatus Omnitrophota bacterium | reverse complement strand
GAGACCGCCCCGTTCAACCGCTCTGGCACCTCTCCGAAAGAATCTCTCAAAACTTTTTCTTTATCATTTCCACCCCGCCCATGTAAGGACGCAGCGCTGGCGGAACAATGACGTCACCATTTTTGGTCTGATAATTTTCTAGAATAGCGATCATGGTACGCGGCAGGGCAACACCGGAACCGTTGAGGGTATGCACAAAACCTTTTCTCTTGCCATCTTTGCCTTTATAGGCGATATTGGCCCGGCGGGCCTGGAAATTTTCGAAATTGGAACAGCTGGAAGCTTCCAGCCATTGGTCAAGTCCTGAGGCATAAACTTCAATGTCATAACATTTGGCAGCCGCAAAACTTAAATCCCCGCTGGATAACAGGATCACCCGATAGGGAATCTCCAAAATTTCAAAAACCCGGCGGGCATCTGTTAGCAGACTCTCTAACTCATGGTAAGAATTTTCCGGCTTAACAAATTTGACTAACTCAACTTTGTCAAACTGATGTACCCGCATCAGGCCCCGGGTATCCTTACCATAAGATCCTGCTTCTCGACGAAAACAAACTGTGTAAGCGGTATAATACAAAGGCAAGTCCTCTTCATGAAGCGTCTCGTCCCGGTGGATATTCGTCACCGGCACCTCGGCGGTCGGGATTAAATATAAATCATCATCCGGCAGGTAGTACATGTCCTCTTTCATTTTAGGCAACTGCCCTGTGCCGGTCATGGCCGCGGTATTGACTAACACCGGCGGCAACATTTCACGGTAGCCATGCTCTTTGGTATGTAAATCCAGCATGAAATTAACCAAAGCCCGCACCAGGCGTGCCCCCAGGTCTTTATAAAGGATAAAATTAGATCCGCTGAGCTTGGCCCCTCTTTGGAAATCAATAATGTCTAAATGTTCAGCCAATTCTATATGGGTCTTTGGTTTAAAATCAAAAGTTGGTGGCTTTCCCCATCGGCTGATCTCTTGATTGGCTTCCAGACCGCCTACTGGCACCGACGCATGCGGAATATTGGGAATGGTCATTAAAATTCGGTCAATGTCTTCCTCTACCTTGTTGATCGCCGGCTGCAGGGCATCAATTTGAGAAGCTGTTTGTTTCATAGATGCGATTTTAAGCTTGGGATCAAGTTTGTCTTTTACCATGCGGCCAATGGCCTGGTTGGCGGCATTCTTCTCGGCCTTCAGCTCATCGAGCTTCCCAATAAGGGCCCGGCGGTCTGTGTCGAGTTTCAAAAGGCGGGATAAGTCCACCGGCGCCCTGCCTGCCGGCAGGCAGGCCCTTCTAGCTTGCAGCCCCGCTTTGACTTTCTCAGTATTTTCGCGGATAAACTTGAGGTCTAGCATATAATGGCGATATGGTAGCGTAATCGACGGAACGTGTCAAATTAAAATGAAGTTACGATGCGCTATAGCTGCCTGCAGATACACTTCCTTTTTTTTCCGCAAAAGGGTTACTCGAATCTGAAGAACAATTGGTATTAATGGGATTACAACAAGAGGCTATGGCTGGATTCCAACAATTATCAACGGTTAAAGAAAATACCCCTGTATTAAAAGATGCGGATGGCCATGGCAGGGCACTGGCTGTACCTACCAGTGTACTCCCCGCCCCCGCATTACATTGATTCATGCCCTGATTACCGCCGTTGTTATAATTTGAGGTGCACCTATAAATATTGTTAGCGCTATAAGTATAGCATGCCCACTGCCCATAAGTAGTATCTTGAATCGTTCCATTTCCAATTCCTGCGCCATTCATATCCTGATAAAAACAAATAGTATTGGCATCTCCGGTACCTGATGATAGAGCACAACCACCGGTACCAGTGGAGTTGATTCCAATCACAATTCCTGGACAATTGACTGTTCCCACCACTTGCGAAGCATCGGCAAGTATGCTATTGAGGACATTGGTAGCCGTCTGGGTGACAAAATACCTGTTGGTATAGTCCGTACTATTTTTTTGCAAAATGATACTGGCAGAAACAACGCCCAGCATGACGACAGTCACCACCACACTGGCGATAATCAGTTCCATTAACGTAATGGCTGTGCAATGAACTGTTTTCATGAACATCCCCTACATCGCATCGGGCCAGGTAACAGTAGCAATGACCTTTCGACCACAAAAGGTTGCCGGTGGATTATCCACACATCCAGAAGGATCCGTACTGACCACATACGATACAGCATAGCCCCCTGCCGGTAAAAAAACAGAGGACGGTAAAGTAGCGTGGCCACCAGGATACAAGCAGCCACCACTGCTATAGTCAGCAGGATCCACGTAATAGCGCAAAGCCTCCAGAACCTGCTTGCCAGCCAGTGCCCCTTGGCTCATCTGATCGGTATTGACAGCGGGTTTACGTATGGAATAAAGAGCTGTAAAAATGGAGGCCACGGAAAATACGAAAAGAAGTGCGGCCAGGAAGGTTTCCAAAAGACTAAAGCCTTGGGTGGTTATCTTGAACATATCATCTAGAATGTAGGGGCGATTACTAATCGCCCCTACGGACAATTATTACCAGGGGTTCCTCCCTGACAGCAGGGATTAAGGGTCCCATTGCAGTATTGCGGAACCGAAACTGAGCCGGTATTAATAGCAGTGACCAGAACAACCTGCATGGTAAAATTTGCATTTGTTGCCGCGCAGCAAAACAACCCAGAGCAAGCAGCACTGCAATCGTAGGTTGTTCCTCCCGTGGAGGCAATGTTTAGGTTTAAATTTGAATTAATAACACTAATACTATTAGGAATAGTGCCAGAAGTACAACTTGAGCTTGATGTGCAATAAACACTGTTGTTATTTTGATAGTAATACTGTTGCGCAGCATAAATGGCCATTAAATTATGCATGGCATCCTGGGCATAGGAACGGTTGATGGCTGTGGTAAAGTTGGGGATGACCATGAAGGCTACCAGTCCCAGAATGACTGCTGTCACCAGAATCTCAATTAATGTAAAGGCTTTGTTAGACATATTAACAAAATCCTAAATAGGCACCCCCGCCCGTACAAGTCACTTGAGCGCTGCTGCTTCTAGTTATAGTAACCGTATTGGCTGGAATGGATGGGTTAGCCCTAGTTGCGGTAACAGTGTATGTGCCATTATCATTACCACTAATAGCATAAGTAAAATTGGCACCAGGATTGGTAGAAGCATTATAGGAAGGGTCGGTCATATTTATAGCTGAAAAAGAACCACAATTCGTAAAATCATAAGGCGCCGCCTGCGATACCCCGCAGGATTCCATGGCATTTCTTATAGCCCCCAAGGTATTAATGGCTTCCTGAGCCCGATGGCGCTCGATTTGGGTAAAAAGGCTAGGCAAGGCGATAGCCGCTAAAACACCTACACTGACTAACACCGCCATCAATTCGATCAACGTAAAAGCCATCCTGTTCTTCATAATCTTTCCCTTAAATTGACCCCGCAAAAAAGCTGCGGGGTTAATTCAGCCAACAAATTTATGTTCACTTCGTTCCATAAATTTGGGCTTCATTAAAAGTATAACACCCCCTTCTCTCATGTCAAACAGGCTTGAAACAAATTTTCACGTTGCCAGCCCCCTGCCCTGGCGGGGTTTACGAGGGCAGGCCTCGTAAATTTATTATAGGCTTATCCGCTTCACTCCAGTTGATCGACGAGAGGGTATTTCCTGCTCTCGACGGAATACTGGAGTCAACCGTATATGCTAATTTTAAATGAGTATTTATTTCAAGGCAAGGATGAAAGCCAGCGGTGAGCCGTCACCACTAAAATATCGTTTTTACCATTCTTAAAGACTTTTTTAACTCCATCTTTCTTGACAAGCTGAATGGCAGGAACGTTTAAAGTGTTTTGAAAAATCTTAAGGTTTGCAGAGGGGGTTTCATCGGATATTTTGGTTTCCATCAGGAGAAACGGCCTGTTATTTTCCGTTATGAGGAAATCTGCCTCCTGTTTGTTTTTGTTGCGTACATAATGCAAATTAAACTTTCCAAACCCGTAATCATTCCAGGTTTCGACCGCTCTCAGGAAATCCACTGCAACCAGGTTTTCAAAACGATGTCCTTCGTCTTCGATAAGAGGATAATTGAAAATATAGATCTTTTTTTCTTTGCGCAGGCTTCTGGTAATCTTCTCAGACCAAGGAGACAGGCGAAAAGACAAATAAAATAAATCAAACAAAAGCAGCCAGCTTTTGACCGTATCGAAGGCGACCTGTAAATCACCGGCCAAATTATTCATAGAAAGCGGACTACCGACTCTGGCAGGCAATAAGGCAAAAAGGATTTCTATAGTATCAAGATTGCGAATATCAGCAACAGTCTTGAGATCATCACGAACAATTTGTTGGCCATAAGTGGAAGTCCATGTTCTCCAGAATGTTTTTCGCCCGCTAAAAAGCGGCTCAGGGAAACCGCTTAATTCCCAAAGGGATTTAAACGCTTCGCCTGTATGTTTTGCTGGCACGTCATCAAAGCCTTGTAAGGGATTTTTCACAAAGTCTTTCCACTCCCTGCGCTGGGAAGAAAGCTCCGCCAGCGTTAAAGGGAATAGATGAAATTTCAAGAATCGTCCGGCCAGTGAATCTCCTGCCTTGCGGGAAAACTCTAAACGTCCGCTGCCCGTAACCAAGAACTGATACTCTTTTGAAAACTGATCGTAAATGCCTTTAAGATAATTCTTCCAATGGCGGTATTTATGGATTTCGTCAAGGATGACTAATGGTTTGGATGATAAACTTGTGCGGGGTTCTTTGGAAAAAAAAAGAGGATCTACGATAAGCCGCCGCTTATCCTCAGCCTGGTCCCAGTTTAAGTAAATGGCGTCAGAATAATTCTTGGCAACAATTTCCTTCGCAAATGTCGTTTTTCCAGATTGACGAGGGCCAGCCAGCATAATCATCGACTTATCGGCTGACAGATAGTCCCAAAGTTTTTTATATAGAGCTCGCTTATGCATAGCTTAAAATCTACACCACACTCGGAAAAAGTCAAGACTTTTTCCGAGTACAGTTGAATAATATTCATTGGCGGGGGTATACGGAGCAGGAAGGACGCGGGCGGAAAGATGGATGGGAATCATACCATTTAAAATGCTGTCCATGGGACCGCATGGATAT
>JAHFGE010000031.1 GCA_023247575.1 Candidatus Omnitrophota bacterium | reverse complement strand
AGGCAAAGATGGCAAGAGAAAAGGTTTTGTGCATACCCTCAACGGTTCCGGTGTTGCCCTGCCGCGTACCATGATCGCTATTCTAGAAAATTATCAGACCAAAAATGGTGACGTCATTGTCCCGCCAGCGCTGCGTCCTTACATGGGCGGGGTGGAAATGATAAAGAAAAAGTTTTGAGAGATTCTTTCGGAGAGGTGCCAGAGCGGTTGAATGGGGCGGTCTCGTCCGTCAGTCAAAATTGACCAATTTTGACTGACGAGATCTCGCCAAAAATCAAAGATTTTTGGCGGAAAAACTGTAAAACAAAATTTAAGGAGAAGTGCCGGAGTGGTTGAACGGGGCGGTCTCGAAAACCGTTAGGGGCTTTTATGGTCCCTCAGAGGTTCGAATCCTCTCTTCTCCGCCATAATTCTTGCAAAGCAAGAATTATGGCGAGATCTCGCCATTAAAAATTCATAAATTTTTAATGGCGGATCCGCCTTCACATTATGGGCCAAATCAAGAGGATAGGTAATACTTATTATATTGAGTTTTACGCTCGAGGACTTATCTATTCTCAGGTGGCCGGTACCAATGAGCAGGAGGCCAGAAAAAAGCTGGAGCAAATCGAGGCTAAGATTGCCCAAGGCGAATCTTTAACCATTGTGCGGGAAATTGATTTAACGGCCTTTTTTGAACAATTCCTCCCTCATGCCAGGGGTCAGTTTTCCGCCAAGAGCGTAGGACGCTTTTTAGAAACGTGGCAGCATTTTAGAGGGTTTCTTGAGAATAATTACCCCCAGATTAACAGACTTTCTCAAATCACTCCGTCAGTTGTAGAATCATATAAAATTTTTTTAACCAAAACCACTAAAGCCAAACTGGTGAATTTGACTCTTTTGCTTTTACGGGAAATTCTGGAATACGGTATCCGGATTGGTCTTATCAATGATAACCCCACCTTGCATATACGGCTTTTAGAATGGCCTAAGAAAATCATGCCGGTGACAGAGGGGCGGTTCAATTTAGCTAAAGACTTATTGGGACGAGGGGTGAGTTTGGGGAAAGTTTATCAAGTTTTGAAACTTAAAGATGTGGCCCAAATTATGTATTGGTCAAATTTCATTCCCTTACAAAGGCAGGATGTGTATAATTAACGGCCTTGGGATGTTTCCAGGCCATTAATTATATCTCGAACGAAGTGAGAGATTACCTTAAAAATAAGATCCCTCGTCCCGCCAAAGGCGGGACTCGGGATTCATCCCGCCAAAGGCGGGATTGGGAGAAGTGGCAGAGTGGTTGAATGCGGCGGTCTTGAAAACCGTTACCCCGCTTGCGGGGTCGAAGGTTCGAATCCTTCCTTCTCCGCCATAATTTTTGCTCTGCAAAAATTATGGCGAAATCTCGCCATTAAAAATTTAAGAATTTTTAATGGCGAATCCGCCAGCTTCATTTAAGGTTAACCGTATGGACATTCAAGATTCATTTGAAAAAGCACTTAAAGGAACAGAAATCATTCGCAGCCGCGTGCTGTCTTTGCAGACGTTCGCGGACACCCATGTACCCTATATTCATTTATCAGCCTCTTCCATTAATCAAGGAGATACCGTTGTGCGTAAAGGGGAGGTGTTGGTGCAAAAGCCCTCTTTGATTTTGCCGCCTAATATTCCCCAATTTGAAGGGTTTGACATGCAAGAGCTGTCAGACTTAGACAGCGATTCTATGATCAATCTCCTTTTAGTTCGCGGGGTATCTTTGCCATCCATGAAATACAATAATAAAACATCCTCACTGGATATCTTTGAAGGCAAATTGGATGACGCCATTAAACATTACGCTAACCATCTGCAAGCACAGGAGAATACTTCCACAGGATTGCTGATTGGCCCTGAAGATGTGTGGCCGTTTTCTTTGTTGATCTTTATCTGTGCTCAGGTGGCTCGGAATTCCTCGATGGATATTCGTAAATTATTGGATCAGTGGCATCAGAAAGAATAATTCTTAAATGAAATTAAAATCAATTCTCCTTGTCATGGCTGTATTATTGATTACTACCATTCCAAGTCTGGCAGACCAACAAGAAGTGTTTAAAACGGTTCTGGACAATGGATTAACGGTTCTTATTCAGGAGGTGCCCACCAGCCAGACGGTTTCCATTGATGCCTGCGTTAAAACTGGCTCGGCCATGGAAGGACGCTATTTGGGGATGGGCGTTTCTCATTTTGTCGAACATATGCTTTTTAAAGGAACGGTCCGGCGGCCGGTAGGATCTATTGCCAAAGAGGTCAAAAAATTAGGCGGTAACATCAATGCCTCCACGAGTCATGATGACACGATCTACACTTTGGATCTGCCGCAGGATTCATTGGCTCAAGGGCTTGACATTATGAGCGACATGGTCATGAATTCGATCTTCGATGCTCAGGAAATGGAAAAGGAACGTAAAGTCATCCACGGGGAAATGCGGCTTTACAATGACCGCCCTGATCGCGTTTTAAGTGATCTGGTTTTTCGTAATGTTTATATCCAGAACCCTTACCGGCATCCTATCATTGGTTATCCGCCGCTTTTTGATTCCATCACACGTGATGAGCTATTTGGTTATTACAAAGAACGCTATGCCCCCAATAACATGGTCTTATCCGTGGCTGGCCCCTTTCCTAAAGATAAAATTTTGCCGCTTATCGATCAGGCCTTTAAAGATTTTAAACCCAGGCCTTTTGTAGAACGTAACCTGCCTCAGGAGCCCCCTCAGATGTTTAAACGTTATTTGGAAAGCTATTATCCAACGCCTTTCATTCATTTTTTTTTGGCCTATCAGGGGGTTAGTGTCTTAGAGCCGGATTTATATGCTATGGATGTTTTATCCATGGCTTTAGGTGAGGGCCAGAGTTCCCGCCTTTATAGAGAGGTTTATCAAAACAAGCATTTGGTAGAAAGCATCTCCTCGTCGAATTTTACGCCCCAAGATAGAGGCCTGTTTGAAATTCAAGGAATGATGTCCAAGGACAACCTGGAAGGTGTTTTAGCCTTTGTAAAGGTCATGGTCGGTGA
This sequence comes from Candidatus Omnitrophota bacterium, assembly GCA_023247575.1. Classification (GTDB taxonomy): domain Bacteria; phylum Omnitrophota; class Gorgyraeia; order Zapsychrales; family Fredricksoniimonadaceae; genus JACQCF01. Next base: position 10,480 of record JAHFGE010000031.1, on the reverse strand, counting down.
TATTCAAAAATATGGCTTGAGCTCTGCCGAGTTAGAGAAAACTAAGCGGCAGGTGTTGTCTCAATTTGTATTCGAAAACCAAACCAGTAGCAGTCTGGCTTCTCGGGCAGCCATGGATGAAGCCATGACCGGCGATGCCAATTTCTCTCGTCATTATGTGAAATTCATTAAAAAAGTCCGCAACGAGGATATTCAAAGGGTAGCCAACCGCTATTTACAGGATTCTCATTTAAGCATCACGGTGTTAAAACCCAAATCAATGGCCCCAGCCAACTTGCCCTCCGTGCAGGTTAATCCACAAAGTGAAATCAAAAAAATAGTTTTGGATAATGGATTGACTATTCTGGTTCATGAGGACCATAGTGTACCTGTGTTGGCCATTAAGCTATTGATGCATGGGGGAACAAGGGTGGAAAGCCAGAATTTAGGCGGAATCTCGCAATTCATGGGCCGTGTTTGGATTAAAGGTAGCCAACATTTGAGCGAAGACCAAATCAACCAAACCATTGAGCAAAGAGGCGGGACATTAAGGGGCGCTTGCGGATTCGATACTTGTGGGATTACCTTTGATGTCTTATCTGACGACCAGGATTTGGCTTTAAATATGCTGGCCGATTTTGTCGAAAATCCTTCCATGCCTTCTTCTGCCATGGGCCGGCAGCACCAGGAGATGCTCACGGCGCTGCAGGAACGGCAGGATGATATTATGGCCACTTCGTCCAGGGCTTTGCTGGAAACACTTTATTTAACTCATCCTATCCGCCGGGATCCTTTAGGAACCAAAGAAAGCCTGTCTAAAATTACTCGTCGAGATTTGCTGGAATTTTATCAAAAAGGAGTTTATGGAAACAACATGGTCATTGCTGTATTCGGTGACTGTGATGCAAATAAAGTATTACAGCAGTTGAAGCAAAAATTTAGTTTTCTAAAGAAAGGCAACATCTCGGTCCCATTATTCACGGAAAGCTCCCCGCAGACAACTCGGCTTAAAACTCTCAATATGGAAAAAGAACAGGCTTTAGTCATGATGGGTTTCCAGGCGCCCTCATTAAAAAACAGCGATCGTTTTGGCATGGAGGTTATCGATACAATTTTAGGATCCGGTTTAAGCGGAAGGCTGTTTGTCAAAGTACGGGATCAAACAGGCCAGGCTTATACCACCGGCTCCCGGTACTCACCCGATCTGGATACTGGTACTTTTACGCTTTATGTATTGACGAAGCCGGATAAAATTGATAGCGTTAAAAGCATCGTCACCAAAGAGCTGGAGAATTTAAGGACTCAAGAAGCGCCTGCCCAAGAGTTGGCAGGTGCCAAGAATTATTTAAAAGGTTTGTTAAGACGTTTTTTAACCACCAACAGTGCCTTGGCCTCTATGGCCGCAACGGATGAATTATTTGGTTTAGGCTATGACTTTTATCGTCAATACGATGGTAAAATAGATGCGGTGACAGCCCAAGACGTTCGACGGATTGCGAATAAGTATTTGGATATTCACAAGGCCGCCATTATCATCGTCAAATCAAAAGAGGCAGGTGCCGACCATCATGAATAAAAAATTTATAGAACTGGAGGCTTTGGTTTTGGCTAAATTAAAAGGCAAAATGCCTTTGCTGGCTACGGCCCCAGAACGGGAAGCGATGGTGGCACAGGCTCTAGAGCAAGTTTTTAAAGAGGATGCGGGCAGTCCATTTAAGGAAGAGTTTCCTTCTTTGGGAGAACAACAGAAGTTTATTAAAGAATTTCTTTCCTATGGGGTTATTGAAGAATTACTTTGTGACATCAATGTGGAAGACGTTATCATTAATTCTCTTAAGCCTATCTATATTCATCACGCCCAAAAAGGATTTATGGCCACGAATAAAATGTTTTCCTCTCAGCGCGAATTGGAAGTTTTCATCCAAAAGCTGATGGTTTTTAGTGGCCGTAGTGGTTATCACAAAATTGCTAACGTGGAATTGGCCAATCTCACCGGACGCGTTAACATTGTCGATACTCCTTTGGGGCCACAGTTGACGATTACCAAGAGCAAGGTGGACCCTTTAAGTATCATTGATTTGATTCAGAATGGAAGTATAAGTTATGAGCTGGCAGGACAATTATGGCTTTATATGGAAGGTCTCTCCATTCGCCCGGCTAATATTATTATCGCTGGCGGCCCTGGCACGGGCAAAACGACTTTGCTCAATGCTTTATTGAGTTTTATTCCACCTAAAGACCGTTTAGTGATTATCGAAGATACTCTGGAGCTCAACACCTTTCTGGAAGATAGTTGTTCACGCTTGGAAACTGATGAGCACTTGACCCTTTCGGATTTAGTTAAAAACAGTCTGCGTATGCGTCCCGAACGTGTGATCGTTGGGGAAGTCAGAGGAGAAGAGGCTCGTGACATGATTACGGCTGTTAATATCGGGAAATATTGCATGAGCACTATCCATGCTTTGACAGCCAAGGAAGCTATTATGCGTCTGAATAATGAACCGATGAATGTGCCGCTCATGTTGATTAATCTTATCGATGTTTTTATTATCCTCAAACGCTATCATGTGGACGGAAGACTCTTTCGGGTGATCGATGAAGTCACCGAAACCAGCGGCATGGAGGGTAACCATATTTTACGGCATGAGATTTTTAAATATAATTATGAGCTTAAAAGGATAGTAGCTACCTCGCCGAGTACGATTTACAGGGATCGTCTGGCCCAAGAGACAGGTTTGACACCCAGGGAAATTATGGCTGAAATATGGATTCGTGCCAATGTCCTAAAAAATCTCACCGAACGAGGTATTCATACCATTAAGGAAGTCACCACTTTTTGTCATTATTACACCCATAATCCGGCTGAGGCCATGCATAAGATCGGTCTGGACCGTCAACGCATGCTCAAGGAAATCAATAAGTAAGCTGCTGGACAGCAGGAGATATATTTGATATAAATATTTTTTTAATTTTTGATTTTTGACGAGAACATGTCCGCCATCCCGCCAAGGCGGGATGGCGAGACCTCGTCAAAATTTTAAAGAAATTTTGACGGGCGCCTGTAGCTCAATTGGATAGAGCACTAGTCTACGGAACTAGGGGTTGCAGGTTCGATCCCTGCCAGGCGCGCCAGGTTTTTAAATATGGAGAAAAATTCTAAGTCCGATTCTAACTCATGTTTTACCATACTCACTGGCCTTGCCCAAGAGATCAATGCCCCTTTGCACTCTTTGTTATTGAGTTCTCAGAAACTTATCGATACTTACAAGAATAAAAATTTTGAATACATTTCCTACAAAGACTTCAGGCAAATTCTCAATACCATGGAGCAGATGAATAAACAGATCAGACGATGCTATCAGACCACCGGTCGTTTAAAAATTTTGGGTCAATCGAAAACTCATCGGGAATCTTGTGCGATTAATGAAATCGTTGAAGATATCTTAGGCCTTTTAGAGCAGCAATGCAGGGACTCTAAGATTAAAGTGCATAAGCATTTACAAAAAAATCTTCCTTTAGTTCATATCAGCCGCCTTAATGGCCATCAGGTGATCCACAACATACTGGCCAATGCTGTGGAGGCCATGCCCGCCGGTGGGAATATAAAAATATGGACTTTATATAAAAAGCGATCTAAGTTTGTAACCATTGAAGTTATCGATGAAGGCGTTGGGATAACATCCCAGCATTTGCCTAGAGTTTTTGAACCGTTTTTTACGACCAAGGAACAAGGCGTAGAAAAAAGTTCTGGTTTGGGCCTTTCCATTGTCTATGCCATCATCCAGTCGGTAGGGGGCTCTATTCATATACAGAGCTCTTTACGCAAAGGAACCCAAGTCAAAATTCTCCTTCCTGTAGCTCTATGAGTAAACTCGACGAAATGTTTATGCAGGAGGCCATTCGGCAGGCCAAAAAGGCTGAGCAATTGGATGAAGTGCCTGTCGGCGCTGTGATTGTATATAAAAATAAAATCATTGCGCGTTCCTACAATCAGGTAGAGATGCTCAAAGACCCCACCGCCCACGCCGAAATGATTGCCTTGACTGCGGCGACCAATTACTTGTCTTCGAAGTGGTTGCAGGAGTGTATCCTCTATGTTACAATCGAGCCCTGTTCGATGTGTGCCGGCGCTTTGGTGTTGGCTCGTCTGGGACGCGTGTGTTTCGGGGCGGAAGATATCAAGGCTGGTGCGTGTGGATCGGTTATAAATATTGCTCACCATAAAGGATTGAACCATCGTTTGAATGTTCAAGGAGGTATTTTAGCGCCACAATGCGCCAGCCTCCTCAGTGAGTTTTTTAAGAGGAAGAGAAAGAGGCAAGCGGTGGAATGGAATTGATGTATTTTACATATATTTTAATTAGTTATGACAGGAAGAAAACGTACACAGGTAGTACGAATGATGTAGACCGTCGTTTAGAAGAACATAATTCGGGTAAAAATAAGTTTACAAAAGCATTTAGGCCTTTTGAGATGCTTCATTTAGATAGATTTGATACTCTTCGTGAAGCTATACAAATGGAGAAGTTTTATAAATCAATTACAGGTCGAAGAAGAATAAAAGGTTTTATTGAGCAGTGGAAGATTACTAGTGGAGAGTCCGCCACCAAAATTACATCGTAATTTTGGTGGCGAGACTTCTCCAAAAAAATTTCTTTAAAATTTTTTTGGAGAGGTGGCAGAGTGGCTGAATGCAACTGCCTGCTAAGCAGTTGACCTGGGTAACTGGGTCCGACGGTTCGAATCCGTCCCTCTCCGTTATTAAAAGATTTTTTGTTCAAGGCGGTCATCAAGTTACTGAAATTTTAAGGCACATTTTATAATATGTCCTATTTAGTTTTAGCTCGAAAATATCGTCCTGCCAGCTTTGATGAGCTTCAAGGCCAGGGGCATATCACGAAAATTTTAAAGCAAGCCATTGAAGGGGGGCGCATTGCCCACGCCTTTTTATTTTGCGGACCGCGAGGGATCGGTAAAACTTCTTGCGCGCGTATCCTCGCTAAATCCCTCAATTGTCAAAACGGCCCCACCCTCAAACCTTGTGGAACCTGTTCAGCCTGCCAAGAAATTGCCAAAGGCAACAGCTTTGATGTCATTGAGATCGACGGCGCCTCCAATCGCGGCATCGATGAAATCCGCGCCTTGCGCGAAAATGTCAAATTTGCTCCGACCTATGGCCGTTATAAGATTTATATCGTCGATGAAGTGCATATGCTCACAACCGAAGCTTTCAACGCCCTTTTAAAAACCTTAGAAGAACCGCCGGAGCATGTGATTTTTATTTTTGCTACCACGGAGGCCCATAAGGTGCCGGCGACCATTCTTTCCCGCTGCCAACGGTTTGATTTCAAACGCATTGCTTTGGAAGTCATCAGTGCCAATTTAAAAGACATTAGCAAAAAAGAAGGCATCAAGGTCGATGAGGAGGCCCTCTTTGCCATTGCCAAGGCCGCGGGTGGCAGTATGCGTGATGCTTTGGGAATTCTGGACCAGTTAAGCGCGTTGGGCGGCAAAGGCGTTGCCGCAGAGGATGTGTTTTCCATGCTGGGCATGGTGGAGATGGAATGGCTTTTTGCTTTGACCGATGCTTTAGTGGACAGGGATTGTCCCAAAGCCATATCGGTCCTTAATGGAATCATCGACGCCGGCAAAGACTTGAAGCAGTTGGGCAAAGATTTGACCGAACATTTCCGCCACATGATGATTGCTAAAATCGGCGGGCCGCAATTGAATGATTTGATTGATTATCCTAAAAACGTGAAAGAACGTCTGGCTTTACAGGCCCAAAAAATTTCTATCGGCGGAATTTTAAAAGCCATTGAACTTTTCATTGAGGCGCAGGAGACCTCACGGGTCATGGAAACCATGCGTATGCCGCTGGAAGTGGCTTTGGCAAAAATTGCTCTTATCCAACCACCAGCGGTTGGTGCAGTGGCAACGTCAGGCGCCGCACCAGCTGCGGCACCTGTAATCACGACGACTGCTCAAGCAACCACTGCTTCTTCATCGGTGAAATCGCAGCCGCAGGTGAAAGCCGCCTCCACGACTCCAAGGACGACTGTAGCCGCCACCGCAGAAATTGAAATTGGTTTGTCCGATATCCAACAGCGTTGGAACGCTTTAACTCATGAGGTTTCCCGTCGTAAAATGTCTTTAGCGACGTATTTGCAGGATGCCAATCCCCATATTTTTAAAGACGGGGTTTTAACAGTAGGTTTTTTAAAAGAACACCATTTTGCCAAGGAAAGTTTAGAAATCAAAGATAACTTGGCCTTAGTGGAAAAAATTTTTAGTGAAAAATTAGGCAAAACGATCCGTATTGCCCTTAAAGTTATTAATGAATCGATTCCTAAAGAGGATCAGCCTGTGGTGCGGGATGCTTTGCACATGTTTGGGGGCAAGATTGTAAAAGAATGGCATAACGAGGCTCAGTAGTGGCCGAGCATGCTCGGCCAGTACAGGGAAAATTATTTTATGTATCCCAAATTAATCGAAAATCTTTTAGAACAACTCAGTAAGTTACCAGGTGTAGGCCGCCGCAGTGCCGAACGCATGGTCTTCTGGCTGTTGGGCCAGAAGACACAGGATGTTAAAGCCTTAGCGGATGCTATTGTACAGTCAAGAGAAGGACTGTGCTTTTGCAAACTATGCCATAATTTGGCTGAAGCAGAAATTTGTTTGATTTGTGCCAGCCCTAGCCGTGATCATAAAATCATTTGCGTGGTCGAAAGCCCTAAGGATTTGTTGGCTATAGAGCGTACGGGAAGTTTCCGAGGGATTTATTATGTGCTTCTGGGGAATATATCACCGGCCGACGGCCGTGGCCCGGAGGATTTGCATATACCTAAGCTTATGAGTCGTATTAAACAAGAGGCCATTGAGGAAGTGGTGATTGCCACCGACCCCGACACAGAAGGTGAAATGACAGCCCTTTATATAGGGAAGGAATTGAAACCTACCGGTGTGAAAGTCAGCCGCATTGGTTTAGGTATCCCTGTGGGCTCTGCCGTGGAATATGTAGACATGTCAACCTTAGCCATGTCCTTGAATTCGCGCCGGCAAGTTGACTTCTAAATGTTTTTCAGTATAATAACCCTACCCCAAAAGAGTTGATTCGTTCTTTACATAGAGCTTATTCCCCTGTAGCTCAGTTGGTAGAGCAAGTGGCTGTTCACGAGCGAGCGTAGCGAGCGAGTGTAATACATCGCTTGCAATAATCGCAAGTCCGTGAAGGAAGATGACAGTGGTGAAAGATAAGCGTAATTACAAAGATCGTAAAGAATATCTCATTAAAGCCGTCTATGCACGAAGAAAAAAAGTTCGTGCTATGGCAGTTGAGTATAAAGGCGGTAAATGTGAGAATTGCGGTTACGACCGTTGTATTGATGCTTTAGAATTTCATCATATTGATCCGGCTCAAAAGGACTTTAGTATTTCCAGTAAAGGCTATACACGTAGCTGGAGTAGAGTCAAGGAAGAGTTGGATAAGTGCACAATATTATGCGCTAATTGTCATCGCGAGCTTCACGCAAAATTAGCAGCCTCCAGCGGAAACGTTGGAGTGAAAAGCGGGCTAAGTCAGGGAAATCCCTGCTGATTCGCTTTGATGAGCAAAGCGAATCAAAGCGGCAGGGACAATCCTGAGCTAGCATTTGTCGTTTTTTTGTGAGGAGGGTGATCGAGTCCCGAAGGGACGAGGAAATCCTGAGGAGCGAAGCGACAAAGGGCAAGTGCAGAGACTTTACACCCGCTACCCTAAAAGTTTTAACCTGGGTGAAGAGAAAGTCCGACTCTCCGAGTAATCGGAGTCAGATCGTAACCACTGGGTCCGAGGTTCGAGTCCTCGCGGGGGAGTTAAATTTAAAAGGTCTGCCAGATTTTGGGCAGGCCTTTTAAATTTATGCTACGGTGGAGCGAGGGCGAGAAAAGAGCCCCGCTTATGTGATGCGACGAATAGGAGCATCACATGGGGCGATGCCCGACTGTAGCGAGCCCGAATCCAGCACCCCTACCTTAAAATCGGGCGAGCGAAAGGAGACGAGTCCTCGCGGGGGGCTTTTTTGTTCAACATCCGATAACGCGTGAAGGCCGACTCAATATAAAAGCCCGACAGGAAACCTATCGGGCTTTGCTTTTGGGCCGGTTTAAAACTATAATCAGCGTCCGCTGTCCTTACGCTTGGAATAGCAATCCTTGCAATAGATGGGACGATCCCCGCTCGGTTTGAATGGAACTTCACATTCTTTTTTACATTCCGAGCAGATGGCCTTATGGAATTCTCTTGGACGTCCACCGCTAAAGCCGCCTCTTTCGTTACCTCGATCAAAACTCATAATGACTCCTTATTTGTGATCATGCATCGGCTTATCACTTGAAAAGCCGTCTTGCATGATCTTTGATTGAATTGATCATACATGAAAGAAGGGATATGTACAAATTATTGTTTGCTTAATAGACTTTTGAAGTCGTCCTCAGGCAACTAGTAATGGACCCGTCTTTAAGCTGGTGATGGCGATTGGTCCATTCGCCTCCTGAAGGCGTAAAAATAATGAGCCAGATAGGAAGGCAGGAGAGGGACGAGGACGACCCCGATACTGGCAAATCCATAAGCATAGCTTTGCACAAAAGCCGATTTGATAAATTGCACATCGTAATGATGTCCCACCAAATCAAAGATCATCCTTACAAAAAAGCAAATGCGCCAGAATTTTAAAGAACTGCGAATATCAAAAGCATAACAGAATACCACCAACGGTGCTAAAACATTTAAAAGATTAGCGATGATATTGAACGCCAGAAACAGCAAATAGCGTTTATCGAAAGCCACCAGAATGGTGTAATACATATAAAAAGAGGAGTTTTTATAAAAAATATCCTCTAAGCCACTGAAAACTAAAATGGTCAAAAAAATACCATACACCTTCCACGGCCATTTTCTCATGGCGCTATTATGCCCAGTATTGTGATGTCTCGTCAAATATTTTTAAAAAAGTTTTTGAAATCACCAAAACAGTTGCTAAAATACTACCAGATGAATGAAGAGTTCTATCATATCGTCTCTCAGATTTGCAAAGATGATCCCCGCTATCAGGCCGATGCCTACGAATTTGTCATGGAAGCTTTAAGTTTCGCCCAGAAGAAATTTAAACTGGCTAAACACGTTAACGGCTATGATTTCTTGGAAGGCATCAAAGCTCTTGTGCTGAAAAAATTTGGTCCCATGACGATCCCTGTGCTGGACTATTGGGGTATTAAAAGAACGGAAGATTTCGGCCATATTGTTTCTCATATGGTGCAATATAAGATCATTGCCAAAGATGCTCAAGACCATTATGAGGCTTTCAAAGACGGCTATGATTTTCATGAAGTCTTCGATAAAGGCTACCGCAAGCAACTCGCCAAACGCATAAAAACTATGCGGTTTTAAATGTCCAAAAGTCTGTCTGAAATTCCTGTACAATTCGTCAAAGGGGTGGGGCCGGCCAAGGCCAAACTGCTGGCCAATCTTGGGGCCATCAGTGTCGAAGATTTATTTTATCTTTTTCCCCGTCGCTATGAAGACCGCTCGCAGTTGACGCCGATGGCTATGCTCAAAGCAGGTGAATATCAGACCGCGGCCGGGCAGGTCATCAAGGTCGGCAAGCCCAATTTTTATTCCAAGACTAAAGCTTTTGAGATCGTGGTCGGCGATAAAACAGGGCATCTTTTTTGTAAATGGTTTAACCAGCCGTATCTGGATAAATTTTTTAAAGAGGGTCAGGAAGTTGTTCTCTATGGACGGGTAGAGGTTTTTAAAAACCGCCTGCAGATGCTGGTCCCTGATTTTGAACTGATCTCTGCTGAGGATCGTTCTTTAAACATGGGGCGCATTGTTCCTGTGTATCCGTTAACCAAAGGGATCACCCAGAGATACCTGCGACGATTAATGGATACATGTCTGAATCTTTACGCCGGCCAATTACAGGATATTATTCCCTTGAGTATCCGTCAACGGCATGGGTTATGGTCTTTAAGCAGCAGCATACGTTGGATCCATTTTCCCGCCAGCCAGGACCAGCAGCAAAAAGCTATCTCTCGGGTGGCTTTCGAAGAATTCTTTCTCTTTCAGATTTGCGTGATTTTACGGCGTAAAAGCATAGTGGAGAAAAAAGGTTTTGCCCATCGCATTGACCGACCCTTGATAGATCAGTATGTGAAAAGTTTTCCCTTTACTTTGACTGACGCTCAGCGCAAGGCCGTTGAGGGTATGGCCATGGATATGAGAAAGCCGCGGCCTATGCTGCGGCTTCTGCAGGGAGATGTAGGCTGCGGCAAGACGGTGGCGGCTTTCTTTGGCTGCCTGGTGGCCGTCGCCAATGGCACACAGGCGGCCATCATGGCCCCGACGGAGATTCTGGCCACCCAGCATTACGAAAGTTTCAAACGGTTGTTTGAAGCCCGCACTTTTGTCCATATCCGCGTGGGACTTTGAACCAGCCGCATGTCCAAAAAAGAGAAGGAC
>JAHFGE010000110.1 GCA_023247575.1 Candidatus Omnitrophota bacterium | reverse complement strand
GGCTGGCCGAAAGCATTGGCGCTCGCAGCCGGTGATACCAATAGACTCATGGATGTCGCCCCAGCCTAAAGCTTCTAATTCATCGATGAGATACGGTTCAAATTTTTCCGAGTCCGTGTAGGCCAGACGGCAGGTGTCACGGCCAACACAAGCTCCTGAAAGCAGGCGAAGCTGAGAATAAGGCTTGTCATTACGCTTACCAAACCCAAATTTAAGCATATCCGCTTCGAACTCTTGCTTGGAGCTTTCGGGGATGTTGCAAAACAAAGCATCCTGGTTAGGTGTGGTCATAAATTCAATCGGGTACTTATTCATAAGATGCCGGCACATGGACTTGAGTTTGCCATTGGGGCTATTGTCAATCAAGCGGCCATTTTCAATGAAGGCACCATATGTCCATAACCCATCGGCCTGCCTGCCGCCCGCCTGCTGGCGAGGCAGGGACAGGCAGGGCTGCTTAAACCAGCCATGATGCATGTGGCGCCTGCCGACATCCAGATTCGGATTAGGTAACTCCAGCTTATACCCTAATCGCGCCTCTACTTGCTGGCGGTACCAGTCAATACCCATCTTTTTGACCACAAACTTGACCCTGGCCCAGACACGATTCTGGCGGTCGCCCCATTCCTGATGCACTTTCACTATTGAATCCAAAACTTTCAGCAGATTGGCCTCATCCGTCTGGCACAGAGGCTGTCCCAGGCAAGCCATGGAAGGTTTGCCATTACGCTCACCCTGGCTACCACCGACATAAATCTGAAATTTATTGACGCGGTTACCATCAATGACCGGCACAACGGCCGTGTCATCCGTTAACACTTCCGGGCAATTGTCAATAACCAGTTTGCCATTTTCCTCTATAACGCCAGCAAAACCAATTTTGAATTTGCGGTTGAGCAAATTAGGGCCATAACTAAAGGACTCGCCGGGTTTACGCACCCTGGTAGGGTCGATTTCCCAAATGGAAATAAATGGTTCCATGGGAAGCTGGAAGTATTGACCGCATTTTTGGGCCCAGCTATTGGCGTTAAAATTTTTAGAAAAGCGAGACAAGGGGCAGCCCATGACATTACGGGTATTGTCTCCGCAACCATTCAGAGTATTGAGGCCTGACTCGGCCAAGCGTTTAACAACTTCCACCAAGTGAGGTTTGCGCACCCAATGCAGTTGGATATTTTGTCTGTTGGTTATACGGATAGAAGGCAAGCCATCCGGGTCTTTGGTGTATTTTTCGCTTAGCTCATCAATGAGATTGTACTGCGGACGGTTTAAAGGTCCGCCACCGGGAATGGAAATACGCATCATGTAAATCCATTCTTTGGCCTGGCCAGCCTCTTTGGCGCGGTTAAATTCCATATAAATTCCATGAGATTTAGCCAGAGTTTCTGATTCCCAAGCCAGGTCAGGCCGGCTTAAATCACGGATATCGGTTTTTAAATTCCCCATAAACCCGTTGTTGGCAAGCTTGTTAAGCTCTTCCTTGCTCAGGGCCTCAGGCGGTGTTTTAAAATTTGGTTCACAAGGTTTACGATTAGCCATGGTTCGTCACCTTAAGAATTATCCTATTCCTCACCATGGTACCGAGTCCTTTGAAAAATTTAATAATTCATTTGGGGACGAGGTACCATAGAAAAGTTATCTTAGCCTCCTCGAGAAGAAAGTCAAGAATGAATTTTTTTATAGGAATGATGCAAATTTATGATATTATAAATCCTTGCAATGACAAAATTCTTTACACATCTTCGTGTTTATATCTTTCGCGGTCTTCTGGCTATCATTCCTCTAGCCTTGGTGTGGATTGCCATCAGAATCCTTTATGAGCTCATTGACAAAAGAATGATGAGATTTCTGGAACAGTTTATCCATATCCGGCAAATTCCGGGAATGGGAATTCTTCTGATTCTCGTCTGTTTGTATTGTATTGGCCTTATTGTTAGCAATGTGGTGGGTCGCCAGGTTTTGCATTCCATTGGACGGGTCACCGAACGCATTCCTATCATTAAAGTCATTTATCAGCTTGGTCAACAACTCTCGGATAGTTTCTCGACGGCTTCCGACAAACAAGCCTTTCAAAAAGTCCTTTTAGTCAAAAGCATTAACCAGCAAGGATGGATGATTGGTTTCTTGACGGGTACCATTAAAGATAAGGGAACAGGGGAAGAATTGTTAAGAATTTTTGTTCCTGCCACGCATAATCCCTTATTAGGCTACATTGTTTTAGTCAAACCTGACCAGACCAAAGACCCGGGCTGGACGGTAGAAGAGACATTCAAAGCTATGGTGTCCATAGGGATTGTTTTTCCCTTGGAGATAAAGAGGTGAAATTGCTTTCCTTTAATGTCAACGGCATCCGCGCCATTGAAAAAAAAGGTTTTTTGAATTGGTTGGAAAAAGAATCTCCGGATATTTTGGCTTTGCAGGAAACCAAAGCCCGCCCCGAACAATTAAATGAAAAAATTTTAAAACCCGATGGCTATCAATCTTTTTGGGTATCCGCCCAGAAAAAAGGTTATAGCGGCGTTGCTTTGTACACAAAAAAAGCGCCGAAATCCGTGCAAGAGGGTTTAGGGATTAAAGAATTCGACAGCGAGGGCAGAACTTTAATTGCGGATTACGGTGATTTTATTTTGTTTAATATTTATTATCCCAACGGCGGCGCCGGCAACATGCGCGTGCCTTTTAAAATGCGGTTTTATGATGCCTTTTTAAAATATGCACAAAAATTGCGTCAAGCGGGACGCAAATTGATTGTTACCGGAGATGTCAATACAGCGCATACGGAAATTGATTTGGCACGGCCTAAACAAAACGAAAAGAATACAGGATTCTTGCCTGAGGAAAGGGCCTGGGTCAGCAAGTTTATTCAATCGGGGTTTATTGATACCTTCAGGCATTTTATCCAAGAAGGAGGGCATTACACCTGGTGGGATTATAAAACCGGCGCCCGCAGCCGTGATATTGGCTGGAGAATTGATTACTTTTTCGTGACTGAAAATTTATTGCCTCGACTCAAGAAAGCCTATATATTAAAAGAAGTCATGGGTTCTGATCATTGTCCGATTGGTATTGAAATACAGTAGAAAAAGTTGTCACCCCCGATAAAAATCACCGCCTTTGGCGGGATCCCGTCCGTAGGCGGGATATTCGGGCCGCATTGGCTGCGGGATTGTAAATGTTTAGCTCTTTAAGAGGATCGACGAGGTAAAAATTCTCTTGTCACCCCCGAATGTTTTAATCGGGGGTCCAGTAAATGGTATTTCTCGTCTGGATTCCCGATAAAAGCATTCGGGAATGACATAATTTTTCTCAATCAGCTAAACAAATACGCGGGATTATTGAGGTTCAAAAATAAATTTGAAATTTAATATTACATTAAATATGATATTCAATTGACAAATGAATGTACAAATGTTATCCTTATCGTAGGGAGGATAAATATATGATAACTGTCGAGGAAAATACAACCATTGTAGGGGTCTCAGAACTTCGCACCAAACTGGAAGAAGTCTTGAAGGCCAGCAGGCACTCCAAAGTTATTATTAATCAACGGAACAAGCCTATTGCCGTGCTTATGGATATTGATATTTACAACAAGCTGGACGAACTTCTTGAAGAGTGGAGCGATCAACAACTAGCCCGTGAAGCTAAAGAACGAATGAAGAAATCCAGACCTTCAGATTTTATAGATGCTGATAAATTTAAGAATAAATACGGTTTAAAGTGATGTGGCACGTTAAAATCCACGATGATGTCGGTAAAGAAGATTTTAAAACGATATCGCCAGCCGATCGCCAACGAATTATTGATACAGCCATAGAAAAATTGTCAAAGGATCCTTATGCGTACGGCCATCCATTACATTCCCCTTACAAAGGTTATTGGCGTTTGAGGTTTGACAAATATAGAGTTGTGTACCAAATTATTAAGGAAGATGTTATGGTGTGGATTATAATGATTGGTAAACGAAAAGATAACTTGGTATATAGAAAATTAGCTTCCCGTTTATTTAAAATTCATCGCAATTAATTATTTTCCCCAGGAGAGGTTGCATGAATCCTATCAGCCAAACCAAAACGGAAGTTGATGACCTTTTGAATGAATCCCGTACCTTTGAACCTTCGGAAATTTTTAAAGCCCATGCCAATATCAAAGCCCCTGCCATTTATAACGAAGCCAAAAAAGATCGTCTGAAGTTTTGGGAAGCCCAGGCCCGTCGTCTGGATTGGTATAAACCATGGGATCGGGTTTTGCTGTGGGAAAAACCTTTTGCCAAATGGTTTGTGGGCGCAAGACTTAATGCCAGCTACAACTGCCTGGATCGACATATTAAAGCTCATTTAGGCAGAAAAGTTGCTCTTTTATGGGAAGGAGAAAACGGCGATGCAAAAGTTTTGACCTATCAAGATGTTTACGCGCAAGTGAATAAAATGGCCTCGGCCATTAAAGGTTTAGGTATTAAAAAAGGTGACAGGGTGGCCATTTATCTTCCCATGATTCCTGAAGCTGTTTATGCCATGCTGGCTTGCAGCCGCATTGGAGCCATCCATACGGTTGTTTTTGGGGGGTTTTCCGCTGAGTCTTTAAGAGACCGTATCAATGATGCCCAGGCGAAATTATTAATTACCGCTGATGGTGGTTATCGTCGGGGAAGTGTCGTCCCTTTAAAGGCAACCGCTGATGTGGCCCTGAAAGAGACTCCAAGTATTACTGATGTGATGGTGGTGCAAAGAGTTGGCCAAAGTGTGTCAATGAAAAGCGGGCGGGACCACTGGTGGCATGATTTAGCCAAAACCGCTAACTCCTACTGTGAACCAGAACCCATGGATGCTGAAGATATCCTGTTTATCCTTTACACCTCTGGCACCACGGGCAAACCTAAAGGCATTATTCATACCACGGGGGGCTATTTAACAGGGGTTAATGTCACGACTCATTGGGTTTTTGACTTAAAGCCCAATGATATTTTTTGGTGTACCGCTGACATTGGCTGGGTCACTGGGCATAGTTATGTAGTTTATGGGCCTATGTCTCATGGGGCAACCCAGGTCATGTACGAAGGTGCGCCTGATTTTCCCGAACGCAATCGTTTTTGGAAGATTATTGAGAAATATAAAGTCACTATTCTTTAT
>JAHFGE010000004.1 GCA_023247575.1 Candidatus Omnitrophota bacterium | reverse complement strand
GCTCGATTGGGTAACAAAGTCGCCGCCCTATAATAAATCTACAGGGCCCGCCCCCGACGCTGCGGTCGGGGCAGGCATGTTGCCGCCCTTCAGGATGGCGTACTGGTTGTTGGGTCGGTTTGCCTCCACCCGGCCTTTGGCGGACAGGATTTTATTGGAATGGGCCCCGGGGATTGAAACCCCCATCTTACGCTGGGCCTATGGGATTATAGGCCGTTGGGCCATCCATATCTTTGTGTGGCTTCATTTGTATGGGGCCAAGCACAAGCGCCAGGCCATCCGTGAAGCGGCATGGAATATGGTGAATGCTGGCACCCTGCAAGATGCCATTGCCATGCACAGGACCTTTAATGGTTCGACAAGCTCACCACATAGTGCCCGCCTTTATAGTACACAGTTCGCAGTTCGTAGCGGTATGGCGCCTGTCCCGGCCATGGCGCCTACAGCTCCTTTGACCGCAACAATGGCAGAGGTATTTTATGATAAATTTAATGCTTTTTTAAGAGCATTGTCTAATTGGTTTTGGAAGGCGGTGGCTACGTGGCCTAACCGTTTTAAAATTAGCGCTGAAGATATCGTGACGAGTTTGTTCATTTTAAAAACAGAATCTTTTTTAAGACCGGTCGCAGAAAAATTGGGAGCATTGCTGGCCAGGACGACATCGCTATTGGAGGGTTTATCGGTTAAAACAGAAGAGATAAAAGCGACTACAAGGTCATTTTGCTGTGGGTTGGCGGAAATAATGACGGCCGGGCGTACTTTGGTACTGGATAGGTCAGTAAAAGGGAAAGGAATAAGCACAACATCGCCACGTTCAATAGATTTTTTGCTAGAGTTCATTGCCGTCAGAAAGATTGTAAATGTCTTCGCGAGGGTCGTTGAGGAAGTCGAAGCTTTTGCCCGTTTCAGCCAGTTTAGCAGTCAGAAGGCCGGGGATGTCGTCTTCAGTGACCACAACCGCCAGAATGACCCGCTGGTGCTCAGGGAGATTGAGAGGCAACGATGGTTTCAGTCGCCCGTGTTCGTAAGTAGCCTGCAAAAGTTTAGTCATAGAGAAATTCCTTTTGGTTTAAATATAACATTTTTCTTAAGCCTTGTCAATCGACGGATGTGGCCGATGATTGGCTTGATGATCTTCGTGGTTTTTGGCGTTGGGTTGCTGGGGCATGTTTTAAGCGGCCACGGGGCGCTGGGGTTTTTAGTAGCGACAATCATCAGCGGATTGGTGCTGCTTGCAGGTAGTGATATTGGAGGTACTATTCTGCCGGCAGCCAACAGAGACGACCAAAGGGATCTCGTAAATGTCCTCTATGGCCCCCTTGACCGTGAGGCATGGGAGTCAGCATTTCCTTCTGCGGAAGATCCGGCGGGGCGGTTCAGGGCGCTCATCCGTCAGTTTACCAACGAGATTCTAAAATTTTTAGGTCCCGATAATGGTTTACCCGTCCATCTTAATCCCAGTGAACTGGAGAGCGCAAGAAAGCTTATCGAAATCATTGCCGCTTTGTATCAACAGATGGGCTTAGAGTGGCAATTCTTTCATAGCCATCTGCATAATGTCGTTGTGACCTTGAGCAATTTAAAGACAGCCCGCGGGCGCGGATTGATTAAAACCAAAAGGGATTTGATCACGGCCTTTTTAGCAGCTTTACTGCATGATTTTCATTTGCGTCAGCTGCCTCCAGGGAAAGGCAAACCTGCCGACGCCACCCAGACGATTTTGCAATTGCATTATATTCTTGATCTTCCCATGGAAGGACAGGGGGCGCATGAAGATTTTAATTTTGTTTTAAAGAGGCTGGCTGGAGGGATCAAGGAGCAGTTTCAAATAGCCATCCGTGGCGTGATTGGTGACGAGAACCAAAAAGAGGTTTTTGCCGAAATATTTGCCATAATCCGAAGGACCGATTATGTTCCGGGAGGAAGCGAAGCTATCGAAGGGGCCTATCAAAAGGCTTTGGATTCTCCAGATATTAGTCAACAGCGCCGCGGCCATGTCCATGAATCAGCCCTGACTCTTCAATATGCCGATTACTATGCTTTTTATGTTCATTTATCCGCAGATTTATTGAAATATATTATTCTTGGTCTCAATGCCGAAGGAGTTAAAGCAGCTGTTGAGGGAACGTATCAATTCTTTTTTAAGGTCCTCTTATTGACACCGCAGGGATTTTCAATACTTAGGGCATTTCCATTCAAGGACATACAAAATTTCATCGACAATGCCGAGTATTTTGCGCGTATGGGTCAACAGCCCTTTGATAAAGAGAATCTCCTTAAAGAGTTCGGACTTCAAGAGCCGGCTCAGAGCAGTCCAATGGCTCGGTGGACAGCATGTCTTAATTTCATTTCCCTCGCCCTCATGCTTCCCGACGTGGCGGGCTGGTTCGGCCCGTTGTTTCATGGCCCGCCAGGGATATTGACAAACATTCTTTCCTTGATTGTACTGGTCGGTGTCTTCCTAAGCAGCCAAACCTATTTCTTCAAGAGTAACCTTCTTGAGAGTTGTCTTGTCTCCCCCAAAGCGTCTTACCGCGTCCAGAATTTCGATGCCGGCAAGGCTGCCGTCTGGGGCGTAGTCAGCGGCTATGCCCTCGGAAAGGTGCTTGGTAGTAACGGTAGTTTCCTCGAATCTTATATACAAGGCATCAACAGTTGGGTCATAAGTAATGCGCATGTTTCCTCCTTATTAGAAATAATACACGTAAACGGTAATCACTGCAATTCTATCTTTTTCCTCAATGAATATTGGCTTTACTTGTTTTGTGGCGTAGTACTTATTGTTCCAATCTTTATTGTAGGTAAGATCTTTCTTGCATTGCATGCGCCCGAGTTCCGCCTTTTCCCACCGCGAATTGCGGATCGCAGAAGTTATTTCGCTTTCGTTTGTTCCACGGTAGGTAAATTGTTCCTTGGCGTGCGAGCTAAAGTTGATTGGTTTGACGGCATTCTCCACAAAAGCCATCGTAGTATAGAACGATTATCACGTCAAGCCAGAATTCATATCACTGGCAGTATCGGATCTATTTTCCCCGCGTCGTTGCAATACCTTAATCTATGGTCCCTCGCCCTCATGCTTCCCGACGTGTCCGCCATGACCTTCGGTCTTGGCGAGACCTTGTCAAAAATTGGATCAGTTTTTGACGGGCCGGGCTGGGGCGGGCTTATGGCCGCTGTGCATATCGCGGCGCCGTGGATTATCGGCGCCCTTACCATGGTCGGCTTGGCTTGGTTGGCGGCGGTGTTTCATCGCTCTCAGCGAGAACGCTTTGCCTGGCGGACACTCGACGGTAAATCGCTGTCATTGTGGCAGGTGCATAGTGTGAAGGAGGCATTAAGAATTGGCCCCATCGGCGCAGGGTATCTAGAAAATGTCCGCTATTATTTTCCGAATGACATGGAGGAAAACGTGGCTCGAATTCAACCAATAAATAGGAATTTGCTCGAGAGGATAGAGCCTAACGACATCATCATTGTCGGCGACAAGAAGTTTTTTGATCATCTTGAAGAACAAAACATACGGCTTGCTGGTTTCATTCATAAGGGATTCATTTTTCTTGCGCCGCCGCCTTTTAAGGGACCGGTCGTCAGTATTCAGCATTACGTTGAGACGACACGGACCATTATCTGGGGTCTTGGAGTCATGTCCGGCATTCCGTCACGCAAGATCGAGAAGTTCGCAAGACATCTGGTTGTTGAGGCACTTGAATTTGAAGAGATGTGGGTAGCGGTTCATCCTAAACTGCGTTCTTCTTTTGGGCAGATTACCGAAGAATTTTTCTGGACAACGATAGCTTTAGCTTTGGTATTGACATATTTGCCGAAGAAAATTCTTACCATTGCCTTCCGGTTCTTCCCGAAAGCTGGTTTTCTCTCAAGTGGTCTTTTGGCGCTGCCCGGTAAAACGGGACGGTATATGCTCAAACAGTCCCTTAAGAAGTCGCTTTCGGCGGCCTCGAAACGGGTTTGGGTAACGGTCCACAAGATTGTTTCGTATGGCATAGTCCCTGCATTACTTGTTGTTCTCGCCATCGCCGGCTTTTTCCTCCTCGGTATAGTATCGGCGTCCGTCGTCCAGTCGAATTTCAAGCTAAGGGGCACACCCCTAAACTTTTTTGTTCTAACGCATCCAGATGAGCTCTTCATGGACGAGTATAAAGGAGTGCTCGCTTGGCCCACACTCGAGCGCCGCTATATTTTGATCAATGGGCAGTGGTTTTATCCGGACGCACTGCGTCGTTTCAGACTAAGGCCACACGAGAGCGAATGGGGACATTTTACGCCCTCGAAGCCGTTGCCAGTGGCCGGCCTTTTCGTCGGTGGAGATTTAGTGGATTGCCTGCGGCGAACCATCATGGGTACAGCACGTGCTGTATTTCGCAGCGGTCATCAGGAATTCACGGCCGTCCTGCCGGCGCAGGCAGTGTGGCTTAACCCGCGCGGTGTGGTCACTAGTCTGGAGCATGTGCTGGACAACCTCAAAGACCGGCCGGATTTGGTCCGTTATGATTTTTCTGTTCCGCCTGCAGCTTCTTACAATGGGTTGTTGAGAAATTTCTTTCGAAGAATCATGAACGATTATAAAACTCCGGGCGCTCAAACAGAGGTTTATCTTGACGGACGACTTGTATTCTCGCACGGTCGCCAAAGGGCAAAACATCGGCTGACCATTGAAGTTATCCGTCATAGCCTATGGAGCGCATTGCTGAAGGCTAGAACCGCAAAACTTCCGAATAGAAACGGACAGTTGAACTATAAAGGAAAACCGGCGATAGATCTCACCAAGCTTCGCTCGCCGGTAGTGTTTTTCCTTGCTGTATTGGCATTGGCAGCCGGGTCCCCGTGGCTTTTCCTTGCGGCCATCGCCGGCTTTGCCTTTCTTTGCACAACATCGTGGTCCTCTATACAAAGATCTAGGCCGGAGAGATTCGATCTTAACGAGTTTAACCGGTATCTTACCAGAGCCAGAGAGATTATTCATCAGGCCGCAGAAGAACTTCAAAGGGAAAGAACAATAGTCGATGCCGCGAGGGAAAGGGTCAGACATTTGTTGACAGAGGCATCCAGTAACATGGATATGTTAGAGGAAGGCCCTAGAATGCTTCTTGAGGCATCGCTTAGCCTGGTAGATGCAGAACTTGATTTTCTAAATTTTCAATTAGGCACTACTACCGTGGAGGTTATTCGTGGGAAATTGGCGGAGGTCTTTCGGCTTTTGGGTACGTTTGATTCTCAGTACAAATTTTCAACACCAGAAAGGTTCCTTTCCGTCCGTTCAAACGCCAGATTGCATTATGACAAACTGGTGGCCACATTGGTTCGGATAACCAGTAGCCCTGTGAAAGGTCCGGTTGAGACTGGTGCTGAAACGCCAGTTACTGGACCAGCCTTGCCATCTGCCAGTCAAGATCAACCGGCGGCGGAAGCAGCGGCCAAAAGTTTAACGGAAACGAAACCAGCGGCAGTGGGGGTGGCCCCGTTGGCCCCGCCAGTTCAATCAACAGCAATTGGTCCAACGACTAAGGCCGTTGCGCCTTTAGATGCAAAAATAACTGTCGAATTGCCAGCAGCTCCTTTGAAAGTCATCCCTAAACCTCTCCCAACAACCGGTACCCTATTGGAGCGTTTTTTAAAATGGTTATCGGATCAACGGCAAAAGAATGTGCCGCTGGAGGAAGCCAAAAAGACCCTCGAGTGGCAAACGTTGATCATGGCCCTCAGGGGCTTTGCCTCAACCGACCTTGAGCGAAGACACAAATTTTTGCTGGATGCCCTTGGCGAATATACTGTTCTCAAAAAACGGAGCCCGCAGCCGCTGACTTTGGTGGCATGCTATTTAGAGAACATCATCGGCTTGGACACCCGTGCTGCGCAGAAAAAACAAACCCAGGCCGTACGCCTTTTACAGGAATCAGGTGAATCAACACAAGTTCAAACACTCCTATCCGGTCCCGCGGGCTTTATATGGCCGTCTTTTTATAGCTGGTTGCGAAAAGAAAGTGCAGGTAAAGAAGAGGCGACTCTCGTTGAACTTATTGAACTTATCGGAATTCTGTCGACGATTGCAGCCATGTCACAGGATGCCACCGAAATGGGAGCAGGAGTGAGAAAGGAATTGAGGGATCGCTTGGGTGTCAGTGAGCGCGGATTGTACCAGAAAACATTAACACCATTGGCGTTTATTTTGCATGAGCATTCCGAATTACGTCATCCAGGACGGGCAAGGAAAATTCTGGGAGAACAATTCGGCATTTTTCTGAAAGCAGAGCACCCGGCCACGTTGTCTTTGGAAGAATTGCATTGGCGTGCGTATTCCCTGGCGCTTGTTGCTGCAAATAGAAATCAAACCGATGCGGCCCATATGCTCGGCATAGACGTCCGTCGGCTTAATCCGTTTATGGAAGATGATCAGCGAGAAAACATGATGGGGCTGGTAACTCCTGGAAAAGACATTCTCGCTGCCCTCTTGGCCTATTGGTTTGATGGTTCCATACGTTTCTCGACGCAAGGTGTACAGGCGCTGTTAGGATCAGGATTTACAGCCGACAAAGCAGAGGCCTGGAAAGCAGGTGAAACCGCTCTCGAAGACGAAGAGGCAATCCGCAACATCATTGTCCAAAGAGCCGCCGGGCAGGAACGTATTGGGAGGCTTAATAGAGAACGAATGGCTGCCTATGAGGAAGTTAAAGATAAAGTTAAGGAATTTAAAGGGCGGATCAATCCGCAAACACCATACGTGCAGTGGGAAGATAAAGTTATTATACCTCTGGCTCATTATGGGGAGATTTCATGCACACTGGCTCTCCCGGAAGAAGTCTTGGTTCATCTTAAGGATAAACCCACCGGTTACCGTATCGCATTTTTGAGGATTTGGGTGAGCCCTGATGAAGACATCAGAGAATTCTTGAAGAAGGCCAACATAGGATATACAAGTTACTTTAATATGGAAAGAGAGCAAGGGGGCATCGTTAAAAATGAAGGGCGGTTTGCGTGGCAGGCCGGCGCCCCATTGCCTTACAATCTTTTCTGCCTGGCACGGGCCCTGGGTGTGGACCCAGTTATTATAACGCGAGCAATGACATTTTCCCAGGCGTGGCAGGATGCCGGGAAATATCCTAAAACATTGAAACTCGTTCGAGAGAGGCTTTGCGCGACATGGGAAACTGTGACGTTAAAACTGTTAATCGAGGGAGATGTCTTTGATGTGCCGGTGCTTCGTTCATTTAAGACGGCAGAAGAACGTGAACAATATTTGGGCCATTGGCAGGACCGTGATCCCACAGGTTTTACACAATTCCTGAGAATGTATACTTGGAAGATAAATAGATGGGAAGCGGGCCTGATCCCTGAGCACCGGGAAAGAGACGTCCTTTCTAACATTATGGGTCGCAATGTTGTTGGTCTCCCGCAGAAATCCGTTCCATCGAAGCCAGCGTCTTCACCGTCAATTCCCATGCCTGCCTTGACCGTAGCCGATGCGACTGTCCTGCACCAGCCATTGCCTCAAGCAAGGGCCGTTGAAGGACCTGCCCCTGTCATCTTAGGCGAGGGACAAATTCCTGACTATATTCGCAACAGTTTGGGAGAACAAATGATTGCCTTAGCGGATGCCATTTGGGGAGAAAAGGTGTTTGGACGTATTACACCAGAGAAAGCTCTGGATCAATTGAAATGTTTGTGGACTGAGTGCCCCAACGAGTGGAAGTTAACTTTTGCCCGGGCCATGGCCGAAATGTTAAGACCAAAAAATCCCGGCGAATCAGCCTGTCGGCTTAATGCAGCAGTTATTAAAACCATCACTGTTCTTTTCCCGCTTGAGTTGAAGCAAGAATACCGTAACGTTGTTGAAGAATGCGCCAAGAACACGATGAGTCAATTTTTGGAAATAGAATCCAGCCGATCGCACAAAATCACCGCTGCCGTATTGTGTGATTTCCAGGAGTCTTTGAAGAAATTACGTGACGATAAGACTCAACCCGCCGCCGCGCCTCTCGCCGCAAGCAATGGCTTGGATGGCTGCCATTTCTTTGGGTGGGGCACAATGAAGGTCATGGCCTCAACGGCAGTAAGGACGCTGGGAATTGCGAAACTTTGGCTTTTAGTGGCCCCGAATGAGACGGTAGATTTCCTTAAGGAAAATTCTCGCAGAGGCGACGGCTTCTTTGGCGTCGCGTTTCGTAAGGCGTACTTTTTCTTTGTAATCGGCTTCTTGACGTGCTTCTTGAAGAACAGAAAGCATTTTGGCGAAACTTGCGTCAGGGTGCTTGTGCGTGGCACAGAATTTATGAAAAAGAACGCTGACACCTTTGTGAGAAGTCGGGTCCTGCCCGTGAAACAGCAAAAAGGCCTTTGCGGCATAAAAGATCGCATAATAGGCTCTGGAAATGGAGTCGCGGTAACTGCCGCTTTTAGCCAAAAGCTCCGCCACTTTCAATTTCTCTTTGGCCAGTCTCAGGCGCAGGTTTACGTATTCTTGCTTCTTGTTCATATGGGAATTGCTTCTTTTTTGATGTGGGCGATAAATGGCGACCATTCCTTCATCTCGGACGCGGTCACTACGACAGGGGAAAGTTCAACGCCGTATTTGGCAATCGGCTCATGGGTGAGCGCGGCGATTTCTTTGCGGGCCTTGCGGCCGTTTTTTGTAAGAACAACTAGAAGATCGATATCTGACCAGCGACCAGCCGTTCGACGGGCTTTGGACCCAAAAAGTAAAAAGTTTTGGATACGGCCTGGAAATGCTTTAAGCAACAGTGCTTTGTATACATTAACCGCTTTGGTTTCTCTCTGGGTCAAGGGGTTCACTCTTAGCATTATAAGTCCTCTTTTCATTTCAAAGCATACATCATATACGGCAGCGGGTCAAGCATTGAGGGGGCATTTAACCCTCCAGAGAACTCAAGACATTTCTCGTCAAGCAAACGGTACAGTTTACAAATCAGCAAGGATAGTAAATACTGCGCTTGTAGGTGCAGCGGCAGCGGTGGGTGTTGGTATTGCGCTGGCCCCGCTTCTTGCCCCCGCCAACGGCGGGGCAGCGGGGCTGGCGCATTTAGGGACGGTTCCTGTGCTGCTCGTTGTCTTGGCCTGCACAATTTTGCCGTCGATGATGGCAGAGGTGTCGCCTGCTATCTTTGATGAATGGGGAAAAGTACAGAATTCCGGGGACACAGCACCTAATTCGTCTACCTCTGTGCCAGCGCCCGTCGAATCGTCCTCAGGGCGCATACTGCCTTTACTCCTTGTCCCGCTTGCGCTTGTAACCTGCGGGTTCATACTATTGACCGGTGACATAGCCAGGGCTGATGTTTTAGAGAAAGTTAATTCATCGGCGCGGGATAAAGGTGATCTGGCGTCTGACGTCATCAAAGATCACCACAAATCGTTCGAATATGCTTCTGCGGCCGAGGAGATTAAATCCTACTTTCAGTTTTTCGGAGAATCCGATTATAGCGTTGAGAGAAATATTTCCTATGGTTACAGGGAGGGTATGGAAATATACAGGGATAGAATCTCCGTCCCCGACACAGATGCTACTTCGTCGACCGCACTTGTAGTCAAGCCCGATCATTTCAGCATCTTGAATACAGAAAACAGAATAAAAAGCCCCGCTATCCACATAGGCGTCAGCAGTAAACCAACCTTTAGGTCCCTGCAATTGAACAGGAACTATGGGACAGGGAAACATCCTGTAGGCTTTGTAAGGGAACTTTATTGCCCGATGAGCGCGCATAGAAAATCTTTTGGACGGGGAACTCGGTGCCCCATAATAACAGCACCTGGATTTTCTTTTAAGGCCCTATCTCTCAATTGGCGGGGGGGGCCTTTACGATATATTTTTCCATTAGCCACAATTATATATTCGCCGGGAAATTTATTGACAAGCTCTTCGAAATGTTCCGTAAGCCACTTGTCGGCATTAAATCTTTTACCATTCGGGGTTTTAATATTCATTTTGAGTCTGTTTTTTGTTTTGCGCACCGTAAGGCAATCCTCTTTTTTAGTTAATCAAACTATAGCACCTCAGTTAGAAGTTGTCAATGAGGGGAAGCCGTCGATTTGTGGGAAGCCGTCGATTTGCAAGCCCGGCCGGACTGGGCGCATACTGCCTTTGTTCCTTGTCCCGCTTGCGCTTGTAACCTGCGGGTTCATACTATTGACTGGCGACATAGCCAGGGCTGATACAAATGCGAATATCACAAGCCGCCCTCTAACGAAAGTCGAGATGGTAACCAATAGAGCTCCATTGGTTCCAGTAATCGCCTCTGCCATTTATGTCATGTTTGATTTTTACAGGATGTTTTTCTTAATCGTCGCTGGAGGGTACGTTCTTTTGAGAGTAGGCTGGCGTCTTTACGTTGAAATTAATTATTTCAGGAGGTTGAATGAGCCGAGTCCATGTTGGTCGGTTGGAAAGGAACTTGAGATTGATGCAGCACTAAAACAAAAATTTGAAAAATTACGAGAAGAAGGACGTAGGGAAGAACTCAAAAGAAAACAGAAGGCGCAGACCGTACCTACTGTTGTAAAGGTTCCCGCAAGGAGGCCAGTTGGGATGCCGTTGGGAATATTTTTACGTCAAGTATCCGACGTGAATTGTTTCTGCAAAAAACTGCGCGATACAGGACGGGGTGAGATGGTTGATCTTCTCTGGGAGAAGCTTAGCCAGATGAGCCCCAGGAAAGAAGGGGACACTATCTATATCCACCATGAGGGAGAAGAAATTGCCGTTGCCCAGGCCTGGGTAGCGGGAAGAAATATATACAAAGCAGGGATTAACGCTGGATTTATTCTGGATAGAATTCCGGTCTCGTCTTTTGATGACAATGATCTAGTAAGTTTTGATCCACGGGATCTACCTGGCGCCGGGGGATTACGTACGGGGCATATGTTAAGCCAACAGGAGATAGAGAACCTTGATGAGATTAAGGCTCGGGGTCTAGAGGTAAAATGTATTTTTGAAATCCAAAGGCCATGGGAAGTGATGATTGCTGGGAAAGAGGAGGGTTTTGGTGAGAATCAAGAGGCGGCAGGACATTTGACAGAGATGATCCTAGAGACGCTAGACTCCGTTGGCCGCAGTGATGACAAGAAACGGATTCACGCGGTTCTACGAAAGGTTTCGCCTGTGGTTTTCCATGACGCGTTTGTCCGTAGGTTTAATCTGCGGTCTTCCTACTATGCCCAATATATTGCTGATAGATGGGCAGGAAACCGTGAAGATACCTTTAAGGAATTATCCGAAGGGCAATGGAGCCGGAGGCATCGGATCATTGATGGGTATTTGCCCTTATTAAATGATGATTTCTCTAACAGAATCTTCGCTGCGGAACTGCCGCAGGGCATCAACGCCCTCAAGGTCAGGGCTGCGAATCAAAGTGGTCTAAAAGATATCCGGATCGAATGGCGCTTTGTCCCGGATTTGGGATTCTGGGTTCCTGTTGAGGCTTCCGGTTTTGGTGGGTCGATTTACGTCAACCGAAGGCTCAACAGTGTGATTAAAGACGGACGAATTGCGGCGGTCGTTTTTGAAACCATGGAAGGGCTACGTAAGGCAGAGATTATACAGAGCAAACGGATCGAGTCAATCCTTCCTTCAATGGAAAGGCTGACTGTCCGTCCCTTGTTTGATGTGCGTTTTCCGGGTTATCGCGGCGCCCTGTATTCATTGCATGTTGATCAAAGCGGTGGTATCGAGGGTGTTCAGTTTCTTGGGAAAGAAAGGGCTGAGGATCTACTGGTTGCCTATCAAACAAATCAGGAGGGCCAAAGTATTAGGGTCTTGGGGAAAGCAAAAGTATTTAAAATAAGAAAAATCGAAGGATTTGCAAATAGTGGTTTATTCTGGGTTAAAGGATACGTTGTTCCCTATGCCCATCAGGTCCTTTCAGAAATTTTATTTGCTTTGGAAACTTTTTCCCTACCCGAACTCCATTCGTCGTTTTATTTCTTTTTTGACGAGCGATTCAAAAAGGGAACAGTTTCGCTGGCCTTTGATCAGTTTGCCTTTCCTTATTATTTTACAGTCAATAGCGCTCAAGGAAGCGAGAGCCAGTGTGGATTTATCCCTACCGTCCGTATGGTCGATAATGATTATAAACCAATTCAAACGATCGATTCCTTTTTTCCAACAATTTCGCATAAACGGTTGACAGAAGATTTGGGCTGGGCTTATTTGAAAGGATATCAGATCCTGGTGACGAGACTTGCGATGCCAATTTCCCCATCTCGTGAAATAGAGATTGGCGATTATGCCATTGTTGTTCCAACTGAATTGACACACCCATGGGCCGAGGTTATTTTCGGCCCTGGGAATTCGGCCGGAGAGTCTTCACTGGTGCCGATATTTTTGCGGGTTGGCGGTTATGGATCAGACAACCCGCACGATCAGAGGTCATTGGATTTCATCGCCAAACAAACTTTCCGTCTGACTTTTCTCCCCGACATGAATATCGCCATGGTCAGCGGTGGATTACCAGAGGCGGTAAACATCCGGGAACAACGCAAAGGCAAAGCCTTGTTGGCCGAATTCAATGAGCGGCCGCTTAGTGATTTACAGCTGGTAGATCAGCTGGCATCGATACCTTTTGGGGCAAGAATAAAGGCGATTGCGAATGACCGCGGTATTTCTGACCAGGAGATGGCAAGGCTGTTAGGTTATCAGGATATTTATGACTATCGGCGTAATCTTTTAGCAAGTCAAAGCGATGGCAAATACAGACCAGGAGATATCCTACATATTGCTTCCATTCTCGATATTGAACCTTCCCGATTTTTAATAGGAATGAACTATTTAGAGGCGCGGGAGCGTTTGTCCTGGGGGCCGTTCATGAAGTTGAGGCGTTTGCGGCAAGGGAAGACGCTCAAAGAAATGGGGGATAGAGTAAAATCAATTGATCCACGGTTTTCATATATGAAACCGGAAAATATGTCACAATTGTTGTCAGCCTTCGAATTAGAGAAAAGAATTCCAGCCGTCGATATTTACCCAGCGATCGAGCATGCCTATGGAGTACAGGGGCAATTGCCACCAGCGCAAGCAAAAAGGACCTATTTTCGAGCTCCACTTGATCCTCTTCTCATCCATAAAGTAGAGAGATTTATCTTCAAAGGCGATCACAGAAGAGGGTCGGGACTGACACTGGATGATGGTCCCTTCCCCTTTGAGGCGACGCCGGGAATGACAAAAAGATTTGGCCGGGCAGCTTTTTATATTCCGCAGATCAGAGGGGGAAAAGAAATTTACGATTATTTATTAAAAGGTCGACGGTTTCGTCTTTTACCTACGGCTCTTGCTTTTTATGCCATGATTAGCCCAGATCAGGAAGTTTGTTTACGTCACGCCCCGGTTGGGGTTTATCTGCCTTCAAAGGAAGGTCCAAAGTTAGTTTTGCTTCGGATGCATTATGTGTTGCAAGCCTTAAAAGGTAAACGAATGCCTCCTAAATGGGCGAGAGTTAGGGTACAACTTTTTTCTAAAAGAGATGTCGGCGGCAACCCTCGTTTGGGGATCAGTTTGGATGCGAATATTGAAAGTCGTATTTTATATTTCCCAACGGGTTATCTTGAATCGAAAGGATACGTCGAAGGTGACTGGGTTTTTTTACGGGCGGCAACGTTAAATAGCAGAGAAAGAGTTGTGCTTATGTATGGAATGAAAAAGATCCCTGGTCCAGAGAATAAAATGGAGCTTTTAGTTATTTTCCGTCCGATGATGTTGACCACAGACATGAAAAAATATTTTCCAGCCAAAGAGACGGTTAAACCTGAAATACCGCAGATGCCATCGGCGGATGAACAGTGGAGGCGCCAATTGGCCGCAGCCAAAGAGTTGAGCGATACCCAACAGCTTGATTGCTGGAAGCGGATACGGCATGACTCCAAAGCCTTTTCGGATTTGGTCTTATCGTTTTACCCCATGATCGAAGAGTTTGTCAGTCGGCATTCTCGCAGCAGTGACAGCCATTGGGCGGATAACTTGCGCGCGACGGGTTGCGAGATTGTTATCGACCAAATGCTTCAATATACACCAGAAAGAGGTAAAACATTGAGGGAATTTGTTCATGAAGCACTCAAGAGGCATCTTAAGTCTGAAACGACCCGATTGTTAAGGTCGACCGGCCAGATCAATCTTCAGAGTCCGGCAACGGGTAAGGATGACGAGCTTACATGGCTGGATATTATTCCTGCGGCTGAAGCTTATCGGCGCTTAGGATATGAGCCGAATCTTCCCCCCGGAGAAGACGAGGAAGAAGATATTGATACGGATGAAGGATTAGGTTCTCCAGAGGAAGAGGCGGTGGCTGAAAACCAAGAAATAGTGGATCAAGGAGGAGAAAAGGTCGAGTTGCCTTATGAAGGAGGCATCGAACAATTAATCAATGACCTCGCCGGCTACCATGTGCCCCGCGACATCAAGATATTTGAAGCCTGGTATGATGGCAGTAGTGTCCTACAAATTATCGAACAATTTGAAATAGACGAAACGGAAGCGAATCGTATCTTGGAAGGTTTGTTTGACACCGTCCGTAAACTCGTCAAGGCGCAGGGAAATGGTACTTCGGAGTTACCTAAATAAAATTTTTATTTTAATTGGGTGGGGAGGGCGGTTTTTGATTAATCCATCAAGCGAGCAGAGTATCTGGTGGAGAAGTGGATTGGCTGAAATAGCATCAAGTCCTTATGTTGTTTACGCATTTATAAAGGCGATTTTCAAAGGCAAGTTACTGCGTACCAATTTTGTAACACCAAAGGATCATAATGCAGTAGTTTCATACGTACGATTTTTTATTCCTCATATGATCATTGTGGCTATCTCTTGTGTTTGTTTGATTAATTTATGGGTGAATAAATACTATTTTTGGCAGACACAAGGGATGCATTTGTTTTTGCTGATGAATATATTGGTGATGGGAGGCTTAACTTTGACTTCAACCAAATGGTTCCAAAATTTATTTAGGAATAGAGGTAATTAATATGAAAGCACGATGTGTTTTACTTGGGATTCTTTTTTTTGGGGTATGTACGATGGCCGTATCATCGTCGCAGCCAGTTTCATTATTCCGTGATGGAATTTCAATTCACGGAGATAAGTTCTTTTTAAATGATAAGCCATTTTTTATTAACGCTATCGGTTATGCGCCATGGCGTCCTGGGCAATGGCCTGGTCTGGATCAAGTCAACGGCAAACTTATTGAGGCCGATTTTCAGCGTATCGCGAAAGCCGGATTCAATACGGTACGAACATGGGATGCTCTTTCCTCCAGCCAGCTTTCTTTGGCTCAAAAATATGGCTTAAAAGTCATTCAAGGGATATGGCTGCCGCCTGACCGGGATTTCTCTGACCCCATTCTTGTAAAACTGTCCCTAGATTATGTCCGAAAAGTTGTCCAATACTCAAAAGATTATCCTAATATTTTGATGTACCTGGTCGTGACTGAACCAACCCCAGAAGCGGTTCTTTATAGTGGCCAGCAAAATATTCAAGAGTTTTTTAAATCTATAAAATCCTTAATCCAATCCATAGATCATAAACCGGTTTCCATGGACAGTTGGGTTCCTCTAGCCTTTATGGATCATTCCCTGTGGGATGTTGTCACAGTTAATGCGTTTAAATTTACTCCTGAGGCAATCAATAAAACTATAGGATTTGATCTATATTTACAGTGGATCAAAAAACATATATCCAAAGACAAGCCTTTATTTATTGGTGAGACTGGAGGATTTTCTGTTTCCAAAAGACGGCTGAACGATATTGGATTTGGAGGGAATTCCCAAAAACAACAAGCCCAGGGAGATTTAGAAAGCGTTGAAAGTGCTATTAAGGCACAGGCTGCAGGGGTGTGTACCGTCAGTTGGGTAGATACATGGCATTATCCTTCGGATCCCTCTACTCATGATGATCATCCATGGAAGTGGGATGGCTTCCTTCATTTTGGAGATGGGCATGATGTGTATGGCCACCCACGTGAAGTTTTAAATGAGTTTACGAAATTTGATCAGACGGTAGGAACATTTATTAATAAGCAGAACAATCGAGTAGAAGTTAAGAATATTACGGTGACAGCTCATTATGTTGACGATGGAAAAGTTAAGTTTAATTTTTGGATAAGAGGGTTGGATAACCAGTCCGTGGATATCGGAATATTTTGGCCGATTAATTGGAAAGAAGATATCTACAAGGCAGTTACCGATCAGTATGGTAGGGTTATATTGACCGTTGATGGCAATGGCTACATCCGGGAGCAATACCTTCTAGCAGCAGTTGGTTGGAATCAAGGCGATGTACACCAGGGAGAAATTTCCGTCGTAACTATAGGGTCCGATAAGCCGTTTATCAAAGACAAATCCAAATTTTTTATTTATTCCGATAAACACAGCCCTTCTAACCATTTTTTTCCTTCAGGCTGGGTAGGAGACATTCATGATATTCATCTCAATGATGATTATCAAAGGGATTGTCATAGCGGCAATTCATGTATTGCCATTGAGTATGCCCCTCGGGGGCAGCAACGATGGGCAGGGGTTTACTGGCAAAACCCGGTGGGCAATTGGAAAGACGTCGACGGCGCCTATGATGTAAGAAGATTTAAGCGTTTAACTTTTTGGGCTCGTGGTCAACGGGGAGGGGAATTGATTTCTCAATTTGGGGTCGGAGGGGATTCTCCCAATTCCGATGATATAAAAATTCAGGCCGTTAAATTAACCAATCAATGGCAAGAATACACCATTGATTTAACAGGGAAAGATTTGCATTCCATCATTCATGGTTTCAGGTTCTTTATTTTAAAAGATGACAATCCTCAAGGAGGAATATTTTATCTGGATGATGTTGTTTTAGAGTAAGTTCGATCAAATCTTTAGAAAGGAGGGGAAATGATTCAGCAAAAGGAGTATTATGTAATGAGGGAAGGGAAGAACTATGCAGGAACGTCGAGCAATTCCACGCTGGCATATCGGAAAGAATGTGCAACTTTCCCTTAAAGAGGCTATGTGCGAGGGATGCTGCCTGGAAGACATGAATTTAAAAGGCTTGCGCATGTCTTTACCGCAGCAACTTCCATCGGAGCCTGAGCTGGCAGTTAATGTAGGGCTGGAAGGGAACTTAAACCTCGATGTGCAAATCCGCATCTGCTGGATCAGGGAGATCAAGGGACTGTTTGTGTACGGCGCCTCATTTAGCAGAATCGGTGACCGTGACAAGGAAGACCTGTATCAGTATTTATCCGGCCATTGTTTGCAGCAGTTTAAAGAGAGATGGTGGTCGTAAGAAAATCCTTTCGTAAAAATTACCTAAACGGAAAAAAGATTAGTAAACAGCGAAGGCCCCGCCAATTTGACATTGGGTAGATGGGATGTTATACTTACGTATACTTTCGTTTAATTGTGTTCTTGAAGGATTTTTGACCATTTATAAGGAAATCTTACAACTCTCTATAAATAAATGAGTTATGGTTATGAGAAAATTTAAAATAATCCTTTTTGTGGTTTTAATTGCCTCCTTTGTAGGGCTCCTAGGCGGCAGATTGGTTTATGCAGCTGCCGATCAGGGGGTTCCTTCAGATGCTCCTTTAAAGCAGGATATTCAAGATACAGATCATGTCATCAATAAGCTTAAACAAGAAATGGCTGACCTGCGGGCTCAAATTGAAGAAGGTCAGAAAGATCAACAACAGCAAAGCGAGAAAATTCGCCAACTTGAGGATGCCTCCCAATGAAAAAATTCTTTCATCTATTTATTTCTGTGTCAGTAGTCTTTCTTGGCCTGCCTTTGAGAGTTTTTGCGGTTCAAGAAATTAATACCCCGCCCATTTTTGTCAGCCCTGTGATTCCATTAAATCAGGAAGTGGTACAACTCAAAAACACTGTGCTTAATCAGGATCGCGCTAACCGGGATCAAGAGGTTGAAGACAGAAGCCTGGCTGAACACAATGCAGAGTTGACACAAAAGATAGTAGATTTACAAAATCAGCTGGCCAGGCAAAGCCAAAATTCCAAAGACAACGACTTTTATAGCCGCTTGGAAAATTTACAGCAGTTAAAAGACGCTCTGGAGAACTATGGTCGAGGACTCGATGAGCGTAACCGTAATCTTATAGCTCGTAATGAAGGGACGAGTGCCTTAAGAGCCCGTATTGATAAACTTGAGCATCTTTTTGACCCTGTCATAGGACTGACCAAAGATGTGCAAGCCATGAAGAGCCCCTCGGCCACCAAGCTTGCCTCCAGCCTACAAGACCAAAAAGAATTTTTAGTTTTTAAAAGTAGGTCGCTGATCGAGAAATACCAGCAGCTTCTAGACTTCAAAGCACAGTTAGCCGCGACCAAGGAAGAGCTACAAAACCTGCAGCGCAAATATGAGAAAGCCCTCGAGCAGCAGAGCAGATCCACACCCAAAGCCAGTCCATGGGAGGGAATCAGTGAAAACTTAAAGTATCAAAAAATGAGTTTGGAAAAATATGAGAACGCTCTGTTGCAGAAAGACCGGCACATCGCGGATTTGGAGGCTCAAATTATAAAAAAGGATACCCAGATTGCCCAGCTTAAAAGTGACCTGGCTTTTGCGCATGTGGAAATCAGCCGCATGCACCAGGATTTGGCCAATCTACGGCAGGCTTATGCGACGGATGACGGCGCTTTTGAACGTATCCGCGCTAATATCATGGTTCTTAAACGAAAATTGGCGGCGGCCCAAGCCCAGGGATACACCAGCGGCTTAAGTAACGAGGACATAGAGCTCATCAAACTCAAAGGAGATGTGGCGGTTTTAAATTACCAGCTAGAAAACGATCAGGAAGATTTCACGGATTATGAGAATCAGATCAGACAGCTGCATGACACCATCGATCATCTAACAGCACAATCTAAAACCCAGACCGTCGAGTTTAAAACAACAACCACCTCTTTGCAGGGTCAAATAGAAGACCTCAAAAAGAAGGCTGCTGCGCCAGAAGAAGTTGCCGATTTGCAAAAGCAACTTGAGCAACAGAAGAAAGAGTCGGCGCAATTATCCAGTATGCTGGATATTTATCAACAGAAAATAGATAAGATAGATACTGGTTCTAAAGAAGAGATTAGCGCATTACAGAGCGATCTAGAGGCGGCCCAGAAAAATTTAGCGCAGCGGGAAAAGGATTTAAAGAAAGTTAAAGATTACTTTTTTGAATTCGAAAAACACTCGGTGGCCAGAAACACAGAATTAAAAAGCAAGGACGAACAACTGGCTGCGCTGCAGGAAAGATTAACCGTGGCCGAAGAAAAATTGAAAACTTCCGTTGATGAGAGTGAGTTAACGAAAGAAATTGCTAATGATAAAAAGATGGAAAAAGAATTTGAGGTTGCTAAAGAGAAAATCGGAAGTCTGATGGAAGATTTATATTTTAAAGATAAAGAAATTGCCCGTCTGAAAATGCTCTCGACCAAAAAAGAACGTGCCAGCAAAGAGCAAGCCAGGGCTTACAAGCATCAAAAGCAAGAGATAGAACATTTACGTCGAGATTTGAAAGCGGCCATGAGCAAATAGTACCATGGCCCCAGCACTTATTGAATGATCCGATCCAACGTCCTATAGCTGATGGCCTCGGCCAGATGAGAGCCTTCAATATTTTCACTTCCCGCCAGGTCGGCAATGGTTCTTGCCACTTTCAGGATTTTATCGTGCGCCCGGGCAGAAAGGCCTAAGGTCTCAGCGGCTTTTTTAAGCAGCGCTGTGGTATCCTCATGGAGTTGACAAAATTCTTTAATGTGCTTAACTGTCATTTGGGCGTTGGTATACGCAGATCCCGCTAAACGCCTCTGTTGGATGGCCCGTGCCTTAACGGTGCGTTTTCTAATATCGGCAGAGCTTTCCGCAGACAAAGGCCTGAACAGCTCATGGTTTTTAAGCGCCGGAACCTGTAGATGAATATCGATGCGGTCTAAAAGCGGGCCTGAAATCCTTCCTAAATATTTTTGCACTTCCAGCGATGAGCATTGGCAGGGTTTAACGGTACTGGTCAGCCACCCGCACGGGCATGGATTCATGGCAGCGACCAGCATGAATGAAGAGGGAAAACATAAAGACCGGTTGGCCCGTGCGACGGTTACATAAAGGTCTTCCATGGGCTGGCGTAAGACCTCCAGGACATGGCGGGAGAATTCTCCCAGCTCATCTAAAAACAGGACACCGTTGTGAGCCATGGTGACCTCACCCGGCCGCGGGTTAGAACCTCCGCCAACAAGGGCAATATCCGAGGCCGTGTGATGAGGTGAGCGAAACGGCCGGCAGGTGACAATGCCAGGGGAGTTTTTCATAAGACCCATCACCGAATGGATTTTGGTGGTTTCTAACGCTTCGTTTAAAGTCATATCGGGTAAAATCGTCGGTAAGCGTTTGGCCAGCATGGTTTTTCCACTGCCCGGCGGGCCTATCAAGATGACGTTGTGTCCGCCGCCGGCCGCAATCTCAAGTCCGCGTTTGACATGGTTTTGACCTTTGACATCCGCAAAGTCGATGCTGTAACGTCGGCTTTTATTTAAAATAGAGGCTCCTTCACCAGGAATTGGCTGCAGGCTTTGAGGATTGGCCAGGAAGTTGACGATTTCTTTAAGATGCTTGACTGCGTAGATTTTAACGGTATTGGCTAAGGCCGCTTCTTTGCCGTTTTCAAAAGGGACTATTAATCCAGCAAATAACTTAGGATCAGTAGCTAGAGCAATGGGTAAAGCCCCACTGACAGGGCGGATGCGTCCATCCAAAGCCAGTTCCCCTAAAAACGCATAGGGTGAAAGCGCCTCAACCGGGATTTGTTCATCACAAGCCAGGACAGCCAGGGCAATCGCCACATCAAAAGCCGGTCCCTCTTTTTTAATATCGGCTGGAGCCAAATTAATGGTAATCCGCCCTCCAGGGAAAGAAAACCCGCTATTTTTAATGGCCAGTCGAACCCGCTCACGGCTTTCTTTAACCGCATTGTCGGGCAAACCCACGATGGTAAAGTTAGGTAAGCCTGGGTTTAAGTCGGCTTCGATAAAAACGGGATAGGCTTCTAAGCCGGTCAGGGCAAAACTGACTGATTTAGCTAACATAAGAAAGTTTTTAAAAATGGGGAAGTTTGAAGATCATTGAGAGCTTTCTTAAGGGGGATTAAGAAAGCAATACTTGCTTTTTAGACAAGCAAATATATAATGAAGGCTAACATATTTCATCATTTTCGTCAATATATTCAGCATGCACCCCAAACATTTCTTCTTGCCTGAATTCTGGCATAATAGGATTTTTTTAATTACTTTGACGGTGTGGGCTTTGGCCCAAACGGCTAAAGTCATTGTAGGTTTTTTTCAAGAGAAACGGTTTAACTTCCGCTGGTTTATTGGAACAGGCGGCATGCCTTCTAGCCATGCGGCGGGGGTGACCGCCTTGGCCACAACTGTTGGCCTGCAAGAAGGCTTTGATTCAGTGCTTTTTGCGATTGCAGCTACCTTTGCCATGGTGACCATGTTTGACGCTCAAGGTGTGCGTCGGGCCACTGGCCAGCAAGCCACGCTTCTCAATAAAATGATGGAGGATCTTTATTGGAAAGGGCAAATCGAAGAGCAACGGCTCAAGGAACTGATAGGGCATACCCCTATTCAGGTTTTAGCGGGATTTGTATTCGGCCTCTTTTGGACATTAATTTTATATTGAGGGGACATTATGAAAAAAGGTTGGATAGTGACTTTAGTGGCGATCATTGTGATCGCTATCGTCGGTGTAGGGGTAAGGCATTACCTTGTCTCTAGTAAAAAAGATTTGTCTTCAGCAGCCAGCTCTTTACCGGTACAAAAATTATTGGAAGAGGCCGCTCAAGATGAGGCTCAGGGAGAACAGTTAAAGGCCAAGAGAGCCTACCAGCAGATTATTTCTGAGCATCCTGACTATGAGAAAGTTGAAGAGATCCAAAATAAGCTGGGCGATTTAAATATAAAGATCATTTTTTCGACGAAGCAGACTCCCCAGACTGTTATGTATCAAGTACAACCAGGAGATTCGCTAGGTAAGTTGGCCAAACAATATCATACGACCAAAGAGCTTATTCAAAAAAGCAATGGTTTAAAAAGTGACGTGATCCGGGTGGGGCAGAAACTTCGTATTTGGAATGCTCCTTTTTCAGCGGCGGTCAATAAGTCGCAAAATATCCTGATTCTCAAATCCGGTGAAGAAGTCATTAAAACTTATCGAGTAGCGACGGGAAAAGATAATTCTACCCCGGCTGGAATGTTTAGAATCGCCACTAAAATTGTCAACCCCGTATGGTATAAGGCTGGAAGCGCACCTATTCCACCGGAAAGCCCGGAGAATGAATTGGGCTCCCGTTGGATGGGTTTTGAGGAGGACCCTCATTATGGGATTCACGGGACCCTTCATCCTGAAGCCATTGGCGGGTATGACACCGCTGGCTGTGTACGCTTAACGAATCCCAATGTGGAAGAACTCTTTGATTTTTTACCCGTCGGGACACAGGTCGTTATACAAAATTAATCAATGATGTCCAAATTAGACTTCGAAAAACCAATTGTTGAGCTGGAAGTAAAGATCAATGAGTTGCGCCAGGGGGGTTCTAAACGCGTAACTTCGGCGGCAGAGATCGGACGCCTACAGACCAAGTTGGAGCAATTAAAGCAGGATATCTACACTCATTTGACGGCCTGGCAGAGGGTGCAGATTGCCCGCCATCCCCGACGTCCCTATACACTTGATTATATTAAATTGATGACGGATGAGTTTTTGGAATTGCATGGGGATCGTTTATTTGCCGACGATTTTGCTGTGGTGGGCGGGTTTGCTAAGATGGATGGCAGGAAAGTGATGATCATTGGTCATCAAAAGGGAAGGGACACCAAGGAGAATGTGCAGCACAACTTTGGCTGCGCCCATCCGGAAGGTTACCGTAAAGCGATGCGTTTAATGAGACTGGCAGAAAAGTTTCATACTCCTGTCATTTGTTTGATTGATACTCCTGGTGCCTATCCCGGCATTGGGGCCGAAGAGCGCGGCCAGGCGCAGGCGATCGCCGAGAATTTACGCGACATGGCTTCTCTGAAAACTCCTATTATTGCCGCCATTATCGGTGAGGGAGGCAGCGGCGGCGCGCTGGGCATCGGTGTGGCAGACTATGTGATGATCCTGGAGCATGCCTACTATTCGGTCATTTCACCGGAAGGTTGTGCTTCCATTCTTTGGCGCAGTTCGCTCAAAGCTCCAGAGGCTGCCAAAGCCCTCAAAATGTACGGGGAAGATTTAATTAAATTCGCTATTGTTGATGAAATCGTTCGTGAACCGTTGGGAGGAGCGCATCGAAATCCTGAAGAGACGGCGGCTAATTTAAAGTCTGCGCTATTAAAGCAACTTAAAAATTTTTCTAGCCTTTCCGAAGCTGATCTGCTGCAAGCCCGCTACAAAAAATACCGCAACATCGGTAAATTTGTCGAGAAATAAGTATGCAAGATATTCATAACTATTCCTTTGACCAATTGCAAAGTTATTTAAAATCCATAGGAGAGCCCGGGTTTCGGGCCCAGCAGATCTTCGAATGGATTTATAAGAAAGACGCTTACTCTTTTGAGGATATGACTGACCTTTCTAAAGATTTACGCTTCAGGCTGGCTGAGCATTTTGAATTTTTTCAACCGACGGTGGTGGATAGAGCCCAATCTAGTGACGGTACAATAAAGTTCCTTTTTGATTTAAGTGATCGTGAAAAAGTAGAGTCGGTGATTATTCCAACTCAAAACCGCACCACAGCCTGTATTTCCACCCAGGTAGGCTGTAAATTCGGCTGTAGATTTTGCGCCAGCGGTATTGGTGGGTGGTCACGTCATTTAACCTGTGCCGAGATTGTGACTCAGGTCTTGCATATCAAAAAAGAAGCTTTAAAGCATCAACGACCATTATCTAATATTGTTTTTATGGGTATCGGGGAGCCTCTTGACAACTTTTCTAATTTGATGAAAGCAATCCGCATTATCAATTCAGATCAAGGTATCAACATAGGGGCCAGGCACATGACGATTTCCACCGTTGGAGTCGTACCTAAAATAAAAGAATTGGCCCAACAGGGTTTGCAGGTCGAATTGGCTGTTTCCTTGCACGGGTATGATAATCCATCGAGGAATGTATTAATGCCAGTGAATAAGAAATATCCATTTGATGAGTTAATTACAACGTGCAGAGAATATGTTCGATTAACAAAACGTCAAATCACGTTTGAATATATCCTCATCAAAGACGTAACCTGTACCAAAAATGCCGTCCAGAGCTTAAAAAAAGCGTTCAAAGGGATTATCTGCAAGATGAACCTTATCCCGTATAATCCCGTCTCAGAATTTGATTATAAAACCCCTCCACGGGAAGAAATGCTAAACTTTAGAAATCGTTTGGAAGAAGCGGGTATTCACGCCACTATCCGTACACCCCGTGGCAAAGACGTAAGCGCCGCCTGCGGGCAATTGCGTCATGCACATTTGCAGAAGAATTAGAAAACTGTTATTGCGATTGGGAGGAAGAACTATTACATCATAGGTTGAAATTTTTGACAAAGTTTGGTATATTGGCGTTCTTAAATTTGGGGCTGTCCTTCGACAGGCTCAGGACAAGCACCCAAACTTATCTGGAAAAGATTTATTGTAGTTTGGGGCTGTAGCTCAGTTTTGGGAGAGCGCTTCAATGGCATTGAAGAGGTCAGGGGTTCAATCCCCCTCAGCTCCACCAGTTGCTGGGATGGCGGAACTGGTATACGCGCTGGTCTCAAAAACCAGTCAGGGCAACCTGGTGAGGGTTCGATTCCCTCTCCCAGCATTTTTTACTTCGGGACTAGCAACTCCCACCCTCGGCACTTTCGGCCGTCTCAATCCGGTTTCTTCCATTCTTTTTGGCTTGATAGAGAGCTTTGTCGGCAGCGGCCACCAAATCTTCTGGCTCTATTTTTTTAAGAGGAGGCTCTAAAGAAGCTACACCGATACTGACGGTAATTTTAAGATTGCCATCAAAGGCAGTGCTCTCAGCCCGTTCTCTTAACCTCTTGGCCATAGTCAAAGCACCTTCCTGGTTAGTATCCGGCAAGATGACGGCGAATTCTTCGCCACCGTATCTGGCCACAACATCTACACCGCGGCCGTTTTTTTTGATGAGATTAGCAAGCCCCACGAGCACCTTATCTCCTGCCAGATGGCCACACACATCGTTAATGCTCTTGAAATGGTCGATATCAAGCATCAGTAAACTTAAACCTCGTTGATAACGTTTGGCGCGTTCCATTTCCTCTTGAAGCCGCATCATAAAATATTTGTGATGGTATAAGCCGGTGAGACTGTCCGTGATGGCCTCACTGTAAAGACGGGCATTTTCAATAGCGATGGCGGCTTGTCCCCCCAAAGTCTGCAAGATATCGATATCGCTTTGGACATAAGGATGGTCGTCACCTTTAGGGCCGAAGGTAAAAAATCCAATGAGGTTATCTTTAAAAAATAGCGGCAGGATTAAATGAGCTTCTATAGCATCAAGTTTACCGTAAAGCCGGCGGAATTGTTCCTGTGAAAGTAAGCCCTGTTGTTCTTCTTTGATGAAAATCTGTTTAGTCTTTTTTAACCATTCAATAATATCGTCTTCAGATAATTGGAGATTAACAGGGGTTTTATCCATTCCCCAATGATAACGAACACAGTAAGGGCCTTCCGCATGTTTTAAAAATAAACAGGCTTTATGGATTTTAAAACCTTGCTGGATGGTATGGACTAAATAATTGAGTAATTCATCCTGGTCAAGGATGGCGACAATGGCCTGAGTAGATTCCCGCAACATGGACTGGTAATTATATTTATCCCCTAAGAAGATATCGTTAATCCCACCCTGGACCGTCCGCCGTAAGGGTGTCCTTAGAAAGATCGTAATGATAACAACCAGGGAGATCAAAATGGCCCATGTGGAGCCAAGAGGAGGTTCAAGCAGTTTGAATAAGGCGATATTAATGCTTCCCAAGACAACGGTTAAAATGAGGATGGTTAATGAATTGGAAATAATAATTTGAATGTCAAACAACCGGTAACGGGTGATGGCGTAATAGGTGAGTAATGTAAAGGGGAGGCTATAGTAGACCGTTAGGCCTGGCTCAAACCCGAACCCTCCAAATAATTGCAGAATTCCTGATGGTAATAATTGTAGAATTCCCGACGGTAAGAAACCACCTATGCCATATATCGTTAGACCAAGAGTAAGATAGTTAATCTGTATCTTTTTGATTCCAGTGACTTCTTTTCCAGTTCGGAAAAGTTTATAAAAAATCCATACTATTATTGCAGCTCCTATCAGACGAATGGGCCTTTCAAAAATCCCATATCGTGGGATAAAAGGAATCAATGAGTTGACACCGGTTTCCACCCAATTGGTCGTAAAACAAAGAAGATAAACGATAAGCCAAAACGTATATAGAATGAGTCCGATAACAAATGCCTTATGGCTTTTGTCATCTTTAATATAATAAGCGCATTGAGCAGCAGGAGGAATAGCAATCCAGCCTATCCAACAAGCCTTGTAAAAAAGGTCGAAATTAAGCCCCAACCATTCTTGGATATAGATAATACCAACGAAGACAGCGTAGGCGGCCATAGTAAAACACACTATGGCGACAGCCTTGTTAATATTTTTATTTTGGGGATTATTTTTTAGAAGGAGAAAGGCCAGAAAGGTATCTAAAACTGCAAGAGCAAATAAAGGATAACCCAAAATAAGATGCAGGTTCATGAAAGAATTTTATCATGTCTTGGGGGAATACAAATTAATCTTTGCAGTTATTAATGTAAACCCTCTTCAAGTATTCCGGTTGACAATCCTTCCTTAAAAATTTATCATAATCGTCCTATGAAGAATTCCGTTTATCTTGACTATGCGGCAAGTACACCTACCGATCCACGGGTGCTGGAGACCATGCAACCTTACTTTTGGCAACGTTTCGGCAATGCGGCAAGCCCCCACAGCATTGGGCAAAGGGCTCGCAAGGCTGTTGAAGACAGCCGTAGCCTGGTGGCTACCTTTTTAGGAGCCAAACCGACGGAGATTATCTTTACTTCTAGCGCCACGGAGTCCAATAATCACGCTATTTTTTCTACCGCCCATTCTTTAAAGAATAAAGGCAACCATCTGATCGTCTCTGCGATGGAACATTCCAGTGTGCTGAAACCGGTTGATCGTCTGCGTACCCAAGGATTTGAAGTCAGCTTCATTCGGCCTTCCCCCGACGGTCTCATTGATCCAACGCTGGTCGAAAGTTTAATCAGGCTGGACACCATCTTGATTGCCGTCCATCATGCCAACAATGAAATTGGTGTCATTGAACCCGTAGAGCAAATTGGTTCCATTGCCCGTGCCAAAGGCGTATACTTTTTAGTAGATGCCGCGCAAACGGTTGGACATGTGCCGGTCAATGTCGGCCAGATGTGTTGTGATTTTTTGTCTTTGTCGGCCCATAAATTTTACGGTCCATTGGGAGCAGGGGCCCTTTACGTGCGAGAGGGAATTGCCCTTGATCCTTTACTTTTAGGTGGTGACCAGGAGCGTGGTCATCGGGCAGCAACGCAAAACCTGCCAGCTATCGTTGGATTAGCCAAGGCCCTGGAATTATGCCAGCAGTCTATGATTCAGGAAGGCTGGGAACAATCCCGGTTACGTGATCGTATCACCCACGAGGTACTGGAGTATATTGATGGAGCCCTACTCAATGGCCATCGGCAGCAGCGTTTACCCAACAATATCCATTTTTCTTTTGAGAATGTTAAGGGGGAAGAATTGGTAGCAGCTTTGGATATGGCCGGTATCGCTGTCTCTCAAGGGTCGGCCTGCACGTCGGGGAGTTTGACTCCTTCCCATGTCCTGAAAGCCATTGGATTGTCCGATACAAGAGCTTTGGGTAGTTTACGCGTCAGCTTAGGCCGATGGACCACATCTAAAGATATTGAGTATTTCTTGCAACAGTTGAAACTGAAGATTCCTCAAATTCAGACTAGCAGAGACCATTTGATTCGCCCTTCGGGCTCACTCACCTCGTGCCGAGCACCTCTAGCAAAGCACTCGGTGCGAGGCAGGGTGACCCCTGACGAAAAAAATTCCAGAGGGGTCAAATAACTTATGCAGGGGCGCATCATCCAATTTTTAAAACAGGCTGATGGATACGTTTCCGGTGAGGAGATGAGCGATGATCTTCATATCAGCCGCGCCGCTGTGTGGAAGTATATTGATCAGTTGCGCCAGGACGGTTATGACATTCTGGCGGTGCCCCATTTGGGTTATAAATTGCAATCGCTCCCTGACAAAATGCTGGCCCACGAAATTCAATTCGGTTTATCCACCAAGTTTATGGGGCAGAAGGTATACTCCTTTGATTCACTGGCCTCGACGATGGATGAAGCGTTTCGTTTAGGTATGGAAGGAGCACCGGAAGGCACCGTCATTTGTGCGGAAGGGCAAACCAAAGGCCGTGGTCGTCTGGGACGCAGCTGGCTATCGCCTAGGGG
Organism: Candidatus Omnitrophota bacterium; assembly: GCA_023247575.1. Classification (GTDB taxonomy): domain Bacteria; phylum Omnitrophota; class Gorgyraeia; order Zapsychrales; family Fredricksoniimonadaceae; genus JACQCF01. Next base: position 11,354 of record JAHFGE010000004.1, on the reverse strand, counting down.
CAAGGGTATTTATTGTTCGTTGATCCTGCGGCCCAAGTTGCTGCCCACTCAAATGCCTCCCTTGACTTTGATGACAGCTGTGGCTTTGGCCGAAGCCATGCGCCAAACCACATCCCTACAGTCGGTCATTAAATGGCCAAATGATCTTTTAATTCATTCCAGGAAGGTGGCTGGTATTCTCACAGAATTGAGGGCCGAAGTAGACCAGGTGAAGTTTGTCGTGATAGGGGTAGGTTTAAATGTGAATACAAACAGCCATCAGCTTTTGGATACAGCTACGTCTTTGAAAATAGAAACGAAAAAAACCATTAACCGCATCGAAGTTTTTCAAGCCTTCTTAAGATCGATGGAAATATGGTACGGCAAAGTTCTCAAAGGCCAGTTTGATTCGGTTTTAGACTATTGCAGACAGCATTCCGCCACCATCAAAAAACATGTTCGCATTCACGATGCTACTGGTGATGCACAAGGCCAGGCCCTGGACATTGATCATGACGGGGGACTTTTAATCCGTCAGGCCAGCGGCGTCATCGTCAAGAAAATGGCTGGCGATGTCATGACATTACGAGATAAATCATGAACTTTTTAGAACAAGATCTTCAAGAGCTGGAATCCAAATCACTGCGCCGTTTCTTGCGCAAGGTAGAAAGCTTTCAATCTAGGGAAATTATCCTCGATGGGAAACGGGTTTTAAATTTCTGTTCCAACAATTATTTAGGCTTGGCCGACGATGAACGTATCAAAGCGGCCGCTGTCAAAGCCATAACCCAATATGGTTTCGGATCAGGATCCTCCAGGCTTGTTTGCGGCACCATGACCGAGCATTTAAAATTGGAAGAAAAGATAGCTCGGTTGAAAAAAACAAAAAACGCCCTGGTCTTTTCCAGCGGATACATGGCTAATACGGGGATTATTTCCGCTTTATTTGGCAAAGATGACGTTATTTTCAGCGACCGCTTAAATCATGCTTCTATTATCGACGGGATTCTTTTAAGCCGGGCTCAATTAAAACGCTACGCTCATCATGATATGCAAGCCTTGGAGCAAGGACTTCGAGATTCCGCCACTTTCAAGAAACGTTTGATTGTTACTGATACTGTTTTTAGTATGGATGGGGACACAGCACGATTGAAGGAAATTGCGGATTTAGCCCACCGCTATGAAGCCCTGGTGATGGTCGATGAAGCGCATGCGTTTGGTATCTTCGGCGAGCATGGCGCCGGCCTGGCAGAACAGGAGGGTTTACAGAATCAGATTGATATTCAAATGGGCACTCTCTCTAAAGCGGCCGGATGTTTTGGGGCTTATGTGGCTGGTTCAAAGAATCTCTGTGACTATCTCATCAACCATGCTCGCAGTTTTATCTATACGACAGCCATGCCGTCGGCATTGGCAGCGGCTGCTTGTGAGGCGGTGGATATTATCCAGCAGGATAAGGAGCGCCGGCGCAAGGTTTTAAGCAATGCGCAGCATCTTCGTCGAGGAATAAAAAATTTAGGTTTCGATACCTTGCAATCAACGACTCCCATTATTCCGGTGGTGGTCAAAGATTCATCTAAAGCTTTGGCCATATCCAAACAATTGCTGGAGCGGGGAATTTTTGTGCAGGCCATACGCCCGCCAACGGTGCCTATGCATACGGCTAGGCTACGAGTCACCGTCATGGCCACGCATACTCAGGAGGATTTGGATTTTTTATTACATTGCATGAAGGGTTTATAAAAATATGTATTATCAAATATCCGGTCAAGGCCAGCCGCTTGTTTTTATTCATGGCTTTGCAGGCAGCAGCCAGTGGTGGCGAGGCCAAAAAGCTTTTTTCGAGAGCGATTATCAGGTGTTGACCGTCGATTTGCCTGGGCACGGGCAAAGCCCTTGGCAAAGGGGAACTCTTGCTGAAATGGCCACAGATCTTTACGACATTTTAAAAACTTTGGATTTGCAGCAGATCAACATCGTTGCCAGTTCTTTGGGGGGCTTAGTCGCCTTAGAACTTTATCGTCGGATTCCAGAGCAAATTCATCGCATGAGCTTTGTGGGGTCGATCCCTAAATTCGCCCGCCCCTCGACTTCGCTCGGGGCAAACAGCGCTTACCCGGCAGGGCTTGATATTGAAAAAATTCGTACCTTAAGCGAGCAATTTGATGGTGATTATGCCTCCATTTTGGATATTTTCTTTCGCTCGCTGTTTACTATGAAGGAAAGGGAGTCAAAAAAATTTAAAGACCTTAAAAGCTTACGCCAAAATGAGCCAGTGCCACGGCGCGAAGCCTTGCAGGCCTTTTTGGATATTTTAGAGAAAACGGATTTGCGTGATCGACTCTTATCAATTGTTTGCCCTGTACAGTTTATTACCGGCGCCGAGGATTATATTTGTCCTAAAGATGTGATGGAATGGCTCAAGGAACATATGCTCCATGCGCGTCTGGATTTTATCGACGGATGTGGCCATTTGCCGTTTTTAACCAAGCCTCAACAATATAATGATCTCTTGGAGAATTTTTTGATTAATTAATGTAGAGACGAGGCATTGCCTCGTCTCTACGGAGAATTTAACGATGTGGCAAACCCTTAATAACAAAATCCGCAAAGCCTTTACTGAGGCTGCTGACCAATATGACATTTTAGCCAGTCTCCATCGGGAAATCGGTCGAGAACTGGTACAAAAAATTATACACCTGGCCAAGGTAACCCATATTCTCGATGTCGGTTGCGGTACCGGCTATTTGACTGCTAAAGCCAAATTTTATTTTCCTGAAAGCGATGTGACGGGCATGGATTTCTCCGAAGGGATGTTGGCTAAGGCCAAAGAAAAAGATGAGGGTATCCATTGGATCTGTGGCGATGCCCATCGGTTACCTTTTAAGGATGAAAGCATGGATGTGGTCATCTCCAATCTGGCCTATCAATGGGTTTTGGATTTATCGCAGGCTTTCCAGGAAGTCCATCGAGTATTAGACAAAAAAGGTGTGCTGGCTGCAACTTTGTTTGGGTTTTATACCTGTGAAGAACTGTTTGCTTCTTTGCAGGCCGTTGGTGTAGCCGGACCTCTGAACCGTTTGCCTTTGATGGAAGAGATCGAAGGAAGTCTGAAGCAGGCAGGGTTTGGGCAATCCCACGTCGATTATGAACGTATTCACATTCAGTTTAAGGACCTCTGGGAGGTTTTGACATGGCTGAAAGCTATCGGCGCTAATGTGCTCTCCAATGGTGCATTTGTAGGAGCCACCAGTTTAGAGAAGGCCAATGCCTATTGTCTAAAAAATTATCCTTATCACAATGGCATTCGCATCACCTTTGAAATTATTTGGATTAATGCCCATGCGTAAACCAATATTTATTACCGCGACGGATACCAACGCGGGAAAGACCATCACAGTCTATATCTTGGGGCTCTTGTTGCAAAAGCAGGGCATGAATGTCGGGGTCATGAAGCCGGTGCAATGTGCAGGCAATGATGCGCAGTTTCTTAAGAAAGCGTTGGGACTTCAAGAGGACATTTCTTTCATCAATCCCATTTTTGCGCCAGAGCCCTTATCACCTCATTTAGCTCTGCGGCGTTCGAACATTAAATTTGACCTTCAAAAAATTAAAGAAGCCTTCAAACAATTAACTGATCGTCATGATGTAATTCTTATCGAGGGTGCTGGCGGCCTGATGGTGCCGTTGGCCGAGGACTATTATAATGCCGATTTAATTCGTGAATTAAACGCCGAAGTAATTGTTGTTTCTCGACTGGGATTAGGGACCATTAACCATACGCTGTTAACCATTAACCAGGCTAAAGCCTACGGACTTAAAATCAAGGGGATTATTTTTAGCGACATGACTCCTAAAAAGAAAGGTATCGCGGAACAAACAAATCCTGTTGAAATTGGACGTTTATCGAAGGTTAATGTTTTGGGAATTATCCCCTATTTAAAAAAATTTACCGCCAAAGAAATATTTAATAAATGTCAAAATTTAAAAATCAATTAAAGGTCTGGGATAAACGCTACCTCTGGCACCCTTTTACCCAGATGAAGGATTGGCTGGCGGATCAAAATCAGCCGCTCATTATTGATAAGGCCGATGGTATTTATTTGATCGATACTGAAGGCAAGTGCTACATCGATGGTGTTTCCTCTTTATGGGTCAATGTGCATGGCCATCGCCATCCAAAGATTGACGCGGCGATCAAGAGGCAAATCGACAAAATCAGCCACTCCACTTTGTTAGGATTAGCGAATACTGCGTCGGTGGAATTATCGAAAAGGCTTATCGAGATTGTTCCCAGGGGTTTAAAAAAAGTTTTCTATTCGGATAACGGCTCAACCGCGGTGGAAATTGCTTTGAAGATGGCGTATCAATACTGGCAAAATACAGGACACAAGAATAAGCGTAGCTTGGTGCATTTACAAAATTCCTATCACGGTGATACGTTGGGGTCTGTTAGTGTCGGGGGCATCGATCTTTTCCATAAAGTCTATCGGGGGTTAATTTTTAAGACGGTGGCTTTAAAAGGGCAAGGCTGGCAAGCGGTTAATGATTTTGAAACGTTGCTGAAGAAGAAAGCGCCGTCTGTGGCGGCGTTGGTTGTTGAGCCCTTGATTCAGGGAGCCGCTGGCATGTTGGTGTGGCCCAAAGGAGTGTTAAAAGAATTTCGTCGACTCTGTTCCAAATATGACGTGTTTTTGATTGCTGATGAAGTCGCCACTGGCTTTGGCCGCACAGGAAAAATGTTCGCCTGCCAGCAGGAGGCGGTCAGCCCTGACTTTCTATGCTTGGCCAAAGGGATGACCGGTGGCTATCTGCCGTTGGCAGCCACCCTGACCACCCAAAAGATTTATGATGGCTTTGTTTTTGACTATAAAGACCAGAAGACATTTTTTCACGGACATACTTACACAGGAAATCCTTTAGCTTGTGCGGCAGCCTTGGCCAATCTGGAGGTGTTTGAAAAAGAGCATACCTTAAAGAAGCTCTCCCCTAAAATAAAATTTCTGGCTCAGCAATTAAAGATGTTTTATAATCTCCCTTCCGTCGTAGAAGTGCGCCAGTGCGGTTTTATGGCAGGTATTGAATTAAAAGGACGTTGGGACGGCCGTGTGGGGACGCGTGTTTGTCAGGCAGCGCGTCAATATGGGGTTATTTTGCGGCCGTTAGGGAATGTGGTGGTTATTTTGCCACCGTTGGTTATTAAGATGGATGAATTGGAATACCTGTTGATGTCGACGTATAGGGTCATTAAAGAAATTACGGGCGGGGATTTTTATGGATAATAATAAAAGAACAGTTTTCGTCGCCATGTCCGGCGGAGTGGATTCTTCGGTGGTAGCAGGCTTAATTAAAGAATCTGGCTATAACACCGTTGGGGTGACCATGTGTTTTAATATCACTCATAACGACGGCCGTGCATCCTGTTGTGGGGTTGAGGGTATTAGCGATGCCAAACGAGCTGCGGAAATTTTAGATATCCCTCACTATGTGTTTAATTTTGCCGCTGACATTAATGATTACATCATCGAGGATTTTACTAAAGAATATTTAAGCGGCCGCACTCCAAACCCTTGCGTGCGCTGTAATCAGCATTTGAAGTTCGGTACGCTTTACAGCAAAGTGAAATCTTTAGGAGCAGACTATATTGCCACCGGCCATTACGGTAGAATCGAATTCAATCAGAACAATCATCGATTTGAGCTAAAAAAAGCCACCGACAGCCAGAAGGATCAGTCCTATTTTCTTTACAGCATGGCTAAGGAAACTTTGCCATCGGTGCTTTTTCCTCTGGGAGGTTTGACTAAACCTCAGGTGCGGGACCTAGCCCGCAAATATAAGCTAAATACCGCCGAGAAACCCGAAAGCCAGGATATCTGTTTTGTACCGGCTGCAGGCTACAAGAAATTCCTAGAAGACCGGGTGGGCCAAGAAGCCATGATTCCGGGAAATTTTGTGGATGATCAAAACAGGGTGGTGGGCCAGCACAAAGGCATTGCTTATTACACCGTTGGCCAGCGTGATAAGCTGGGGCTCGCCTTAGGTTACCCCGTTTATGTTTACCGTATTGATGCCAAGACCAATACGGTGTACATCGCAGGCTTGGATAAACTTTATTCCAAAGGGCTTATCGCCAGCCAAACCAACTGGGTCAGTATGGAAATTCCCAAAGAAACCATAGAAGTCATGGCTAGAATTCGTTATAATTCTCCCGAAGTGCAAGCTCAGTTGACAGTTTTGGACCAGGCCCATGTGCGTCTGGAATTTGCTCAGCCTCAAAAATCCGTCACACCAGGACAGTCGGTGGTGTTTTATCGAGATGACGTGGTGCTAGGCGGAGCAATCATCGACCAAAGTCTATCCCCATGATTTCTTTTCATACCCAATACCTGAAAGGTTTTGTTAACGAGGAAGATATTAAAAAGATTTCTCCTGCCGTTGCCAAGGCCCATGCAGATCTGCATGGGAAAAAAGGCAAGGGATCGGAATTTATCGGCTGGCTCGAGTTGCCTTCCCAAATACAGAAAAATTTTTTAAAAGAATTACAGTCTTTAGCGGCCCAGATCCAACAACATTGTGATTGTCTGGTATCCATTGGCATTGGGGGGTCCTATTTGGGGATTCGGGCTGCCATGGAATTTTTGGGCCATGCATCTAAAATCCCTGTTTATTATGCTGGTCACAACATTTCCAGCGATTATTTGTATAACCTTTTTGAAACCCTTAAAGGTAAACGGCCAGGTGTAGTTGTTATTTCTAAATCCGGGACGACCACGGAGCCGGCCATTGCTTTTCGAGCGGTAAAAAAATTCTTGGAAGCTCAATGTGGCCCCTCGGAATTAACAAAACGTATTATTTGTGTGACGGATTCTAAAAAGGGAGCTCTGCGCCAAATTGCCGACAAGGGAGGTTATCGTTCCTTTGTCATCCCCGATGATGTTGGCGGGCGCTTTTCGGTGTTAACCCCCGTCGGGCTTGTTCCTCTGGCTTTGGCCGGGGTTGACGTGCAATCGTTGGTGGAAGGGGCGCAAAAAGGCCAGCAGGAATACAAAGAAGCCGATTTGAATAAAAATAACTGCTATCGCTATGCCGCCATCCGTAACATTCTTTATCGTAAGGGCAAAAAGATCGAGGTATTTTCTTCCTTTTATCCTCAGGCGCATTATGTCGGAGAATGGCTCAAACAGCTTTTTGGTGAAAGCGAAGGCAAAAACGGCAAAGGCATTTTTCCTGCTTCCATGATTTTCTCGACGGACTTACACTCTATGGGACAGCAAATGCAGGAGGGGGAACGCAATATCTTCGAAACATTTATTGCCATGGATAAGCCCCAACATGATGTACTTATTCCCCATGAGGCGGATAATTTGGATGGGTTTAATTATGTGGCGGACAAAAGTTTTGATTTCGTCAATAAGAAAGCTTATGAAGCTACCGCTGCTGCCCATTTTGAAGGCGGGGTGCCCAACATGACCATCGGCCTTTGCCAGGCGGATGTTTTTCATTTAGGCCACCTGTTTTACTTTTTTGAAAAAGCCGTAGCCATCTCCGGTTATCTTCTGGGCGTCAATCCTTTTGATCAGCCAGGCGTGGAAGCTTACAAAAAGAAAATGTTTGCCCTTTTATGCCCCCCATCATTCAGGTCTGTGCCTTAAAAAAGACTTTCCGTTCGTATTCTCCATCAGGAAACATCATCCGTGCTTTGGACGGTATCGATTTGGATGTTGAAGAAGGGGAAATTTTAGGCATCCTGGGGCCCAATGGAGCCGGCAAGACCACGTTTTTAAATACCCTTTCGACACTGTTATTGCCTGACAGCGGCCGGATTGAAATTCGAGGCATCGAATCGAGAAGAGAGAATTTTTCCGCCATCCGCCGTCTCATCAATATGTCCTCGGGCTATCCCAATTATGCCTTCAGTCTGACCGTCGAGGAGAATTTAAAATTTTATGCATGGCTCTATGGTTTGTCGGGGATCGGTTTACAGCACAAGGTTGAGGAAGTGATGGAATTGTTTTACCTCAAAGATTATGCGGGCCAGCGTTTTGATGAACTTTCCTCGGGGACCAAGCAGCGTTTGTCTCTGGCCAAGTCTTTGCTCAATGATCCCAAAATTCTTTTTTTAGATGAACCAACCCTCGGCCTTGATCCCGACGTGGCTTTAAAAACTCGCCAGATTATCCGTGAAATTCTTCACAAACGTAAAGTCACGGTGCTGTTGACCAGCCATAATATGGCTGAAGTTGAAGAATTGTGCCAGAGAGTAGCCTTTATTCAAAAGGGACAGATCATTAAACTTAAGTTTATTGAAGAATTAAAACGTTTACATAATACCGACGATCTGGAACAGGTTTTTATTCAATTAGCAGGGACGGTTAGTAATCAGGGACAACCGGTTAAATCTCCACTTTTGACAGGATCCGGCCCTGGAAAGGTATTCAAGGACGACAGCAGTTTGTCTGATTGGTTCAAGCGCAGCTTTGCCTTTACCTATCGCAGCCTTATTTTTGCCTCTCGCAATTTATTTGTGATGACCGATGTGTTTTTCTGGCCGCTCATTAGCCTGGTTTCCATAGGCCTGATGGCCAAATTTATTAATTTAGGAGGGCAAACCCTCAACTTTATTATGACGGGAGCATTGGCGGCGGGGATTTTGCAGATCACTCAGCTGGATGTAGGCTATACCGTGCTTTACGAGTTGTGGTCTAAAAGTCTCAAACACACCTTACTGGCACCGGTAGGAGTAACTGAGGGGGTATTTGGTACTTGGCTGGTAGGAATTTTACGGGGATTTATTGCTTTTACCTTGCTGGCCCTTGCCGCCACGTGGGGGTTCGGTTTTCATTTGCCTGGATTTTTTGTTACGGTCTGGTTTCTGCTGGGGCTTTTTTTGTGCGCCTTGATTCTAGGTATTATGGTCAATATTCTGATTCTATCTTTTGGCCAGAAGGTGGAGATCACGGCTTGGATGTTTGCGCATTTATTTATGATTCTATGCGGGATTTATTATCCGGTTAATGTCTTGCCTGCGTTTTTCCAAAATTTAGCTTTGCTGGTACCGATGACCCATTTTCTGGAATTTTTCCGCCAATCGTATGGGTTTAGCGCCCATACTGCATGCCCTTTATTGGCTGGACTTGCCTTGGCCTTACTCTATTCAATCATCTCCCTGCGCCTGCTGGACCATGCCTATACCCGTGCAAGGCGTAAAGGCGTCATCATCCGTCTTTCTGAGTAATTCATTCGTTTGGCTGGGAGATAAATTTCCCTTGTCGGGGCGGGGAGGAGCTTATACAATAAAACAGAATTGTAGATCCCTCCCCCGCTGCATTCTTGCAGAATGCAAGAAGCGGGGTCGGGATTAATTCGTCCCGACATAACGTCGGGACAAATTAAGGAGCGTGATGTTATGGGTGGACGTACAGGCGAACTGATTTTAATTTTGATTGTATTTGTTTTGCTTTTTGGCGCTCAGAGATTACCGGAAATAGGAGCGGCTATTGGAAAAGCTATTCGCGAGTTCAAAAAGAATCTGCGAGATGTTGAGGAAGAAACCGACTCTGAAAAAGATCAGGGAGTCGGAAAACCGGCTGACCAGAACCCGAAGTGAAATTTCCCGCATCCTTTCAATCGTTTTTAATCCATGTGGATGAACTGCGCCAACGGCTGATTAAAATCCTGCTTGGTTTTATCATAGCCACACTGGCCTGTTATAATTTTGTAGGAAGAATTCTGCCATGGATCATCAAACCTGCCGGACATTTAATTTATACTGCACCCACCGAAGCTTTTGGTGCCTATATGACGCTGGCCGCTGTCATGGGGTTTTTGATTTCCTTTCCCTGGACACTGTATCAGGTGTGGGTCTTCGTGGGCGTGGCCCTGCGGCCTCATGAGAAAAAATTCGTGGCACTCTTTGGCCCCTTATCTTTGTTGTTTTTTCTTTTAGGTGTGGCTTTTTCTTACTTTGTTGGTATTCCTTTGACCTACAGGTTTCTGATGAGTTTTTCTTCCCCCTCTATGCAGCCGATGATTACGGTCAGCCATTACATGGGATTTTTGGCGAACATGTTGATCGCTTTTGGAGTGACGTTTGAGTTACCTTTGATTTTAGCCTTCCTGGCCAAGATAGGGATTGCTACGCCTGAATTTTTACGGCAGAAACGCCGCCATGCCATCATGATTATTTTGATTGTGGCCGCTATTGTTACGCCGCCGGATGTTGTCTCGCAGGTTTTATTGGCCGTGCCATTGATTATTTTGTATGAGGTAGGGATTATTTTTGTGAGGATAACATCTAAACATAAAACCCTCTGATCATCCAGAGGGCTTTATGTCAATGAAAAGCGAAAACAGATCCTATTTCCTTTTGGCTGTTCTCTTTTTTTTCTTTGCCATCTTCTCTCTCCTTTCTTAAGGATTGATTTGTTAATAAGATAGTAACATATGCATGAGGTTATGCAAAAAAAATTTTAAAAATTTTTATGACCATCCTATGAAAGCTGCTTCCATTTATATTCATATTCCCTTTTGTTCGCACAAATGTTTATTCTGTTCGTTTCCTATTGCGGTGGCGCAAATGCATTACGCCGATGATTATTTAAACCGATTGGAGCAGGAGGCCGAACATTATCAGGGGGCGCATCTGGATACCGTTTATATAGGCGGCGGCACACCGTCGCTGTTATCGGCCACACAGCTCGGGCGATTAATGCAAATAGTAAACAAATATTTTTCTTTAGACAGCAAATGTGAAATTACATTGGAAGTTAATCCTGAAAGCATGGATCAAGAAAAAGCTAAAGCTATCAAACAATGGGGCGTTAATCGGATCAGTTTAGGCATTCAGTCCCTCAATGATCATTACTTGAAATCCCTGGGACGGCGCCACAGCACCACGCAGGCCAAGGCCGCCTATGCCTTATTAAGAGAGAACGGATTTGATAATATCAATCTGGATTTGATGTACGCCTTTCCTTCCCAAACAGAAGATGAATTACATACGGATGTTGCGGCGATGGCCTCTTTAGGCGGCGAGCATCTGTCGTTATATACTTTGACGATCGAACCCCAAAGCCGCTTTTATGCTCAAGGCCTCAAGCTCGACGATGAAGAGAAAATAGCACAGCATTATCAAGAAGTGATAGAAATCCTTAAAGAGTATGGATTTCAACAATATGAGATCAGCAATTTTGCCAAGGATGGTTTTCAGTCACGGCATAATAAAAATTACTGGCAGGGAGGAGAGTATATCGGTTTAGGTATGGGAGCCCACGGGTTTATGGACCATCGCCGGTATTGGAACACCTCCAAACTTTATGAATATCTTCATAGCACAGATGCGGTGGCAGGATTTGAAGAATTGCCGCACGATACCC
>JAHFGE010000109.1 GCA_023247575.1 Candidatus Omnitrophota bacterium | reverse complement strand
TATTGTTTATGACATTGTGGGCCTAGCTGGACTGGCTTTGTTGGCTAGTTATTTTGTGGTTTGTTCAGCCTGTAAAAAGTAAAAATTGTTGTATTTGGTAAGCTTTTAATAAAAAGGGCACAAACCTATGACAGATCAGGAGAGTGCCCTTTTTAAGGTTATGGAAGCGTTTTTAATACTTCCATCACTTCCCAATTATGCCCTTCGGGTTTGACTTTCTCGAAGACCTTGGCGATTTTACCATCCTTATCGATGATGAACGTAGTGCGGTTGACACCCATATAGGTGCGGCCCATAAAGGATTTTTTCCCCCAAACGCCATAATCTTTGGCGATTTTTTTATCTTCATCAGCCAGCAGAGTAAAGGGGAGTTTAAATTTATTTATGAATTTTTCATGGGATTTCAGGCTGTCAGGACTGACTCCTAAAACCACTGCGCCTAATTTTTCAATATCTTTGATGGTATCTCTAAAACCGCAGGCTTCTACGGTACAACCAGGAGTGTCATCTTTAGGGTAGAAATACAAAACCACATTTTTGCCTTTCAGGTCTTTAAGGGTAATGGTTTGACCGTTACTGGCAGCGGCTTTGAAGTCTGGGGCTTTGGTTCCTTCTCTAGTCATATTTCCTCCACGATTTAGTTTTACTATCGTAAATTTCTTTTACCCGTCGATTTTCTGGTATACCATCTTCTACAGGCCAGGCTGTAGCCTCAAGTTTGTTACCATCAAGATCATAAAAATATAGCGACCAGGATTGAGGGCGTTTTTTAGCAAACTCGATTTTGACGTTATGTTTTTCCAGATGTTGAACAAAATTTTCAAAATTATTAGAGTGGATACGAAAAGAAAAATGGTTGGCTCCTAAGCCTTCATTGGCAAAGGGATGCCTATCATTGAAATCTTTGGCTTGAATAATTCCCATTAACGAAGGACCGCAGTCTAAGAAATATTCGATGCCAGGTTTAGAGGGTTCCCGTTGAGTGATTTTTAAACCGATGATTTCAGTGTAAAACTGGACACTTTTATCCAAATCGCGAACATTGATAGCAACGTGATCAAAACCCTGAATTTTAATCATAGTTTTATTTTGCGCTCTACTTTGCGCTGTTTGAATATCAAATATTCTGTATACCCGGCAGATTTAGCTAAATCCAGAGCCTTATCAAAATCTTTTCCTACATCCTGAGGATCATGGGCATCGGATCCAAACGTCAAGGGGACACCTAGTTGATAATAAATTTTAAGACAATCTGGTGCAGGGTATATTTCAGCCACGAGTTTACGCAAACCCGCCGTATTGATCTCAATAGCCACACCGCATTCCTTAAAGACCTTGGCCGTAGAGCGAATTTCGTCGGTTAAATTGACCGTGGCTCTGGCCCCAAATTTTTTAGGCAAATCGCAATGGCCAATGATATTAAACAAGCCTGTTTTGGCTGATTGCCTTAAAAGGGTATAGTATTTGCGGTAAACATCATTAACATTATAAATTTTCCAGTATTCGCGTATAGCCGGATCAGGATCATCAAACGCCCAATCATCAATAAAATGCACCGATCCAATAATATAATCATAGGGAAAGCTTTCGATCATCTGCTTGGTTTTGGCCTCATACCCTGGAACAAAATCTGCCTCTAAGGCAATTTTAATGTTTATTCGCGAGGCAAAGCGCTTTTGAACGTCCTGAATCATGTTTTGATAGCCAGGCAACTGGTGGAAATCCATCGTGATGCCTGGCATGCGCTTGTGCACCATGGGAGCATGGTCGGAAAACCCCATTTCTTTTAAGCCTATTTTCATAGCGGCTTTGACATATTCTTGGGGAGTGCCTGTGGCATGTCCGCAAAGAGGGGTGTGCATATGGTAATCGGCTAGAGAAATCATAGAAGGCGATTATAGCATAGCGCTTGTCATTGGCAATAGGCTGTGTTATTATTGGCCTTTGCGTTCAAGTGTCATTACGAGGAGCGAAGCGACGAAGTAATCTTTTAAAAGATTGCTTCGCTTCGCTCGCAATGACACCACTAAACAAGGACATAAGACTATGGAACAATTTTATCGGCGAATTCTTGAAGTTGTAGGGGAAGACCCAAACCGTGAAGGTTTACGTAAGACTCCCAAGAGAGCTGCCCAGGCTTTTGAATTTTTGACCCATGGCTATAAAGTAGATATCCAGGAAATTATTAACCATGCTATTTTCCCTTCCGATAATGATGAAATGATCATTGTGAAAAACATTGAACTCTACTCTTTATGTGAGCATCATTTATTACCTTTTTTCGGTCAAGCTCATGTAGGGTATATCCCTAAGGGGAAGATTATCGGGCTTTCTAAAATTGCACGTATTGTAGATATGTATGCCCGACGTCTTCAAGTGCAGGAAAATTTGACTAAGCAGATTGCCACCACTCTGATGGAAGTGACGAGTGCTTTAGGGGTAGGAGTTGTTATTGAAGCCAAACATTTGTGTATGATGATGCGGGGAGTGGAGAAACAAAATTCTGTAATGAAAACATCCTGTCTTTTGGGGGCTTTCCGTAAGGAGGAGGCCACCCGCAAAGAATTCCTAAGTTTAATATCATGAAACACAAATCTAAAGGCACAGCTTTAGTGACTGGAGCTGGTAAACGCCTGGGACGACAGATGGCTTTGGCCCTGGCGGCCCAAGGCTACAACATTGCCCTTCATTATCATAGGTCCAAGGCTGAAGCTATGAGTGCTGCTCGGGACATTGATAAAAGACAAGTGTGCTGTGAACTCTTTACTTGTGATTTATCAGACCTTGAAGCAACCACTGCTTTAGTATCCAAGGTACACAAAGCTTTTACCGATCTCAATGTGCTTGTCAACAGCGCCTCCATTTTTATTCCTAATAAATTTGGGGCTCAACATTTAAATCTTTTTGAGGCTCACTGGAATATCAATTTTAGAGCACCTTATATTTTGTCCTGTGAATTTGCCCGATTGGTTAAAAAAGGGCAGATTATTAATCTTATCGATACCAATGTAGCCAAATATACTACACATTACGCCGATTATCTTTTAACCAAAAAGGCTTTGGCGGAGTTTACCAAGATGGCCGCGGTGCTCTGGGGGCCGCGGGTAAGAGTCAACGGGATTTCTCCGGGCATGATTCTGCCTCCGGTTCATGGAGCAACAGATGATCGTCAAAGGCGCGTTAAAATGATTCCTTTAAGGACTTTGGGGGACCCTCAATATATTGTAGAAACCTTGCAGTTTCTTTTAGAGAACACCTATATCACCGGTCAGATTATTGCAGTGGATGGGGGAGAGGCTTTGGTGTAATGGCAACCATTGAAATCGTGGACTTACGCGTGCGTACCATTATCGGTACCAAATCCTGGGAACGTAAAAACAGACAGGGACTCATCATTAATATTAGCTTAAGTTACGATTCCCGCAAGGCCAGCCATTCGGATAAGCTTTCTGATACCCTTGATTATGAACAGATAGCCAAAACAGTCATTAAAACAGTAGAAAATTCCCGTTGCCTTTTATTAGAGAAACTGGCTGATAGGATTATGGCTAGGCTTAAAGGTTATAAAGGGTTACAGAAGGCGTCTTTACGTATCGATAAACCTCAAGCTATTCCTCAAGCTCGTTGTGTTTCATATAAAACATCATTTTAATCATTTTAATTTTTTCCCTTGCAGGAGAGAGGTTGCCTGCTTATGATAAACGCCATATCATGGTGAGGAACAGGCAAATTGTTTGAGGTAACGAATTCATGTCCTTTAAAAATAAGGTAGTGCTCGTCACAGGCGGCAGCCGCGGCATCGGTAAAGCGATGGCCCAGGCCTTTGCGCAGCAAGAGGCCACGGTCATTGTCATCGGCCGTAATGCCGAGTACGTCCATCAAACAGCAACGGAGATTGTACAAAAAGGTGGGGTAGCTCACGGATATGCCTGTGATGTGACTGAGGTGCAACAGGTGCAAGAAACTGTCAATAAACTTCTTGACAAACATAGGTGCATTGATATATTAGTCAACAACGCAGGCATTACCCGAGACAATTTGCTCTTTTATATCAATGATCAAGACTGGGACGAGGTGTTGAAAGTTAACTTGAAAGGAACTTTTAACGTCACCAAAGTTGTGGCTAAAGCAATGCTGAAGGCCAAACAGGGTAAAATCATCAATATCTCTTCCATTATTGGCATAATCGGAAACGTGGGGCAAGCCAATTACGCTGCCAGTAAAGCCGGTATCATAGGTTTTTCTAAATCTGTAGCGAAAGAATTAGCCGCCCGTGGCATAACGGTCAATGTCGTGGCTCCAGGATATATTCGTACGAATATGACTAATAAATTGTCCCAGGCCGTTCAAGAAAAAATTTTGGAACATATTCCTTTAAAGCGTTTTGGAGAAACATCAGATGTGGCAGGGGTGTGTTTGTTTCTAGCATCCCAAGCCGCTGATTATATCACCGGTCAAACTATTGTAGTCGACGGTGGTCTGGCGATTTGACAATAAAGAAATATAAAGCAAGGAGGCTTATCAATGGCAGTAGAAGATAAAATCAAGTCTATTATTGCAGAGCAATTGGGTGTCAAGTCTGAAGAGGTCACTGCGAAAGCATCTTTCGTAGATGATTTGGGTGCTGATTCTTTGGATACGGTGGAATTGATTATGGCCTTGGAAGAAGAATTTAACATTGAAATCCCTGATGAAGATGCCGAAAAAATGAAGACTGTTGGGGATGTCATCAAATACATCGAAGAAAAAGCCAACGTTTAAATTATTTTTAACGTTTTTTATATAATTGCCCCCGCGTCTTGCTGTCGCAAGACAGCAGCGGGGGCAAAATTTTAATAGGGGCTTTGATTATGTCCCTCGTCAAGGGGCTCGGGACTATGGTGAGGAACAGTATAATACTTTAGGTGACGAACCATGCAGAAAAAAAGGGTCGTTATTACTGGTATGGGCGTTCTTTCACCCGTTGGATGCGGTGTTGAAAAGTTTTGGAAGTCTTTGGTAGCGGGTCAAAGCGGTATTCGTCCCATCACTCATATTGATGCCTCGGCTTTTGATTCCCGTATTAATGGGGACGTGATTGATTATGACCCCTTGCAGCATTTTAACTCCAAAGATGCCCGCAATTTTTCCCGTTTTATCCAGT